>JARGPD010000018.1:10142-15837 GCA_029212845.1 Planctomycetota bacterium
CCACTCACCGTGGGTTTTGCGGCCTAGCTGCGTTGTTTGTGCCCGCCGCCCCGGGGCTTGGGGGGGGGGGGGTGGGGGATCCCCCCCCCCCCCCTCCTCGCATTCCTGCCCCCTTCCTGCGCCGCTGGCGTACACTCCCGCCATGAGCGACAAGAAGACCAACTACATGACGGGCATGCGCCTCTACGGCGAGGGCAAGAACGCCGAGGCGATCGAGGCCTTCGAGGCCGCCCTGGCCGAGGACCCCGAGTGGGGCGACTGCCTGCAGGCCCTCTCCATGGCCCAGATGAACAGCGGCGACCTCGAGACGGCCCTCGCGAACTCCCTGCGCCTGACCGAGCTGACGCCGACCGATCCCCTGGCCTTCACCGGCCTCTCGATGATCTACCAGCGCCTCGACCGCATCGATGACGCCGAGACCGCCCAGAACAAGGCGCGCATGCTCTCCTGGAAGCAAGAGCTGAAGGAGAACCCCGACACGCCGCCGCCGATGGGCATCAACGTCGTCCAGTAAGGCGTCGCAGCATGTGGCGGCCCGCCTGCGCGCTGACGACGCGGTGAGCACCCAGCCTGAACGAAGAGGAGGGTCGCCCGGCTAGCCGGGCCACCCTCCTTGTGCTTCGAGTCCCGGGGCTCGCACCCCGAAGGCTCGCACCGAATCAGTCCTCGATGCCGAGGATCTCGCGTCCGGCCTCGGTGATCAGCTGCGGCGTCCACGCCGGCTCCCAGACGATCTCGATCTCGCAGCCCTCGATGCCTTCCATCTCGCGCACCTTGCGCTTCATGACCTCGGGGATCGTGCGCGCCTCGGGGCAGGCTTGGCTGGTCAGGCTCATCACGATCTTGACGTCGGAGCCGTCGACGTCGACGGTGTAGACGAGGCCGAGGTCGACGATGTTGACGGGGATCTCGGGATCGTAGACGTCCTTCAGGACGGTGAAGACTTCTTCGCTGGTGGGCATGGTGCTCTCCTAACTGACCGCCGGGGCGCCGGCGGCTCGGGTGTTCGGGGTGAGGTCGGGAGTCTAACGGGATCCAGGCACCCCGGGGGCCCAACTCTACCCTTTGCGGAAGGTTTGGGCCGGGGCCCATGCCGCGTCAGGCGCTAGAATGGCTAGGCCCAAGGTGCCACCAAGGCCCCGAGCAGCCCAAGCACACCATGATCCAGTACCAAGGTCGCGTCTACCGCCCCCCGTCCGAGGCCGACAGCCTGATCCTCCAGGCCACCCTCGGCTGCAGCTACAACGACTGCACCTTCTGTGGCATGTACCGGGACAAGCCCTTCAAGGTGCGCAAGATCGCCGAGCTCAAGCAGGAGATCGAGTGGGCCGCCAGCGCCATGGGCGACGTGCGCAAGGTCTTCCTGGCCGATGGGGACGCCCTGATCGCGAAGACCTCGTACCTCAAGGAGGTCACCGAGCTCTGCTACGCGGCCTTCCCCAACCTGCGGCGCGTCTCCTGCTACGCCAGCCCCCAGGCGCTCGACAAGCGCACGGTCGAGGAGATGGCCCTGCTGCGCGAGGCCGGGCTGACCCAGTACTACCTGGGCGTCGAGTCGGGCCACGACGAGGTGCTGCTGAACCTCAAGAAGGGCATCGACGCCGAGAACATGATCCGCGTCGCCAAGAAGGCCACCGAGGCCGGCGTCAAGCTGTCGTGCATGATCCTGCTGGGCGTCGGCGGGCGTCGGCTCACGACCGAGCACGCGCTCGAGTCCGCGCGCGTGATCAGCGCGATCAACCCACGCTTCGTGTCGACCTTGGTCGTCACCCCGGTCGAGGGCACGCCGCTCTATGACCAGGCCCAGGCGGGGGCCTTCGAAGACATGGACCCGGCCGAGCTGAGCCTCGAGCTGCGCACCTTCGTGGCAGCGCTCGACCTGGACGGCACGATCTTCCGCTCGAACCACGCCAGCAACTACCTGCCCCTCGCCGGCACCCTGCCGCGCGACCAGCCGCGCCTCGTCGCCGAGCTCGACCAGGTCATCGCGAGCGAGAACCCCCGCAGCTACCGCCCAGAGTGGGCGCGCGGGCTGTAGGTGGCCCAGGCCCGGCTCGTAGCGGCTCGATCTTGAGCTCGCCGCTTGGGAGCTGCTCATGACGAAGAAGACCGACCGCGCCCTCGCCGAGCTCCGTGAGTTCGGGCTCCGCTACCCCGGGGCCGAGCTCAAGAGCCCCTGGCCGAACCACCTCGACCTGGCCGTCAACGGGAAGACCTTCGCCTACCTGCCGGCAGAGGGCGCGCCCTTCTCGATCTCGTGCAAGCTCCCGCACTCCGCCGCCGAGGCGCTCGCGCTCGAGGGCTGTGAGCCCACGGGCTACGGCCTCGGCAAGTGGGGCTGGGTGACCGCCAGCTTGCCGACCGGCGAGCTGCCGCTCGACCTCTTCAAGGACTGGATCGACGAGAGCTACCGGGCCCAGGCGCCGAAGAAGCTGCTCCGGCTGCTGGACGCGGACGACTAGAACAGGTTGAGGATGCCCTTGCCGGCGGTGTCGTAAAGGGTTGGAGACCAGGCGAGGTAGTTGACGCCCGAGGAGAGCTGGGCGAACCAGGGCAGGCGGCCCTGCTCGCAGGCGAGGCCCAGGGAGACGGCCAGGTAGGTGCGCGTCAGGTTGGAGGTGCCCACGGCCCGGTACATGCGCGCCATCTCGGGCACGGCGGCGGCGTCGGTGATGCGCCCGAGGGCCCCGGCGACCGAGCCCGCGATCGAGGTCAGGGTCGTCTCGCGCAGCATCTTGCGCAGTCGCACCGAGGCACCCGAGCGGTCGAGCAGCGCCAGGCCGATGGCCGTGTTCTCCAGGTCCGGGGGCGAGAAGCGCACGGCGTCGAGGGTCGCCTCGAGGTCCGGCTTGGCCTCGGCGTAGCCGACCAGCCCGATCGCCAGGCACAGGAAGCCACGCTCGCTGGCCGAGGAGGCCCCGCGCAGGCGCTCCAGCAGGAACGGGCCCGAAGCCAGGTCCTCGGACAGGCCGACGGCGATCGCGCAGGTCGAGGCGGTGTCCTGGGAGCCGCCCTTCTCGATCAGCTCGCGCAGCATCGAGAGCAGCGCCGGGCTGGGGTTCGCGCCGTAGCGCAAGAGCTGGGCGTTGTAGTTGGCGGCGGCCAGCCCGATCCAGGGGCGGTCGGTGCGATGGCCCGCATCGCGGAAGCGCATCAGGAAAGCCTCGAAGGTCGCGCAGGCCTGCTTGTCGGGCTTGCCGGTCGCGGTCGGCCGCGAGGCCAGCTTGGCCAGGTCGATCAGGGCCAGGCGGCGGGCGATGGCGATGCGGCCCTTGAGCGCGGTCACGGTCAGGTGCGCGCGCACCCGCGCCAGCACCTCGCTGTCCTCGGGCAGGTCGCTCTCGCCGAAGGCCAGCATGAGCGCGACGGCGTTGGTGTGGTTGATGGTGGGCGACCAGGAGTCGAGCAGCTGGCCGGTGACGCGCTCGGCGAAGGCGACGGGAGCGCCGTGCAGGAGCCGACCGATGGCGACCGGGAGGTGGCCCTCGAGCAGCTGGGCATCGCCCTCGAGGTACAGACCGAGCAGGTACTCGACCAGGCCGGTGCGGCTGCGCGTCGGCGAGTTGAGCGCGCCGAGGTGCATGCCGTCGTCCCAGGTCAGGTCGGCCATGCCGATCGCGTTCAGGCAGGCGATGCGGATGTCGGCGTTCTCGTCGTCATCGGTCAGCCGATCGATCAGGTGCAGCACCGCCATGCGCTTGGCGTCCTGGATCGGGCTGCGGCTAGCGAGGTAGCCCAGGCCGTAGGCGGCGAAGGCGCGCATGCGGTCGGTGAGCAGGTGACCCCAGCGCTTGTTCTTCGCGGCCTCGCCGGTGAGGATCTCGGCCAAGTGCTGCATGGCGGCGTGGTCGCCAAGCAGCCCGAGCGCGAGGGCGGCGCTCTCGCGCACCTCGCCCGAGCTCGAGCCGAAGGACTCGTGCAGGGCCGCGGCGATCTTGTCCGAGAGGGGGCTCTGGATGCGGCCGAGGGCGATCACGCCGCCGGACATCAGGCCGTCATAGGTCTCGTCCGAGGCGGCGCCGAACAGCACCGGCAGCACACGCTCGCGGATCACCTCGTCGGACGGGCGGCCGAAGCCGTCGGTCCCCGTCGCGGTCGAGGAGCGCGCCAGCCGCGCGCGCAGGTCGAGCAGCGGCTCCTTGTTGAAGTGCCACCAGAAGCCCCAGTGGGTCAGGTCGGCCGAGGGCTTGGCGCCGGCCGACTTGGGCGCCGAGCTCGAGGGCGGCGGGGTCACCGGGCGGGTGCCACCGCTGGTCACCGGGGCCGAGCCGCCGCCGCCCGTGGTCGCTCCACCGCCGCCGGAGGACGGCGCCGTGTCGGCGGGGGCCGTGGGGTTCGAGCCGGGCGCGGGACCGCCCGAGCCGGTGCTACTGCCGGGGCCCGAGAAGGTGCCACCGTGGGGCGTGGCGGGCAGGGCGAAGGCGGCCGTGGCGAGCACGAGGCTGGCGAGGGGGCGGAGGGGAGCGCGCATGGGATCGGACGGGGTGACCGGAACGGGCAGGGGCGAGGCCTCCACGTTACAGGAAGGGAGGCCTCGCCCCCGCTGGTTCCAAGGGGAGGGGGTCGGACCCCAGCTTGGGGCAAGTCCCGTGCCGAGCCGGGCAGGGCCCCGCCGCCCAGGCGCCTAGAGCAGGCCGCCCAGGGCCGGCACCGGGGTCGAGGCCTCGAGCCCGAGCCAGTCGCGCTCGAGGCTGGTGTAGAGCGAGCGGAAGTCGACGCCGAAGGGCAGGTCGCCAGCCTCGAGCTCGCCGAGGTCCGGGGTCGCGCCCAGGAGGCCGCCGCGCAGCGGGCGACCGACCACCAGGGCCGGGCCGGCCGCGCCGTGGTCGGTGCCCTTCGAGGCGTTCTCCTCGACGCGCCGGCCGAACTCGCTGAACACCAGGGTCACGACGCGGTCGGCGATGCCCTTGGCTTCGAGGTCGCGCTGGAAGGCGGTTAGGGACTCGGACAGCTCGGCCAGGAGCGCGGCGTGGCTCGGCCCTTGGCGCGCGTGGGTGTCGAAGCCGCCGAGCTCGAGCCCGAAGATGCGCGTGCCGAAGCCGCCCGCGATCAGCTGGGCGCACAGGGACAGGCGCTCGGCGAGGGCGTGGCCCGGGTAGCTCGACCGGCCGCCGCTGCGGACGAGGTCCTGCATGCGGGCTGCTGCGTCGTAGGTGCTGCGTGCGGCGGCGCGCAGGGTCGCGAGGTTGGCCTCCCTCCCGGTGCCCACGCCGCCGGGTCCCAGGAGCCGGTCGCGCGCGGCGGCGAAGCCGGGTGCGGGCTCCTCGAGCCGGAAGCCGCGCGCGTCCCGGACCGTGGGCGTGAAGCCCGCGCGGGTCTTGAGCGACAGCGGCAGGTCGCCGGTGCCGAGGTGCAGGGCCGGCATGCCGCCGCCCTCGCGCGCGACCTGGGCCGCGAGCTTGCCGAGCCAGCCGGCCTCGGGCCGCACCACGCCGGCGCCAAAGGCGGTGCGCGGATCGGCCGTGTGCCAGACCTGCATCGAGCGGAAGTGCGAGCGGTCGGGGTCCGGGTAGCCGACGCCCTGCACGACCGCGAGGTCCCCCTCGGCGAACAGCTCGGCGCAGCCACCCATGCGCTGGTGCAGGCCGACGCCGTCGCCCAGGCGGTGCAGCCCGCCGGGCGCCAGGGAGATCGACGGGCGCAGGCGGAAGTAGGCGTCCTGACCGTGGGGGACGACCATGTTCAGGCCGTCGTT
>JARGPD010000018.1:15909-44381 GCA_029212845.1 Planctomycetota bacterium
GAGAGCTGCACGACGACGAGCACGCGCTCGTCGCGGCCGCGCTGGAGGCTGCGCGCAGCTCCGCGGGGCGCCGCCGCCGCGAGGGCAGTCACGGCCAGGCCGCCGACGAGGAAGCTGCGGCGGGTCAGGTTCGGGAGTCCGTTTCGGAGGTCTTGCATGGTGCTCAGCTCAGCTGGTACTCGGGGGCGACGAGGACGAGGGCGGTGGCGAGTCGCAGGGCTTCGGTGGGGGAGTCGGCGCGCTCGGCCTCGGCAGAGAGGGCCGTGCGGAAGCCCCCGGAGTCGAGTCCGGGCAAGAGGCCGTCGAGGGCCAGGTCGGCGGCCTCGGACTTCGACCGTGGGCGCCCGAGGGCCGCGACCAGGCCGCTGTCGTCGAGGCCTTCGAGGGCGCGCAGGGGGGCGTTGTGGCGTGCGGTCCAGGTGCCGGCGTTGATCCAGACCTCGCCCCCGTCCCAGCCCTTGACTGACGGCGGCCGGAACAGGGCTTGGCCCATCTCGGCGGCGGCCTCGGCCAGCTCGGTCGGGGGGACCGCCAGGCCCAGGCGGCGCACCGCGCGGGTGACGAGCTCGACCGGGCCGGCGATGCGCGCGCGGCGGGCCTCGGGAGCGAAGAAGGCCTCGGAGGAGAGGAGTTCGCGCAGCAGGGCGCCGACCTGCCAGCCGAGGGCGACCAAGCGCTCGGCGGCCGCAGCGCACAGGTCGTCGCTGGGCTCGGGCGTTACGAACTCGACCAGCAGGCGCCGGGCGATGTGGCGCGCGGCGGCGGGCTGGGCCAGGATCCAGTCGAGGGCCTCTTCGGGCGAGAAGGCGTCGGTGCGGCCGAGCAGGGTCTTCTGGCCCTCGTCGTGGTACTTGGCGCGGTAGCGGAAGGCGCGGCCCTTGGTGCCCCAGCCCGAGAAGGCGCGCGCGGCCGCGAGGATGTCGTCCTCGGTGTAGTTGCCGATGCCGAGCACGAACAGCTCCATGACCTCGCGGGCGAAGTTCTCGTTCGGGTGCCCGGCGCGGTTCAGGTCACCGTCGAGCCACAGGAGCATGGCGGGGTCCTTGGCGACCGCATGGCACAGCACGCGGAAGTCTCCGAGGCCGAGCTCGCGAAAGAGCCGGTTCTGGCCGTGCATCAGGCGCGGATCGCCGACCTTGTCGTCGGAGGTCGCGAAGTGGTCGTGCCACATCAGTGCGACGCGCTCGCCCAGCGGGTCGCCGTCGCCGCCGATCAAGCCCATCCACCAGGCGGCGAGGGGCTGGGTGTCGCCGGACCCGAGCAGGATCGTGATGCCCTTCAGGTAGGCCGGGTCGTGGCCGGCGGGCTCGAAGAAGCTGGCGACCGCGGCCTCGTGGCCGCCAGCTAGGAGCGCCTCGGCCTGGCCGGGCCGCGGCCCGAAGCCGGCCCGGTTGCACAGGTGCGTGGCCGCGGCGAGGTCCCAATCGCCGGCTGTGGGCCGCCAGGGTGCGAGGCCCATCAGCGCGGCTCCGTCGTCGGAGCGCCGATCGCCTCGATCAAGCGCAGGTCGAGGCCGAGCACGAGGTCGTCGCCGCGGTGGTCGAGCTCGAGCGTGGCCGACTCGAGGGACGCCAGGATGGTGCGCAAGAGGAGCGTCTCGGTCACGGCCTCTTCGCGGGTCTTGCCGTCCTCGAGGATCGCCTGCATGACCAGGTACTCCCTGCTGGAGTCGACCAGGGCGGCCAGGGGTGGACCGCTCAAGTGCACGCGCTCGAAGATCGCCGCAGTGGTCGTGGCCTCGACCTCGTGCCGCGCGAGGTCGCGCAGGGCGGCGCGCACGATCGCCTCGTGGGTGCCGAGCACCAGCACGCCGTCGCGGAAGGCGCAGGCGGGGGCCAGGTTGTAGTCGGTGTCCACGGGCTCGCCGTCGGCGGGCAGGGGCAGGTGGCCGGACGACACGGTGGTCTCGCCCTCGAGGCCCAGCAGCAGGGTGAACGGCGGCTCGCCGTTCTGGGCGCGCTCGGTGTTGCTGATGCTGACGGCGGTCTGGAAGCCGGCGATGAGGTTGCGCTCGCGGGTCGGGTCGACTTCGAAGATCGCGACCAGGCCCGGCAGCGGCAGGTCGGGCGCGGGCAGGCCGGTGAAGTCGAGCTCGGCGACCCCAAGCTCGATCCAGGGGCCGATGGCTGGCAGGAGGTCCTCGTCGATCTCCATGCCGCCGAAGAGCAGGGCAAGGTCCCCGAGGGCCTTGTTGAACTTGGGCTGCAGCTCCGGAGCGAAGAGCTCGTTGCGGCGGTCGACGATGGCGGCGAGGTCGCGGTGCAAGGTCGCGCCGCCCATGCTGGCGGCCGAGTCCAGGCGCGGCGCGGGTCCAGGGGCGCTCGGCGCGAGGCCGGTGCGCTCCTCGGGCGAGTGGCCGATGAGCTCGAGGGCCACGCCTGTTGGCGACAGGTCGAGCCCGAAGCCGAAGGTGCTCGCGCCGGCGAGCTCGGCCATGCCCGCGCCGAGCAGGAACTGGACCTGGGGCAGATGCACCGCCTCGCCCAGCATGGCGAGCTTGGCGTTGTCTCCGCCGAGCCCGGCCGTGCCCATGCGGTCGAGCCACAGGGCGACGTCGCCGGCGGGCAGATCGAAGCCGGGCCGGGTCGCCAGGCTCTCGCCGCCCTCGGCGGCCCGGGCGAGCAGCTCGTCCAGGAAGCCGCGCCCGCTCGCCGCGAAGAGCGTCGCTCCGTGCCTGCCGAGGGCCAGGTCCTCGCCCAGCATCCACAGGTCGACGCCGCGCTCGGTGGCGTGGGGCTGGCCCAGCTGGCCGACCGCGTCGAAGCGCTGTTCGAGCTCGGCGAAGGCGCGGTCGAGCGCGGCCTCGAGCACCGCGGGGTCGTCACCGCGCAGCACCAGGCCCCAGCTCGGCTTCGAGCGGCCCCAGCCCTTGGCGGGCGCGACCCCGAGGGCGACGCCGTCGTGGGCGAGGTGACCGGCCAGCTCGAAGGGGTCGCCGCCGGCGAACAAAGTCGCGAGCAGGATGCCGCCCTGGATCCGGCCGCGGGTGGCGCTGTCGAGGATGCCGCGCACCTCGGCGGCGTCGAGCAGCTGGTCGAAGGCTTCGCGGTCGAAGAGCGCGCCCGCGGCGGGGGCCTCGACGTAGGCCACCGTGGACGCGGGGAAGTACTCTGCCAGGGGCTGGTCGGCGAGGAGCGCGCCGACGGGGGCGGGGCCGGGTAGGGCCGCCGCGATAGCGAGTGGCGAGGCGAGGAGCAGCAGCTTGAGCATGGTCGACATGGCGGATTGGGTCGGTTCGTGGGTGCGCCGGGGCGTTGGACCCCCTGGACACGCTACCTGACGCCGGGTCGTGCCCGGCGTGAAAGCGGAACTCGCTCCTGGCTTGCTAGGATCGGGCCGTGAAGACCAAGCTGACCAGGCAGGCCGCCTTCGAGCGCCTCGCGGAGTGGACCAAGACCGACAGCCTGTTGACCCACGCGCGGGCGGTCGAGCTGGCCATGCGGGCCGCAGCCGTGCGCTACGGGCCCGGCGAGGAGGCCGCCGAGGCCTGGGGCATCGCCGGGCTGCTGCACGACGCCGACTACGAGGCCTGGCCCGAGGAGCACCCCGCGCGCATCGTGGCCTGGCTCGAGACCGAGGGCGAGCCCGAGCTGGCCTACGCCATCAGCGCCCACTACACCCAGTGGGGCAAGGAGTACAAGAGCGACCTCGACAAGGCGCTCCTCGCGTGCGACGAGCTGACCGGCTTCGTCATGGCCTGCTGCTACCTGCGCCCCGATGGCATCACGACTCTGACCCCCAAGAGCGTGGGCAAGAAGCTCAAGACCGAGCGCTTCGCGGCCGGGGTCGACCGCCACGAGGTGGCCGAGGGCATGCGCCTGCTGGGGGTCGAGCCCGCGGAGCACATCCAGTTCCTGATCGATGCCCTGCGGCCCCACGGCGAGGAGCTGGGCATCCTCGGTAAGGGCTAGGCGACTCCTCCCCAGGGGAGCGATTTGGGTGGTAGGCTTGGGACTCCCAGCTCCCTCTTTGCCCCGATCCGATGCTCTCAGCCCGATCCCTCGCCCTGTCCCTGCTCGTTGCGGCTCCCGCTGTGGCCCAGGGTCCGCACTTCGTCGACCAGTCCGTCGCCCGCGGCGTCGAATTCCGGCACTTCGACGGCGCCTTCGCCTACGCGATGGGTGGCGGCTGTGGCTGGCTCGACATCGAGAACGACGGCGACGAGGACCTCTTCGCCGCCGGCTCGGACTCGCGCCATGCGCTCTTCCAGAACGACGGCACGGGCAATTTCACCGACGTGATCGTGCCGTCTGGCATCGCGGTGTCCCAGTTCGGCAGCACGATCGGCGTGGCCGTCGCGGACTACAGCGGCGACGGCTTCGCGGACCTGTTCATCTCGACCACCGGCGCGAACCAGCTCTACCGCAACCAGGGCAACGGCACCTTCGTCGACGAGGCCCTCGCGGTCGGCATGATCGAGTACGGCTGGAGCACCAGCGCGTCCTGGGCGGACTTCGACCTCGACGGCGACCTTGACCTGTACGTGGGCAACTACGTGAAGGGCCTCTCCTTCCCGTACCACTACGGCGAGGCGAACTACCTGTACATCAACCAGGGCACGCCGGGCGCGCCGAACTTCGTGAACGAGGCGGTCACCCTCGGGGTCGACGACTCGGGCGTCTTCGGTCCCACCGTCCCCGGCTACCCCTACATCGCGCCGACGGGGGCGGTCACCGCGGGCTGCACCCTCTCGGTGTGCACCCTCGACGAGGACGAGGACGGCGACCCGGACCTGATGATCGGCAACGACTTCGGCCAGTGGGTCCTGCCCAACCGCTTCTTCCGCAACGACGTCGACCAGGGCGGCGGCCTGGTCTTCACGGACATCTCGGCGGCGACGCAGTTCGACCAGTGGGGCCACTACAACATGGGCATCCTGCCGGCGGACTACGACCACGACGGCGACTGGGACCTGTACATGTCGAACCTGGGCGACAACCTGCTGCTGCGCCGGGACGGCAGCCTGTACAACGAGGTCGCTGCCGCGGCCGGCGTGCTCGAGGGCCTGAACGAGGCCGGCGACAAGCTGCTGTCCTCCTGGGGCACCTCCTTCGGCGACCTGGACAACGACGGCTGGGAGGACCTCCTGGTGGTCAACGGCCTGATCCCCGCGGCGCTGTTCATCACCAACGAGGAGCGCGCGCCCAACCACATCCTGATGAACGACCAGGGCGCGGGTACCTTCACGCGGGTCGACCCGGTCCAGAGCGGCATGGCCGACGAGGGCGCCGGGCGTGGCTTGGCGGTGGTCGACCTCGACAGCGATGGCTTCCTCGACTACTACCTGATGAACAACGGTGCGACCGGGGCCTCGATCCCCAGCGATCGCTGCCGCTTCTTCCGCAACCAGGGCACCCTCGCGACCCCGGGCGCCTCCAACTGGCTCGAGCTCGACCTCGTCGGCCGCTTCGGCAACACCGAGGGCCTGGGCTCCAACCTGACCGCCACCGGCGGCGGCACGACCTGGAAGCGCCAGGTGCTGGGCGACCCGGTCTTCCTCTCGGCGAGCTCGCGCATGGTGCACTTCGGCCTTGGCACCGTCGGCCAGGTGGACGTCGTGATCGACTGGCCCCTGGGCGGCCACCAGGAGCTCGTCGGCGTGCCGGCCGGCTTCCGGTTCGAGGTCATCGAGCCCGTCGTGCGGGTGAACTCGATCGACGCGCCGGTCTGGACCGGCACGGACTACCTGCTGCGCGCGCACCTCGAGAACGCGGACACGAACGCCAGCAAGCTGACGGACCTGAGCTTCAACCTGCACCTCGGCCAGAATGGGCCGCTGGCGCTCAGCATCCCCTTGCAGGTGAACCTCGCGCCGGGCGAGCAGCGCCAGGTCGACATCCTGCTGCCGGCCGACGCCAACCTGCACGCGGCCCTCCAGGGGCTGACCCTCGACCAGCGCGTCTACGTCGGCGCCGACCAGGCGCTCGACAGTCGCCGCCAGGTGGTCCCGATCCCCTGAGGGGCCGGGCCACGGCCGCGTGATGGTGCGCGGACGAAAGCCCCCGGGAGATCCGAGGGCCGGGCACGCTCGTCGGGCAGTCGCACCGCCTGGGGGCGCCCGCCCAAGAAAGAGACCCGGTGATGAGCCGTCCACCCCCGCACGGCTCAGTCACCGGGTCAAGCAAGGAACTCTCGGAGTGTTGTGAGTAACTCGCAGTAGCCAGGTCCCCGGTTACCCGGGGGCAAGGAGAGGAGCCGAGCCCACGCGGGATCCGAACGGCAAAACGAAAGAACTTGGGGGGCGACCCCCTCCGGGGCCCTGGAGCACCTTTATATGGGGGCATGAGCAAGAAGGAGATCCAGGTCACCTGTCCCTGCTGCGACGTCGAGCTCCTGGTCGACGTGCACACCCAGCAGGTCCTGCGCCAGCGCCAGCCGGGCGAGCATGGGGACGAGCAGGCCGGCTGGCAGAGCGCCAGCTCGCGGGTCGAGGGGCGCGGGGACCGCGCGACCGACGCCTTCGACGCCGCCCTCGGCAGCGAGGTGCGCCGCGAGCGGGACCTCGATGACCTCTTCGCGGACGCCAAGAAGAAGGTCCGCAAGCGGCAAGAGCGCGACCTGTGATGCGCAGGGGGAGGCCGGACTCCCCGTCCCGAGACTCGCTCGATCTTGAATATTGCCATGCAGCACCTCTCCCTCGCTCCGGTCGCCGTCCTCCTAGCGCTCGCCGCGTCGCTCGCCAGTGGCTGTGCGCAGTCTCCGGCGACCGAGCTTGGGATGCTGCGGGTCGAGGTCCTGTTCGCCGACAGCCTCGAGCCCGCCGCGGGTGCGCTCGTGACCGTCGGGGGCGGCTCCCCGTTCGAGCCGCCTGACCTCTTCGAGTGCGGCCCCGACGGCATCGTCGAGCTGCCCGCAGCGAGCGCCCCCGGGAGGATCGAGGCTACTGCGGTCCGCGACGGCGCGCCCCTCCGCGGCAGCTCCCTGGAGCAGCTCGAAGACGAGTCCCTCGCCCAGCTCCTGCTGCGGCCGTTCGAGGCGATCGCGTTCGAGGTCGTCGACGAGTCCGGCGAGCCCTGCTTCGGGGCTTGGGTCGCGAGTGGAGTGCGAAGTTGGGTCGAGTGGGACGAGCCAGGGATGGCCGAGTCGTTCGAGTCCTGGATCCCACTGACCTACGAAGCGACCGATCGCGAGGGTCGTGCCTACCTGAGTTGGTCGGGCATGGAGGCGGAGCTGTACAAGAGCGCGCTGGAGTCCAGCCGAGATCCCCTGGTGGAGCTCGAGTACAGGATCGAATCGATGGTCACCCTGGGGGGGATCTTTGCCGAGCCGCGCTGGATCCTGATGGACGACGCCGCGGCTAGCGCCGAGCCCGTCCGCTTCGTGCGGCCCGACGTGGGGTCGGTCGAGGTGCACGTGACCGATCACTCCGAGCTCGCGACCAGGCTGCTGTCGCTGAGCACCAAGAGCGAGCCCGGGCAAGTGGCGTCCTGGAACCTGGAGCAGGTGCGCACCTTCGAGGTCGACGGGGCCAGCTCGCACATCGCGCACTTCCCGATCGTGGAACAGGGCGCGCCCCTCGAGCTGGTCTTCGGCTCCAGCGATCGCCCCGCGGGGCATGTCGTCCAGCAATTCGTGCTCGAGGGCGACCACGCGGTGCGCGAGCTGGAGTTCGATCCCGAGCCCGTGCGCCTGCGCGGTCGGCTGCTGGGGAGCGCTGGGACTGCGCTCGCCGAGCGCGAGGTGCTGGTGTTGCGCGACGAGGACGGGCACCCAGGGCCTGCCCTCCCGACCGACACGCTCGGCGTCCACGTGGCGAGCTTCCGCACCGACTCCAAGGGGAACTTCGACGAGGACGCGCCCTGGGTCCACACGACCTCGAGCTACACGGGGGTCGCGCTGGTGACCCGTGATGCCGAAGGCGCGCGCCACTTCGTGCGCCTGGGCGAGTGGTGGAGCGGGGAGGACCTCGGCGAGCTGACTCTGGCCCCCGAGCCGATCGCCCTGACCGGTCGCCTGGTCGACCAGGCCGGCAGCCCGGTCCAGGGCCAGGTGCGCGTGAGCACAGCGGGCCTCGAGCGCGACGATCCGAACGCTTGGACGGCTAGCGCGGACGCGGACGGGGGGGCCGTGGACGTGCGGCTGCTGCCGAACTCGTGGCTCCTGGACACCGACTCCAGCGGGCGCTTCACGCTGGTCAGCGACACCGCCGCGCCGCGGCTGAAGGTGGTGGTCCCGCCGCTGCCCGAGGGCTTGGCGCAGCGCGATCCGATCGAGGTTCCGGTCGGCACCGTGGACCTCGAGCTCGAGCTCCGGATCGGCGCCGAGCTGCACTTCGGCTTCTGGGGCGATGTCGAGCAGACCAAGGGCGTGCTGCTGCACGTGCCTGCCCTGGCCGACGGTCCCGACGGCGGGACCTTCGACTGCGAGAGCGGTCGCTCGCCCCAGCTGCCCACCGGTCCGCTCGACTACCGGTTCGTGCTCAAGGCCATGCCCGACGTCGTGGTCGGCTCGGGCTCGGTCGACCTGGCGCCGGGCGAGGTGCACGACCTCGGGCTGGTCGAGCTGGAGCACGAGCTGCTGCACTACCAGGTGCGCGCCATGCGCCAGGACCCGGAGTCCCGGGCGACCTACACCGACACCGGCATCGCCTCGCTCGAGGCCTTCCGCAGGGGACCCGACGGGCTGGTGCGGATCTGCGAGGTGCCCGGTGAGGCCTGGCAGGCGACCCACCTGTTCCTGGTCGAGCGGCCCGCCGAGTTCGTCGTGACGTTGGAGTCGGGCGAGTCCCAGGTCGTCGAGCTGGAGCCCGGCCCAGGCGACGTCCGGTTCCCGGCCGATTGAGCAGGCGCCGACCGCAAGCCCAGCAACGCCAGGTGTCGCGCGAGGTAGCCAAGCGGCTCGAGTCCGATACCATCGAGGTCCCCGGCACCCTCGGTCCGTCCCCACAGCCCCAGGCCCCTCGGCCCCCGACCCGTCACCGCCTCCATGAAGCAGCTCGTCGTCGCCCTGGCGATCGCCGTCCTGGCCGTCGCCCTCTGGTTCGTCCTGGACGAGGGCCCGGGGACCACCGATCCCGGCGGCGCAGGTGGGCCCAGCCCGACCCCCGCTCAGCCGGGCCAGCCCGACCGTCCGCGCACGGGGCCCGACGCCCTGGCCGAGGACGACCTGGCCGAGGACCGCGCGCGCACCGCGGTGCTCGCTCCCCAGGCCCCGCCGGCGATCGTCTTCCTGGAGTCGGACCCGGACGGGCTGCTCTTCGACGTCAAGCTCGAGGCCGACGGTCGGCCCCTGCCGAACGCTCACTTGATCTACCTCGGCTCCGAGGTGGCCATGTCCGAGGGCGCCGAGGAGCTGCTCGCGGCGGGCTTGGGCATCGACGCGGTCCTGAACACCTTTGGCCGGCACTACCGCTGCGACGAGTCGGGCGAGGTGCGCATCGGGGACCTCGAGGTCGACGCGATCGTGCGCGCCCGCGGAGAGCTCGACGGCGTGCGCTATGCCGGCCTGCTCGAGGTCGACAAGGCCGGCACCACCGTGCTGGTCACCCCCGAGCTGGGCTTCGAGGTCCGCGTCGAGGACCAGGCCGGCCAGCCGATCGCGGGCGCGCCTGTCGAGCTCGTCGCCGAGACGACCTGGGGCGACGACGCCCAGCGCTTCCCGATCCAAGCGGCGACGACGGACGGCGACGGCACGCTCTTCCTGCCCAACATCCTGCTCTCGATGAGCGAGCAGAGCGCGCAGCTGGTGAACGAGGAGGAGGGCGGCCGGGCGCTCGTGGCCCTGTCCGGCTTCTTCGCCGAGACCCCCGAGACCGAGGTCGACTGGCGCGCGAACACCCCCGAGCAGCTGACCCTGGTGCGGCCGCCGGTGGGCCGCGTCGAGGTCACCGTCAAGGACAGCACCGGCATCGACATGACCGCCGGCTACGTGACCCTCGGCCCCAGCGGTTTCGACTACGCACTCGGGGAGTCTGCGCCGAGCAGCAGCCTGTACCGCTCGACCTCGATGGCCGAGGAGAACACGGTGGCCTTCGGCGTGGTCCAGCGGGGGGTGCCCTTCGACCTGCGCTTCGGGACGTCGACCTCGCCGGGGCTGGCCGAGGCCAAGGACCTCGTCCTGGCCGAAGACCAAGAGCTCCTGCGCGTCGAGCTGGTCGTCGAGTCTCTGGTCCCGACCCTGACCGCGCGGGCGCTGCTCGACGACGGCACGCTGCTCGCGGATGCGATCCTGACCTTCGGCAAAGAGGTGCAGTGGTCGAGCGCACCCGAGCGGCTGGACACCGTGACGACCGACGAGGAGGGGCACCTCGAGAAGCTCGCTCCCTGGTACGAGGAGGACGGGCTGCTGCTCTTGTACGAGCACCCGACCCGCGGTCGCCTGAGCGCGCCGCTCGATGGGCTCGGCCAGCCCGAGGATGGCCTGCTCGAGCTCGGTGACGTGATCCTCGGGCCCGAGCCGGTGCTCGCCGCCGGGCGTGTCGTGAACTCGGCCGGCGAGGGCATGGCGGTGCTGGTCTCGCTCGAGCCGTCGGCGCGCGGCACACACCAGCTGCCGCCGGAGGCGGTGCAGGCCGAGCGCTGGCGCCGCTGGCAGGTCATGTCCGGCGCCGACGGCCGCTTCGAGCTCCGCGGCACGAGTCGCTCGACCCACTTCGAGATCGAGGCCCGCTCCCAGGCCTTCATCGCGCCCGAGCCGCGCGAGGTCTTCGCCGGCGAGACCGGGATCGAGCTCGAGCTGCTCAGCAGCTGCTACTTCACCTTCAAGCTGCCGCCCGAGGTCGAAGGCCTCGAGGACGCGGTGCAGCTGATCATCGACAACGGCGAGGGGCGCGGCGGCAAGAGCTACAACCCGGTCGCCGGTGGGAGCTCGCCGGCCCTGCCGCCGGGGGACTACACCTACACCTTCGTGCTCGGCAGCGAGGACGAGTCGCTGCTCTTGACCGGCACCGTGCACCTCGAGCCGGGCAAGGACGTGGACCTCGGGCTGCTGGTCTTCCAGCACCAGGTCCGGCACTACAAGATCTTCCTAGCCCTGCCCGAGGGCGTGCCCCCCGACGCGGTCTGGGTCAGCGCCTTCCACCAGGTGACCTCGCCCTCGGGCGCCATCAGCGACGAGGCCTTCGGCTACACCAAGCACGAGGGCGGCGGCGTGTGGAACCTCTACACGGCCGAAGCTGCGTCGGTGCTGAAGGCTTACTTCTCGGGCTACAACCAGGAGTACGCCCTCGTGGAGGGCGACAACCACCTGTCCTTCGACATGCCCTGATGCGGACCGCCGGCTGCGGGTAAGGTGGGAGGGCAGTGCCCGGCTCGTGCCGCGCTGCGCTCCGCTCTTCCCTCGCCCCGATGTCCACGATGAAGCCGCTCCTGCTCGCCCTCGCCGCCGCTGCCCTCGCCGTCGCCCTGTGGCTGACCCTCGGCACCGAGGCCTCCGCTCCGCCCATGGACGGGGGCCCGGCTCCCGAGGCGACGACCAAGGTCGAAGGCCCTGGGGCCGACAGCGCGCCGACCCTCGAGGGGCTCGCGGAGCTGCCGACCACCAGCGCGCCCGAGCGCTCCTCCGTCGAGGCCCCGGCTGCGACCTCGACGGGCCTGGTGCTGAGCGAGCCCGCCGAGGGCGGCATGCTGTTCGAGGTCGTGCTGGCCAGCACCGGCGAACCCCTGCCCCACGCGGTCGTGACCATCTTCGGCGACGACGGCGCCATGGGCGGCGTGGCCCAGGAGATGATGATGGCCGGCGCGGGCATCGACGCGGTCATGGACCGCTTCGGGACGCACTACCGCTGCGACGACAAGGGTCAGGTGCGCGTCGCGGTCGAGGCGCCGGAGTCCTTCCTGCGCGGCCGCGGCGAGCTCGACGGCAGGCGCTACCTCGGCATGCTCGAGGGGCGCGACGGCGCCAACCGCATCGAGGTCAGCCCCGAGGCGGGCTTCTTGGTGCAGGTGCTCGATGCCGCGGGGGACGCCGTGCCAGGAGCCGGCGTCGAGCTGGTCGTCGTGAGCCGCTTCGGCGACCAGTCCATGCGCATGCCGATCAACGCGACCTCGACCGGGCGCGACGGCTCGGCCTTCCTCTCGAACACGATCCAGCAGATCCCCGATGCTGCCAAGAACATGGTCGACGACGACTCCAGCGTGCTCGTGGCGCTCGCGGGCTTCTTCAGGACCACGCCGGAGGTCGAGGTCGACTGGCAGGCCGACGAGCCCGACGAGGTCGTGCTGCGCCAGCCCCCGGTCGGCCGGGTCGACGTGACCGTGAGCCAGGCTGATGGGAGCGAGCTGCCCCGCGGCATGCTGGTGCTGTCCCAGGTCGGCGGGGGAGCGGGCGCCAACAACATGCTGGGCCGTGGCCCGGTCGATGGGCTCATGCGCCCGGTCGCGAGCCTGGGCTCGGACGACGGCCCGCAGACGTCCGCGCGCGTCAGCTTCGAAGCCGTGGAGCGCGGGGTCGAGTTCGAGCTGCGCTTCCTGACCGAGTCGGACGACGAGCCCGAGCTGCTCCCAGGCCAGCAGCTCGCGCTGGACCAGGAGCGCTTGGCGATCGACTTCGTGCTCGAGGCGAGCGTGCCCCGCATCGCGGCTCGCGTGCTGCTCCCGGACGGGACGCCCCTGGCCCAGGCCGACCTGCTGATCGGCAGCGTCCCGTACTACCAGCAGGGGAGGTTCGAGCTGAAGGCGCGCGTGGCGACCGACGAGCTGGGCCGCTTCGAGGCCCTCGCGCCGTGGCTCGACGTGGGCGACCTGGAGCTGCACTACGCGCCCGAGGACGGCCAGCTCTTGACCGTCGACCTGGAGGGACTGGGTGCCACCGGCGGAGCGCTGGTCGACCTGGGGGACCTGCGGCTGGCGGGCCTCGAGGTGCTGGTTGCCGGGCGGGTCGTCGATCGGGACGGCAAGGGCGTGGTGACCGCCCTGTCGCTGCAAGAGCCCTACGACCTCCCGGCACTTGCGGTCAGGGCGAGCGCCTCGACCGCCGCAGCGGGAGGCTCGGCGGCCGTACCCGTCGATGGGGGCCAGGCCCACCGCACCCCCCAGAGGTGGGGCGCCCTCTCGAAGGCCGACGGTAGCTTCGAGTTCCTGGGTCGGTCCGATGCGGGCAGCCTGACCCTCGAGTGCAGCTCGATGGAGTACGTCGCGGACGGGGAGCTGCTGGTCGCGCCCGGGGACCTGGACGTCGAGTACGTGCTCCAGCGCGCCGCGCGCTTTCGCTTCGACCTCGCGGGCCAGCCAGAAGCCCTGGCCAGGGCGGTCTTCCTGCACATCCCGACCTTCGATGCAGGCAGCAGCATGTACAGCGCCGCGCGCGGCGAGTCGCCGGCCCTCTCGCCGGGCACCCACGACTTCACGCTGCGGCTCGGCATGGGCGAGCAGGACGTGCTCTACACCGGCTCGGTCCAGCTCGCTGCCGGCGAGAAGAAGGACCTGGGCAGCCTGGTGCTGGAGCGCGAGGTGCTGCACTACGAGGTGTTCGTGACGACGGTGGAGGAGCTCGACCTCGACGACCTAGAGGTCCGGGGGATGGCCCTCGTGGACGACGGCAACGGCGGCACCCGCGAAGTCCCGATGAGCCGCGGCAGCCAGCGCAAGGATGGGACCTTCGACCTCTTCAGCCTGCGTCCGCTCACCAGCCTCGACGTCTACCACAAGTACAGCCTCCAGAGCTTCGCGGCCACCGTGGGCGAGAACCACCTGACCTTCAACCCTCCCGAGCCGAAGGCCGTGCCCATGGGCGCTGCGGCGACCCGGGCCCTCGAGGAGCTGGGCTACCTGTGATCCCGTGGCCCGAGACGAGCGAGCCGTTTCGCCGACCGCGCGGCTAGGATGAGGCGCGGCGTCCCGCTCGGCGGGCGCCCACCGCCTCCCCATGCCGCTCGTCCGGAGACCACGATGAAGCCGCTCCTCGTCGCCCTCGCCGCTGCCCTCCTAGCGCTCGGCCTCTGGTTCGTCCTGCAGCCCGCCGAGGGCTTGGGCACGAACGGCGGGCCCGCCCCGGACCTCGCGCCCACCGAGACCTCAGCCGACGGCGCGGGGTCGAAGACCGGGCCACAGCTCGAGGCGACCGCCGACCAGCCCACGGGCGAGGCGCGCGATCGCGAGGCCGTGGCGGTCGAGCCGGGCAGCCTGCACCCCGACTTCGGCCTGCTCCTCAGCGAGCCCACCGAGGGCGGCGTCACCTTCGAGGTCGTCGTCGAGGGGACCGACACCCCGGTGCCCTTCGCGATCGTGACCGCGCTCTCCGAGCGCGAGGCCACCGAGGGCGGGGCGCGCGAGCTGCTGATGGCGGGCGCCGGCTTCGACGAGGTGCTCGACCGCTTCGGACTGCACCGCCGCTGCGACGCCGACGGGCACGTGCGTCTGACCGGGCTCGACGCCCAGGTCATGCTGCGCGCGCGCGGGATGATCGACGGCCAGCGCCACTCGGGCATGCTCGAGGGCGACCCCGACGCGCGCCGCATCGAGGTGCGGCCCGAGCAGGGCTTCGACGTGACGGTGCTCGACCCCGCCGGAGGCCCGCTGGCCGGTTCGGGCGTGCAGCTGATCGTCGAGCGCAGCTTTGGCGCTGACGCCCAGCGCATGTCCTTCCACAGGGCCGAGACCGGCGCCGACGGGCACACCTTCCTGGTCAACACCTTCCTGCACCTTCACGAGCAGTCCGAGTCGATGCTCGGCCGCGAGGGCACGCGCGTGCTCGTCTCGCTCGCGGGCCTGTACGGCGAGCGGCCCGAGGTGGACATCGACTGGCGCACGACCACGCCCGAGACGATCGAGCTCACGAGCCCGCTGGTCGGTCGCGTCGTCGTCGACCTGCACCTGTCCGATGGCAGCGGCCTGCCACGCGGCACCCTGTGCCTGGTGCGCGCGGGCGAGCCCGAGGGGCTGCTAGGCATCCCCGGCGAGGGGAACCTCGTGCACAGCGTCGGGGGGAGCGCGGGCGGTGGCCTCGTCTTCGAGGGCATCGAGCGTGGCATGGCCTTCGACCTGATCTACTACTACGACGGCTCGAGCGAGACCTTCGACCTGCGCGGCCTGAGCGTGCCGAGCGATCGGGACGAGCTGGTCGTCGACTTCGAGCTGGCGATCGAGCAGCGCCTGCTGCGCGCCCGGCTGCTGCTGCCCGGCGGCGAGCCGCTGGTCGACGCCGACGTGCTCGTCGGTCGACTCGATCGCCCGTGGAGCGAGTCGGTCGAGCGCCTGGACCGCGTGCGCACCGACGGTGCGGGGCGCATCGAAGCGCCCGCCCCGTGGCTGGTCGGCGAGGGGCTGGTCCTGGTCCACACGACCACCGCCGGGGAGCAGCTCCAGGTCGAGGTGCCAGGTCTGAGCGATGACGTGCTGGAGACGCGCGGCGACGTCGACCTCGGCGACCTGCAGCTCGCTGGGGACGCGGTCCTGGTGGCCGGCCGAGTGGTCGATCAGGCGGGCTTGGGCGTCTCCCTGCGCTTGCGGCTGCTCGAGGCGGGGCAGCCCGCCACGGCGCTTGCCGACTCGCTCGACCCCGAGCTGGCCTACGCCGAGGTCGTGCGCTTCAGCGGCAAGCGCTGGTCGGTGACCTCGAACGACGACGGCAGCTTCGAGCTCCTGGGGCACACCTCGGAGGCCATGCTCGCGATCGAGCTCAGCTCCGAGTCGTACTACTTGCCCCAGCCGATCTTGGTTCCGGTGGGCAGCGCCGACGCGCGCATCTCGGTCGACCGCGCGGCGACCTTCGGCCACGACCTCTCGGGCTTGGACCCGAACATGGCGAGCGGCCTGTGGATCACGATCCTGCCGAGCGAGGGCGCGAGCACTTCCCATAGCTACGCGGAGGGCCTGGCGAGCGAGCTCGCGCCCGGTAGCTACCAGTACTCGGTCACGCTCGGTGACACCGCGCCGGTCGTGGCGACGGGCCTGGTCGAGCTGGCGGCCGGCCAGCACACCGACCTCGGACCCTTGGTACCTGACGGGCAGGTCCACCACTACGAGGTGCACCTGACGGTGGAGGGCGAGCACAGTCCCGGCCTGCTGGGGGTGAGTGGCAGTCGGCTGGCGAAGGACCATGACGGACACGACGTGTACGTCCGCTGCGGCTCGGTCAAGTGGGGCGGCGACAAGGTGTGGCACCTGTTCAGCATGACGCCCCTCGCACGCCTCGAGGTGCAGTACGGGCTGCACACCGAGGTGCATCCCGCCAACGAGGGCCTGACCCAGCTGACCCTCCAGGTCCCGGAGGGTGCCGACGAGGCCTGGGAGTACTTCAAGGACCAGGGCTACCTGTAGGCCCCTTGGGAAATCGCTGCTTCCGGGGAGGAATCCCTCCCCGGCGGTCTCGCCCGCGAATACCGCGGCGTATCCTTGCCCCCCAGCAACCTGGAGGAGCAGTGATCCCACCCCGAGCGGACACCGAAGTCGCACCCGAAACCCTACGCGTTCTGATCTGCGACGACCTCTCTCCCGAGGCCGCCCGGGTCTTCGCCGAGTACGGCATCAAGCCCGAGATCTGCACCGGCTTGAGCGAGGACGAGCTGGTCGCGAAGGTGGCGGGCGTGCACGCGCTGATCGTGCGCTCGGCGACCAAGATCACCCGGCGCGTGATCGCTGCCGCGGACAGCCTGGCGGTGGTGGGGCGCGCCGGGGTTGGCGTCGACAACGTCGACTGCGTGGCGGCTACCGAGCACGGTGTCGTGGTGATGAACACCCCGACGGGCAACACGACCACCACGGCTGAGCTGGCGATCGCGCTGATGGTCAGCCTGGCGCGGCACATCCCGCGCGCCGACCGCGAGACCCGCGCCGGCATCTGGAAGAAGAAGGCCCTGACCGGGACGCAGCTGACCGGCAAGCAGCTCGGGGTAATCGGCCTCGGACGCATCGGGCGCGTCGTGGCCGCGCGCGGCGTGGGCCTCGGCATGCAGGTCGTCGCCCACGACCCCTACCTCGCCGGCGCGGAGACCTCGCCGGTGGAGGGCACGACCTTGGCTAGCCTCGACGACCTGCTCGCGACCAGCGACTTCGTGACCCTGCACGTGCCGATCCTGGACTCGACCCGCAACCTGATCTCGGCCGAGCGCATCGCGGCGATGAAGCCCGGCGCGCGCCTGATCAATGCAGCCCGTGGCGGGCTGGTCGACGAGGCCGCGGTCGCCGCGGCGCTCGAGTCCGGCCACCTCGCGGGCGCGGCCTTCGACGTCCTGGCCGAGGAGCCGCCGCCGGCCGGGCACCCGCTCGTCGGGCGCGACGACGTGATCCTCACCCCGCACATCGGTGCCTCTTCGAACGAGGCCCAGCTCAACGTGGCGATCGACATCGCCCACCAGGTCGCGCGCCTCTTGCTCGAGGGCCGCGCCGACAACGCGGTCAACGCGCCGGCCGTCAGCGCCAGCGACCTGGCCTTCCTGGCGCCGTACCTGAACCTGGCCGAGCGCATGGGTCGCTACCTGGCCCAGCGCCTCGACGGCCCGGTGCGTAAGCTCGAGGCTACCTGGGAGGGCGAGCTCTCCGAGCGCGACACGCGGCCCCTGGCACTCGCGCTCCTCTCGGGCGTGCTCGGCCATGGCACCGACCGCGGGGTCAACTTCGTCAACGCCCCGGCCATCGCCGAGGAGCGCGGGCTGCGCCTGCTCGAGGGCCGCGAGGCGGACGCGGGCGCCTTCCAGAACCTGATCAAGGTGCGCGCCTCGACCCAGGGCGGTGGCGACTCGCACCTGGTCGCCGGCACCGTCTTCGGCCGTCGCCCGCGCTTCGTGCGCATCGACGACCTGCACGTCGACCTGGCCCCCGAGGGCCACATGCTGGTCACCGACCACGACGACGTGCCCGGCGTCGTCGGCCGCCTCGGGACGCTGCTCGGCCAGAGCGGCCTGAACATCCGCCGCATCGAGCTGGGCAAGCCCAGCCGCTCCGGCGGCGACCCCGGGGCGTGTGCCCAGGGATTCCTCCAGATCGACGCGCAGCCCAGCGAGGCCTTCCTGGCCTCCGTGCGCGACCTCGACTTCATCCGCGAGGCGCGCATCGTGCACCTCGGCCCCTCCATCGAACCTGCCGGCTCAGCGAGCTAGCCCACCCCAAGTCACCATGCGCCCCTATCCCTCCAGCTACCTCGAGTCCGGTGAGCGACCCGACGACTCGCCGCCGCCCTACGACGTGATCGTCTTCGACTGCGACTCGACCCTCTCGAACCTCGAGGGCATCGACAGCCTCGCCGAGAACCTCTCGGGCGAGGACGCGGCAGCCATCTCGGCCATGACCATCGAGGCGATGGGCGGCGAGAAGAGCCTCCAAGAGGTCTACGGCGAGCGGCTCGAGCGCATCCGCCCGAACCGCGCCGACGTCGAGGCCCTCGGCCAGCGCTACATCGCGGGCCTGCTGCCTAGCGCCCGCGAGGTGATCGCGGCGCTGAAGTTCCTCGGCAAGGAAGTGCACGTGCTCTCCGGCGGGCTCGAGCCGGGCGTCAAGGCGGTCGCCGCCGAGCTCGGCATCGAGCCGGCCAACGTGCACGCGGTCGGCATCTTCTTCGACGAGGACGGGAACTACGCTGGCTTCGACACGAGCTCGCCGCTGGCCCGCGAAGGCGGCAAGCCCGAGGTCGTCGCCGCCCTGCGTGGTGACCGCGAGGTCGCGCTCGTCGGCGATGGCACCACGGACATCGAAGCGTCGCCCGAGCTGGCGCGCTTCGTGGCCTTCGGCGCCGTCGTCAAGCGCGACGTGGTCTTCCAGCTGGCACGGGTCCATGCGACCGACACCGACCTCGTCCAGTTGCTGCCGCTGCTCTGCTCGGGCGCAGAGCTCGACCGCATCGACGCCGAGCCCGCCTTCGCAGACTTGCTCTAGAGGCCGGAGCCCTCGCGCGCCACTCCAGGTCGCCTAGGGCACACCGCCATCGCTGCGCCCTGGCAGGAGACCAACGCTCCTGACGGGTGCGGGCCCGCCCACCCAGGACGCCACTCCCCACGCTCCCCTCCGCCATGCTCTGGATCCCCGGCCCCACCGAAGTCCGTCCCGAAGTCCTCGCCGAGTGCACGCGCCCGATGATCGGCCACCGCTCGCAGGCCTGCAGTGACCTGATCGCGAGCCTGGACCCGGGCCTGCGGCTGGCCTTTGGGTTGGAGGCCAAGTCGACCTCGAGCGTCGCGGTGCACACGACCAGCGCGACGGGTTTGATGGAGTCGGCCTTGCACGGCGTCGGGCCGCGCGTGCTCAGCATCGTGGGCGGCGCCTTCGCCAAGCGCTGGGCGCAGATCGCGGGCTCGATGGGCAAGCAGGTCGAGACGCTCGAGGTCGAGTGGGGGCGCTCGGTCGACGCCGACTCCTTGCGCGAGGCCTTGACCGAGCGCGGGCCCTTCGACGCGGTGACCTTGGTCTCGAACGAGACCTCGACCGGCGTGCGCACCCACCTCGATCGCATCGCCGAGGTGCTGCGCGACTTCCCGGACACGCTCTTGCTCGTCGACCTCGTCAGCTACATCGCCGGCGCGCCGGTGGACTTCGACACGAACGGCATCGACTTCGGTCTCGCTGGCGTGCAGAAGGCCTTCGCCCTGCCGCCGGGCATCAGCGTGTGCTGCGCGTCCGACCGCTTCCTGGTCAGCGCGCGTGAGCAGCGGGACCGCGGCAGCTACCTCGATCCGGTGTCCTTCATCGAAGGCCACGTAGCGCGCAAGACGCCCTCGACGCCCGCGATCGGCCTCTACTACGCCCTCGCCAAGCAGCTCGAGGACATCAGCACCGGTGTGACCCTGCCCGCGGCCGACCATGGCCTGGTCGGCGCCGCCGCCTGGTTCGCGCGCTTCGCCAAGCATGAGCGTTTGCAGGCGCGCACGGTCGAGTGGGCCCACGGCCACGGGCTCGAGCTGCTGCCCGCCGCCGACGACGCGTCCCCGACGGTCAGCTGCATCCGCGCGGGCGGTCTCGACGTCGGCGCCCTCACCGCAGGCCTCTCCGAGCGCGGCTTCGAGATCAGCAACGGCTACGGCCCGCTCAAGGGCCAGACCTTCCGCATCGGTCACATGGGCGACCACACCGAGGCGGGCCTCGAGCAGCTGCTGAGCGCGGCCGACGAGGTGCTCGCCGCGCTCTGAGCTCGTCCGACACTCCCTCGGACATTCACAGAGCTCGCACCCGTCCTTTGCGCAGGAGGTCGAGGATCTTCCCCGGATCCTTGACCCTCCCGACCCAACCCTGCTGCAACGGACCGACATGCACTCCACGGAGTCGACCCGCCCGCGCTTCCTGCGGGCAGCTGGCCGCCTGGTGAGCCGGCCCATGGACCGCGCCCTCGGCTGGCACGCGCTCGGGCGCATGCACGCTGGCACGCGCGAGTCCGGCAAGCGCGGCGCGGCCTTGCTCGCCGCGAACTTGGCCGAGCTCGGTGTGACCGGTGAGCTCGTCGGCGACGCCGTGCCCGAGACCGGCGGCCTCTTGGTCGTCGCCAACCTGCCCTTCGGCGGCGTCGAGGCCCTGGCGTTGCTCGGAGCGCTTCTCGCCAGGCGGCCCGACGTGTGCCTCTTGGCTGATCCGACCCTCGGACGCATCCTCGAGCTCGAAGAGCTGTGCTTGCCCCTGCCGGCCGCACGTCGTCGCACGGGTGGGGCATCTGTGCCGTCCGCGGCTGCCGCTAGCGAGCTGCCGGTCGAGCTCGAGCGAGCCAGGCGGTGGATCGAGGCCGGCGGTGCGCTCGTGGCCTTCCCAGCCAGCGGGCTCGCGCGCCAGCGCTCGGGCTTCGACGGCCTGCTCGATGGGCCCTGGCGCCAGGACATCGGCGCGCTGATCGAGGCCGTGCGGCCGCGGGTCCTGCCCGTGCATGTCAGCGGCCGCGGGCCGCGCCCGAGCCGACTGGGCGGCGCGGTTCCGGCCAAGCTGCGCCAGGCGCTGCTCCCGCGCGAGCTGCTCGGCCGCCGCGTGACGAGTGTGGTCCTGCGCCCTGGGCGCGCGCTCGAGCCGGAGACCTGGGGCCGCTACCAGGGCGCGTCCAACCTGATGGGCTACCTGCGCTTGGCGACCTACGCGCTTGCGGGCGAGGCCGTCGAAGGGCGCGCTGCCCCGAGCGAGGCGGACCGCGCGAACGCGGAGCCGCTCGTCGCGCCGCTCGCCGCGCCCACGGACACGGCGCTGCTGGCCGCCGAGCTCGCGCGGCTCTCGCCCGAGTGCACCCTTCTGTCGACCGGCGACTTCGACGTACTCGTGGCCGGCGCGTCCGAGCTGCCCCAAACCATGCGCGAGCTCGGCCGCCTGCGCGAACAGACCTTCCGCGCGGTCGGCGAGGGCACCGGGCGGGCGCTCGACCTCGACGCCTTCGACGAGCACTACGAGCACCTGATCCTGTGGGATCGCACGGCCGGGCGCATCGCCGGCGCCTACCGGCTCGGTCGGACGGATCGCCTGCTGGCTGCCTTCGGGCGCACCGGGCTCTATACCTCGAGCCTGTTCCGCTACCGGCGCAACTTCCTCAAGGGGCTCGGCCCCGCGCTCGAGCTCGGGCGCGCCTTCGTGACCACCGACTACCAGCGCGGGCACCTTCCGCTGCTGCTCCTGTGGCAGGGCATCGGGCGCTTCGTCGCCGCCAACCCGCGCTACGCGACGCTCTTCGGGCCGGTAAGCATCTCGGCCGACTACCCGGCGGTCACGCGCTACGTGATGGCGCGCCGGCTGCTGGCGGCGACCGCCGGCAAGCCCGAGGCACGCGGCAACTTCCGCCTGCCAAAGCGCGACGTGGCGGGCGTCGACCTGGTCAGTCTGATGGACCTGTGCGGCAGCATCGAGGAGCTCGGCCGGGTGGTCGCGGACATCGACCCGGACGGCCGCGGCATCCCGGTGTTGCTGCGCCAGTACCTAAAGCTGAACGGGCGCGTGCTGGCCTTCAACGTGGACGAGGACTTCGGCGGCGCCCTCGACGCGCTGCTCGTGATGGACCTGCGCGAGTCCGACCCGCGCGTGCTCGGGCGCTACTTCGGCCACGCAGGGCTCGAGCGCTTCCTGGCGTTTCATCGGTCGCCCGAGCTGCTGCGCGCGGTGGGGGGCTGAGCGCGGCGCCGCGGCCTGGGGGCATCGCTCCTGCCCCGATGTGACATGCAGTTGACAGGGCGTCCCGCGGGGCGCCTAGACTGGCGTGATGCTCGCACGTGGTGGCAAGTGGCTCGAGATGTTGGTCCTGGCCCTCGGGCTGGGTGGTGGGGCGACCATGGTCTGGGCTGGCCTGCAGTTCGGCGGGCGCGGGGAGTGGGTCGGGCGCTTCGAGCTGGATCGGGTCGCGACGGACCTGACCACGCGGGCGAGCGCGGCCTGGCGGGAGTTCGTGGACAGCGGGAGGATCGCTGACGTGGCGGGCCAGCGCGCGCGCCTCCAGACGGGGTTCCTGGCCCTGGCGCTCGAGCCCGAGTCTGCGCCGAGCGCCTTTGCCGAGGCCTCGGCCTTCGACGCGCTCCTGGCCGAGGCGCTGCGGCAGCAGCAGGGGCGCGCCACGATCGAGCAGGTGCGCGAGCTGCTTGCCACGGCCGAGCGCCTCGGGCCGCCGGCGGATCGGCGAGCGCTGCTCGAGCTGCGTTACCTGCAGCTGGCCCTGGCGGCGGGCGACCTCGATGCCGCCCGCGCACGCTGGGAGAACCTGGCGCCTGGCGGGCAGGTGGATGTGACCGGCTGGAGCCCGGCGGGCGAGCTGCCCGCGGTCGTCTACGCGGCGCTCGCGCTCGGGCCGCGGCTCGAGGCCGAGCAGGCGGCGAAGCTCAGCAGCTCGGTGTTCACCGCGGTGGCGGACGTTCGTTTGCGCTTCTCCCCCGAGGACCTCGGGGTCGCGCCGGGCCCCGGCCCGAGTCTCGACGAGCTGCTCGCGCACGCCGATGCCGGGTCCGAGAACGCCACCGAGAACGCCACCCGGAACCCTGAGTCCCGCGCGGCGCTGGCGCTCCGGAGCCTGCGGACGGACGAGGCGCTCACCACCCGATTGCAGGCCTCAGCTGCGGTGCTGGTGCTCGAGAGGCTCCGCACCGCGCACGACTGGGCCCGCGCCCTCGACCTGGGCTTCCCGCTCGACCTCGCCAGCCTGCCGAGCAAGCTCGAGCTCGAGTCAGGCGACGTGCACCTGACCTACGACGGCGAGCAGACCCTCGAGGTCCTGCGCTTGGCTCCCGGCGCCCTGGTGCGGACCTTTCGCGAGCACCTCGCCGAGCGCGTGACGCCGGCCGCGGGGTTCGCCTTCCGGACCGCGGCCGAGGCGGCGGACCTCGGCCTGCCCCCCGAGTCGCTACTCGGCCCGGCGCTGCCGCTCGGCGACTTCGGCCCCGTGCTGCGCCTCGCCCACGACGACGTCGCCGGCTTCGTGCGCGCCGAGTCCGGGCGCCAGGATACCCTGCGCCGGAGCCTGTTCGCGCTCGGCGCGCTGACCGTCCTGGCCAGCGCCTTCGCCGCCGGGGCCCTGCGTCGCCAGCGCCTGTTCGCGGCGCTCAAGACCGAGTTCATCGCCAAGGTCTCCCACGAGCTGCGCACGCCGGTGACCGGCATCCTGCTGGCCTCCGAGGGCCTCGACGAGTCCAAGTCGCCGAGCCCCGAGCGGCGCGCGCGCTACGTCGGCCTGATCCGCAAGGAGGCTGAGCGCCTCGAGCGGCTGGTGGCCAACATCCTGGACTTCTCGCGCCTGGACCGCGGCGCCGCGGGCGGCGACTGGCTGCGGCGCGAGCCGATGGCGGCCGGGCGCTGCGCCGAAGGACTGGTCGAGCGCCTGACCGAGCGCTTCGGAGGACCCGCGGGGCAGCTTGGTTTCGAGCTCGAGTACGAGCCCGGCCAGGCCTCCGACCACGAGCTGCTGGCCGACCTCGAGGCCCTCGGGCGCGCCCTCGGCAACCTGGTCGAGAACGCCCACTTCCACGGCGGCACCCCGCGGCCGCGGGTGTCGATCATCTCGTCGGACGGCCTGGTGCTGGCCGTCGAGGACGACGGACCCGGTGTGTCGGCCAGCGCGCGCGCCCACGTCTTCTCGCCCTTTGAGCAGGGCGGCGGCGAGTCGGCGGTGACCGGCGGCGCGGGGCTCGGCCTCTCGATCGTGCGCGAGATCGCCCTGGCCCATGGCGGCGACGTGACGTTGCAGGCCGCGGCGAGCGGCGGGTACTCTCGGTTCGAGCTGCACGTGCCAGCGTCGGGACCAAGCGAGCGAGGCGCGCGCGATCGGACGAGTCTCGGAGACGAAGGAAACGGCGGCGATCGTGAGACAGTACGAGGCGGCGACAGCGACGAAGGACGAGGCAGCGACGCGAACCATGAGTGACCCGACGAACGAGCCGATCCGCATCCTCGTCATCGAGGACGAGGAGTCGATCCGCATCCCGCTCGTCGACGCCCTCGAAGACGAGGGCTTCTGTGTGCTCAGCGCAGCCGATGGCCCGGCTGGCCTCGAGATCGGGCTGCGCGAGGACCCCGACCTGATCCTGCTCGACCTGATGCTGCCCGGCATCGACGGGTTCGAGGTGCTGCGCCAGCTGCGCAAGGACCGCGTGACGACGCCGGTGGTGATCCTCTCGGCGCGCGGCGAGGAGTGGGATCGCGTGCAAGGTCTCGAGCTCGGTGCCGACGACTACGTGGTCAAGCCCTTCTCGATGCGCGAGGTGCTGCTGCGCGTGCGCGCCCAGCTCGCGCGGGCGGGCGGCAGCACGCCGGGGCTCGGCGAGGCGCCGCGCACGCTGCGCTTCGGCGACGTGGTCGTCGATCTCGCCGGCTACACCCTGACCCGGGCGGGTGCGACGGCGACCCTGTCGCGGCGTGAGCTCGAGCTGCTGGCCTTCTTCGTCGAGCACGTCGGTGAGGTCTTCCGCCGCGACCAGCTGCTCGACCGCGTCTGGGGCCGCGACTCGGCCTCGGGTCCGCGCACGGTCGACACCCATGTGCTCAAGCTGCGCAAGCGCATCGAGGCGGATCCCGAGCGGCCCAAGCACCTCATCACGGTGCGCAACGTCGGATATAAATTCATTCCATAGAGTGAGTTGCGTCCGTTGACGCAGGGTTGACCGGGGGGCGACGGGGGGCTCACGCAGGGGCTGGGCCGATGTCCGAGTATCCCCTCGGCGTCCGAAGTCCGGGCGCGACACCACGGCCCTTGGGAGACCCCATGAGATTCCTCATCGCACTCGCACTGCTCGCGCCCCTCGCTTCCTCCGCCTCGCTCGCACCGGTCGCCGCCGCCCAGGACGGGAGCGTGCCCGGCGCCACCCACGATCCTCGCCTCGGCGGCAGCCCCGGACCCCAGAATGCCACCGGGGGCGAGCCGTTCTTCCTGCCTGGCCCCGGAGCCCCCACGCTCCTGAGCCCGGGCAAGGTCCGGCCCCACGATCGCAACAGCAAGCTGACCTGGGCGGGTCGGCTGCGCGAGGTCCTGGACTCCGAGTCCCAGCGCGTGCTCAGGATGCCGCTGACCGACAGGGTGGCGGGGGACCTCGTCGATCGGGAGGCCGACCGGATCCTCTTGCTGTACGAGGCCGACCGGGACTACGACAAGGCGCGCGGTCGCATGGGGGTGCTCTGGGTGCGCGTGGCGAAGCGCGACAACGCCGCGGCCGTCGGCCTCGAGCGTGTCCACCGCCTGCGCTACGAGCTGGCGCTCGCGGCGGGCGACTGGGAGACCTTCGAACGCGTCGACGGACCCTATCCCGGGCTGGATCTGATCCAGTTCTTCATCGACGCGACGACCGTGGACTCGACGGGACCGGACAGCGACCTGCTGCAGGCCCTGGAGGCCGAGCCGGCCCTGCGAGCCCTGCGCGAGCGTGGTCGCGAGCTGCGCAGCGCCTCGGAGGGTCGCCCGCTCGAGGCCAACGAGGACTCCTACCGCGAGTACATCGAGCGCACGACGCCCTATCCGGGTGAGGACCTCGAGAACCTGCTGCTCGACATGATGTGGCGCAAGGACTTCGCTGGCCTGCGGTCGATGGGCGCGCCGGCCTTCGCGGTGATCGCCTCCCACGTCCTGTACCTGGTCGACTCGGACCGCATGACCCTGCTGGAGGAGTACGTCGACGAAGCCTTCGAGTACCTGGTCCTGCTCGACCAGTCCCAGGCCCTGGGGCTCTTCGTCGACTGGTTCCCAGTCGCTGGCGCGACCTGGCGCCAGCGCGTGTTCGAGGCGTGCCTGACCGAGGGCGCCCTGCAGTGGCTGCCGTCCAACGGCATGAACGGGCTCCAGGAGCGGCGCAATTCGCGCCTCTGGGATCCCCAGTGGCAGGAGCTCCTGGCGCTCTTCCTGGGCGACGACCGGATCGCGCGTCAGTCGGGCGAGCTGCTCGAGACCCTCGCCATGCGCGACGGCTTCGGCGAGCCCTTGCAGGCGGCGATCGGGACCTGCCTCGCTTCGAACGACCGCCTCCTGGCGGCGACGATCCTGGACGCGGTCGACTTCAGGGGCCGCGCCCTCTCCGCGGCGCCGGCGCTGGTGCGCGGGCTCGAGAGCAAGCACGTCGACGTGCGCAAGGCCTGCATCGGTCTGCTGACCCGCTGGGGTGCCCAGCGGGAGGCGCGGCTCGGGCTGCGGGACCCCGAAGCCTCCGTGCGGACCCTGGCGCTGGAGTCCCTGGCCTGGGCCGAGGTGGACTTCATCAGCGAGGACAGCAACTACCGCAAGCGCAGCGTGCATCTCCCGGTCAGCAGCGAGGAGCTGGTGTGGATCGAGCGCATGCTGGGAGACGAAGCGACCCATGCCGCGGCCGCCGAAGCGGTGCCGTCGATGGAGCTGACCGTCGACCTGTTCCCGCAGCTCTTGGGCTCGGTCCATCCGGAGCTGCGCCGGGAGGCGAGCCGCTGGGTGTTCGTCGACCAGAGCAAGCGCGGTCACATCGACCAGCTCTTGGCCGACCCGGACCCGAGCGTGCGCTGGTCGCTGCTAGGCTACGTGGGAGCGAGGAGCTCGATCCGCACCTGGTCCACCGAGGAGTGGTTCCGGATCCTGACCACCTTGGTCGTGGACCCCGACCCGGAGGTTCGCAGCTACGCCGACCTGCTGCTCGCCCCGGAGAAGGCTTCGCGGAGGGCGCTCGGTGAGGACACCTACAGGAAGGTGCTCGCCGCGATCGTGCCGGTGCGCTTCGCCATCAACAACGAGAGCCCCCAGTTCCAGAAGGATGGCCCCAATGGCTGGGGCGAGTGGGCCAACGGGTGGGGCCTAGAGCTGGACACCGATCCGTGGCTCTTCGACTTCGCGATCGACAACCGGATCGGGGAGCTCATCGCCCAGCAGCTCGAGGAGGAGATGGGCGAGTGGGGCCGGTACCCGGTCGGACCAGGCTTCGTCGCGCTGCGCAAGCTGAGCCCGGAGCGTCGACTCGCCCTCTACGGCATGGACCTCTCGGGTTACCCGGTCAAGCACTGGGAGAGCGGTGGAGCGAGCCCTTGGCGCACGCGTCTCCTGCGGGATGCGCCGACCGGCGCGGGCCCGGACATCGAGGTCCTGCGCATGGCGCTGGCGCGGGGCCTACAGGACGAGGCGTGGGTGCAGCGCAGCGTCGCCTACCGCAGCAGTTCGGAGGAGTGGGCCGCGTTCTGCGGCATGCTGGTCGCCGACGAAGCCATGCCCTGGGACCTGCGCGTCCGGGCGGCGGTCGGGGCCGACCTGTCGGCTTCGGAAGGGGGGCTCGGGCTCTACTGGCAGCTCTTCGAGGGGGCGCCGGTGCGTGAGGACACGATGCTGCTGCTCGGGGAGGTGGTGGCTGCCATGGCGAGCCCGGAGGCGGCCTACCTGGCCAGCCTGGACCGGATCGAGTCCTCGGCGGACAAGGCAAGCTTCGCGATCCGCGTCGTCGAGACCCTCGGGCTCGAGCACGCCGCGGGCCTGCAGCGAACCCTAGCCGAGTTCGGCTTTGCTGGCGTGGCGAGCGAGGTGGCGGACGACTGCGTCTACATGGCGCTCGGGATCCTGAGCGCAGGCCGACCCGACGACACGACGATGGCGCTGGTCGTCGCGCTGGCGAAGGGCACGCGGTTCGCCGGCCAGACCTGTGACGTCTTGGTGCAAGACCCGACCAGGGAGCACCTGGACCTGGTCTTCGCGATGCTCGACGAGCCGCGCTTCGCCGAGGCCCAGATGGACGCGCTCTTCTCGCTCCAAGGGTGCCTCGCCGACGAGGCCTTCGAAGGGCTGCGCATGCGGATCCAGACGATGCCGCGCAAGCTCCGCGAAAAGGCCATGGAGGTGCTCGCCCAGATGGGCGAGTCGCGCAAGGTGATCTTGGGTCTGCAGTCGGTCCAGCTGCCCAGCCGGGACCAGGCGATCGCCGAGCTGCTCGAGATGCTGAAGCACCAGGATCCGGCCGTGCGAGCCGCGGCGGCCAAGGGCGTGGGGGGCTTCGGCGCGCTCGAGGCCCTGCCGACCCTGATCCGACTGCTCGGGACCGAGACGGACACGACGGTCAAGGCCGCCGTGAACGCCGCGATCGGCCGCCTGACCGCGACCGAGCCGGGCAGCGACTGAGCTCGGGAATGCGCCAACGGTACCGCAACAAAACCGCCGGGGCGCCCCGGCGGGGGGGAACAGCCGCGCCCAACCGCCTGGGGGGCACCCCCCGAGCAGCCCCCTGTGGGTAGGGGTGA
>JARGPD010000018.1:44391-44659 GCA_029212845.1 Planctomycetota bacterium
CCGACTCACCCGCTCTGCCACCCGCACCACCACCCGCACCACCACCCGCACCACCACCCGCACCACCACCTGCACCACCACCCGCTCCGCCACCCGCTCTGCCATCCATCCGGCGGCACCGACTCACCCAGTCGCTGCCGCCGGCATCCGGCTGCCGTTACGATCACGCGCCGGGTGGCGGTAGACCGACGGTACGGTGTCGCACACCATCCTGTCGGTCTACGACCAGGTCCGTCGAACCGCGGTGCCGAACCGCGGTGCCGAACCG
>JARGPD010000201.1 GCA_029212845.1 Planctomycetota bacterium
GCCTCCGTACTGCGCCCGCGTGCTTCACCGCCGAACTGCGCCTCCGTACTGCGCCTGTGTGCTGCGCCTGTGTGCTGCACCGCTTAGATGCGCAGTACGTATCTCCCCTAGCGAGAGTCAAGCCGCGGCGGTCGGTGAGCGTGGGGAGGCGGGTCGTCGCGAGGGGGTCGGCGGCGCTTTTCGAAAAGCCCTCCATAGCCGTCTCCACTCCCAAGCGAAGCACCTTCCGAAGTTCCGCCTCCGCATCCAATCCGCCCAACGCTCCCAAGTGGGCGCGCCGCAGACCCCCTCGCGACGACCCGCCTTCCCACGCTCGCCAGAAGCCAGCGCAAAGGCCGAGCGATAGCCCGCCGCAGGCGCCCCCCTTCCAACGCTCGCTCATGCAGCACGCAAGAAGCCGCCAGGCTATGGGCCCAGCGGCTTCGTGTTTGCGTTCCAGGCGAGGGCCTACCGAAGGGCAGCGTCTGACGAGAATGCACGCTGCATGCGATTGCCCAGCGGCAAGAGTGCGCTCAGAAAGCACGCCGCTAGGCGATTGCCCAGCGGCACGAGAGCGTCAATCCGTGCGTTCCGCCGGTGCCGTGATGCCCTTGCCGTGGTGCAGCGGCGTCAGCAGCTGGATCATGCGGTTGCCCGTCATGCGCGGCTTCTGCTCGACCTTGGCGATGTCCTCGAGGGCCTCGGCGACGCGACGCATCACCTCGAAGCCCATCTCGGGCCGGGCGCGCTGGCGACCGCGGAAGACGCAGACGACGAGCACCTTGTGGCCTTCGTCGAGGAAGCGTCGACCCTGGTCGAGCCGGTAGTTCAGGTCGTGGTCGCCAATCGCCGGCCGGCAGCGCAGCTCCTTGAGCTGCGAGGCGGCGGACTTGGCGTGGGTGCCACGCTCCTTCTTGGCCTGGTCGTACTTGAACTTGCCGTAGTCGAGGATACGGCAGACCGGGGGACGGGCATGGGGTGCGACCTCGACGAGGTCGAGTCCGGCCTCGTCGGCCATTCGCATCGCGTCGCGGGTCTGTAGGACCCCCAACTGCTCGCCTTCCGAATCGATCAGTCGGATCTCCGGCACACGAATCTGCCGGTTTATCCGAAAGCTAGGTTTCGCCACTTGGCTCCTTGGTTGGTTTCGCTGGTCATCGACCCAACAGCATAAGCGCTGGGGTCGAGAGTGGAAGATGACACCGAAAAGTCCCTCCAGGCCTGCATCAGGCGGAGGTCTCGGCGGGATCCTGCTCGCTGGCCGCGGCGCGCGCGGGCAGCTCGCAGCGGACGTGGACGTCCGCGAGCTGAGCAGGGTCGACGGGCGCCGGGGCGCCACAGAAGAGGTCGGCCGCGCGGGTCGTCTTGGGGAAGGCGATCACGTCGCGGATGTTGTCGAGGCCCAGGGTCAGGGCCACCAGACGGTCGAGCCCGATGGCGAAGCCGCCGTGGGGCGGGGCACCGTACTCGAGCGCGTCGAGCAGGAAGCCGAACTTGGCCCGCTGCTCCTCGCTGCCCATCTCCAGGAGCTCGAAGATCTTCTCCTGGACGTCCTGACGATGGATTCGGATCGAGCCCGAGCCCAGCTCCCAGCCGTTCAGGCAAAGATCGTAGGCACGGCTCGGCATCTCCCCCATCGGCGTCTCGAACGACTCGTCGCTCGGGGCCGTGAAGGGATGGTGCAGGCTGACCCACTTGCCGGTGTTCTCGTCGCGCTCGAACATCGGGAAGTCGGTGACCCAGGTGAAGCGGAAGTTGGTCAGGCTCTCTTCGAAGAGGCCGAGCTGCTTGCCGAGGTGCAGACGCAGGGCGCCGAGCGCCTTGTGGACCGTGGCGCCGTCGGCGGCCACGAACAAGCACAGGTCCCCGTCGCCAGCCTCCATGGTCTCCATCAGCGCGACGGCCGGAGCCACCCCACCTTCTTCGGGAGCCTTGCAGAAGCGCGCCAGGGGTCCGGCGCCGCCATCGCTTCCAGCCTTCCACCAGGCGAGGCCCTTGGCCCCGTACTCCTTGGCGACCACCTCGAGGGCTTCGATCTCCTTGCGGGACATGCTCGCACCGCCGGGCACCGTCAGGCCCTTGACCCGACCGCCCTCGGACTCGGCGACGGACTTGAAGACGACGAAGCTCGAGGCGAGCGCCCACTCGTGGGCGTCGCGCAGCTCGAGACCGAAGCGCACGTCGGGCTTGTCGCTGCCGTAGCGCTCCATCGCCTCGTGGTACGTCATGCGCGGGAAGGGAGTCTCGATCTCGACCCCCATCGCGTCCTTGAAGGTCTCGACCAGCACGCCCTCCCAGGTGGCGAAGACGTCCTCCTCGTTCACGAAGGACATCTCCATGTCCAGCTGGGTGAAGTCCGGCTGGCGGTCGGCGCGCAGGTCCTCGTCGCGGAAGCAGCGGGCGACCTGGAAGTAGCGGTCGTAGCCCGACACCATCAGGATCTGCTTGAAGATCTGGGGCGACTGCGGGAGCGCGTAGAACGAGCCCGGGTGCACGCGGCTGGGAACCAGGTAGTCGCGCGCGCCCTCGGGCGTGGCCTTCGTCAGCAGCGGGGTCTCGATCTCGACGAACTCGCGGCTCTCGAAGGCCCGGCGCATCGCATTGATGAAGCGCGAGCGGTGGATCATGTTGCGCTGCAAGGGCGCGCGACGCAGGTCGAGGAAGCGCCAGCGCAGGCGCGTCTCGACGGCCGTGTCGAGGTCGTCGATGATCTCGATCGGCGGCGTCGGCGACTCGCTCAGCACGTCGATCTTCGTGGCGACCACCTCGACCTCGCCGGTGGCGCGGTCGGTGTTGACGTTGGTGCCGCGACTGCGCACGGTGCCGTGCACGGCCAGCACCCACTCGGGGCCGACCTGCACGGTGCCGGCGAGCTCCTCCTCCACGACGATCTGCGTGATGCCGTAGCGGTCGCGCAGGTCGAGGAAGTAGATGCCACCCAGGTCACGACGCGAGGCGACCCAGCCGTTCAGAACGACCGAGGCGCCTTCGTCGGTCCCGCGGAGTGCTCCGCAGGTGTGGGTCCGCTGCCAGTCGGGACGGGTCCCGGTTGGACCGGACGGCATCACGAGTGACCGCGCATACTCAAGATCGAGATGCGCCGAGTGGCGCGGCGCAGGGAGGCTTCGGCACGCACGGTGTCGATCTCCTCGTCGCCTTCCTCGAGGCGCTGGCGGGCGCGCTCTTCGGCAGCCCTGGCCCGCGCCGCGTCGATGTCACGGACATGCTCGCCGGCCTCGGTGACCACCCTAAGGGTGTTGTCGCGGACCTCGGCGAAGCCGCCGGACACGAACATCGAGTGGGACTGGCCACCTTGCGTGTAGCGCAGCTCGCCCAGATCGAGTGCCGTGACCATCGTCGCGTGACGGGCCAGGACGCCCAGCTGACCGTCCAGGCCGGGCAGCACGACCGAGTCCACGGTCGTGTCGAGCGCGACCATGTTCGGCGTGATGACCCGCAGGGTGATGGGGTTAGCCATAGCTCTAGGTTAGGCCTTGGCGGCCATGTCCTCGGCGCGCTGGACGGCGTCCTCGATGGCGCCGACCATGTAGAAGGCCTGCTCGGGCAGGTCGTCGTGCTTGCCTTCGAGGATCTCCTTGAAGGAGCGCACGGTGTCCTCGCGCGCGACGAAGATGCCGGGCGTGCCGGTGAAGACCTCGGCCACGAAGAACGGCTGGGCCAAGAAGCGCTGGATGCGGCGCGCGCGGTGCACGACGCTGCGGTCCTCTTCGCTGAGCTCCTCGATGCCGAGGATGGCGATGATGTCCTTGAGGTCGGCGTAGCGCTGCAAGAGCTGCTGCGTGTCGCGGGCGACCTTGTAGTGCTCCTCACCGACGACGTGCGGGTCGAGCATCCGGGACGTGGACTTCAGCGGGTCGACGGCGGGGTAGATGCCGAGGTCACTGATCGCACGGTCAAGGATGATCGTCGAGTCGAGGTGGGCGAAGGTCGCGACCGGGGCCGGGTCGGTGATGTCGTCAGCAGGCACGTAGACGGCCTGCATCGAGGTCACAGAACCCTTGGTGGTCGAAGTGATGCGCTCCTGCAGGGCACCCATCTCCGACGCCATCGTCGGCTGGTAACCCACGGCGGAGGGCATCCGACCGAGCATGCCCGAGACCTCGGAGCCGGCCTGGACGAAGCGGAAGATGTTGTCGACGAACAGCAGCACGTCCTGGCCTTTCTCGTCGCGGAAGTACTCGGCCATGGTCAGGCCGGACAGGGCGACGCGCAGGCGGGCACCGGGGGGCTCGTTCATCTGACCGAAGACCAAGACCGCGTTGTCGATCACGGCCGCCTTCTCGCCATCGGGGGTGGTGTACTCCGACTCGCTCATCTCGAGCCAGAGGTCGTTGCCCTCGCGGGTACGCTCACCGACACCGGCGAACACGGAGAAGCCACCCTTCTCGACCGCGGTGATCCGGATCAGCTCCTGGATCAGGACGGTCTTGCCGACGCCGGCGCCACCGAACAGGCCGATCTTGCCACCCATTGCGAAGGGGCACAGCAGGTCGACGACCTTGATGCCGGTCTCGAAGACCTCGGAGACGGCCTCCTGCTCCTCGAACTTGGGCGCCGGTCGGTGGATCGGCCAGTAGGCCTCCGGATCGACGCCGCCCTTGATGTGCCCGTCGAGGGGCTTGCCGAGGAGGTTGAAGATGCGGCCCTTGGTGGCCTCACCGACGGGCACCATGATGGGCGCGCCGGAGTCGACCACGGCCATGCCGCGCGAGCAGCCGTCCGTGCTGGACATAGCGACCGTGCGCACGACGTCGTTGCCCATGTGCGATGCGACCTCGAGGGTCACGTCGATACCGCGGGCCTCGTCGGTCAGCGTCAGGGCGTTGAGGATGTTGGGCAGCTGGCCGGGCTCGAAGCGGACGTCGACGACGGGTCCAAAGACCTGGGCGACGGTACCAGTGTTGGCAGTACTCATTGGTTTCTGGGAGGGGTGTGCTAGCTGGCGACGGCTGCTGCGCCGCCGACGATGTCCAGGAGTTCGGTGGTGATGCCTTCTTGACGCTTGCGGTTGTACACGCCCTTGAGCACCGCTTGCATGTCGTTGGCCGCCTCGGTCGCGTTCTTCATGGCGAAGCGACGGCTGGCGTACTCGGAGGTCAGGGACTCGAGCGTCAGGTTGTAGATCTGGGTCTCGAGGTAGCGCGGAACGAGAGCATCGAAGATCTCCCCCGCGCTGGGCTCGAGGATGACGTCTCCGTCAGCCTTGTCGTCGCCGGCGCCGAGGGCGCTGGCTTCGATCGGCAGGAACTGGGAGGCGCGAGGAACGTAGCGGGCCATCGACACGAAGTCGGTGCCCATGATCCAGACGCTCTTGTACTCGCCGGTCTCGAACGCGCGAACGAGCTGAGCGGCGATCACCGCAGCGTTGCGGTAGTCGATCTGCTCGAGCGGCGGCTCGGTCACGCTCTTGGCGATCGTGTAGTCAGAGGAGTCGAGGTACGCCTCGGCCTTCTTGCCGATGGCGAAGAACTCGATGGCGTCGGTCTGCTCACCCATCCAGGACTCGAGCTTGCGGAAGAGGTTCGCGTTGTACGCGCCGCAGAGGCCTCGGTCCGAGGAGATGATCAGGCACAGGACCTTGTCGCCCTCGCCCTCGTTGAACAGCACGCGATCACCCAGCTCCTCACCGAGACCGCCGGCCAGTCGGCCGATCAGTCCAGCGATCTCCTCGGCGTAGGGCCGAGATGCGATGGCGCGATCTTGGAAGCGACGGAGCTTGGTCGTGGCGACCATCTCCATAGCCCGCGTGATCTGCTTGATGTTGCCAATGGATTTGATCCGAAGGCGAAGTTCCTTGATGCCAGCCATGGGTCAGCTCGCGGCGACCTGGCCCTTGACCTTGGCGATCGCCGCGTCGAGGGTGGCCTTGTGCTCGTCGGAGAGCTGCTTGGTGTTGCGCATGACCTCGCCCACCTCGGGGTGCACGTCGGCCATGTAGGCGATCAGCTCGCGCTCGAAGTCCAGGACCTTGACGGTCGGCAGGTCGTCGAGCGCGCCCGAGGTGCCAGCATGCAGCACCATGGTCTGGTCTTCCCAGGCCATCGGCGAGTACTGGCCCTGCTTGAGCAGCTCGACGAGCTTCTCACCGCGGGTCAGGGTCGCCTGGGTGGCGGCGTCGAGGTCCGAGCCGAACTGGGCGAAGGCCTGCAGCTCGCGGTACTGGGCCAGGTTGATGCGCAGGCCACCGGCGGTCTTCTTCATCGCCTTCGTCTGGGCAGCGCCACCGACTCGGGAGACCGAGATGCCGACGTTCACCGCCGGGCGGACGCCCGAGTTGAACAGGTCGGACTCGAGGAAGATCTGGCCGTCGGTGATCGAGATCACGTTGGTCGGGATGTAGGCCGAGACGTC
>JARGPD010000202.1 GCA_029212845.1 Planctomycetota bacterium
GCCGAGCGCACGGCGTCCTGGCCGGTCATGCCGTCGACGACCAGCACCTGGTTGTGGGGCTGGGTGCGTGCGGCGATCTCGGCGACCTCGCCCATCAGCTCGTCGTCGACATGCAGGCGACCGGCGGTGTCGAGGATGACCACGTCGTAGCCCTTGGCCTTGGCGAACTCGACACCCTTGGCGCAGACCTCGGGCGGGGTCAGGCCCTCCTCGTGGAAGACCGGCAGGTCGAGGTTGCGGCCCAGGACGCGCAGCTGCTCGACGGCTGCCGGGCGCTTGATGTCGGCGGCGACCAGCAGCGGCTTGCGCTGGTGCTTGTCGCGCAGGAACAAGCCCAGCTTGCCGCAGGTGGTCGTCTTGCCCGCGCCCTGCAGGCCGGCCATCAGGATCACGGTCGGGCCGGACTTGGCGACGCTCAGGGTCGCGTCCTCGGGGCCCATCAGCTCGACGAGCTCCTGGTGCACCGCGTGGATGAACTGCTGGCTCGGGTCGACGCCGGTGAGCTGCTCCTCGCCGAGCACGCGCGCGCGCACCTGGTCGACGAGCTGGCGGGCGACCTTGAAGTGGACGTCGCCCTCGAGCAGGGCGGCGCGCACGGCGGCCAGCCCCTCGTCGATGTTGTCGGCGGTCAGCTCCTTGGTGCCGCGCAGTCCGGAGAAGGCGGCGGAGAGGCGATTGGTGAGGGTCTCGAACATGATTCAGGGAGTGCGGGGAGCCAGGCAGTATAGCGGCTGGGCCCGGACTCCCCCGCCCCGGGCCCTAGAGTTCGGCGTCAGGTGCTCAGCAGGAAGGGGTTCCGTGCGGTGGCACCCCGGGCTCCGCTTCGCTGGTCAAGACTCGGCACCCTGGCCCAGGACCGACTCGAGGGTCGCGGCCAGGGAGTCCAGTCCGAAGGGCTTCTGCAGGAAGCCGCTGGGGCCGAGCGCTTCGATCTCGGCAGCCACGTCCTGCTGGTCGTAGCCGCTGCACAGGACGACGGGCAGCTGGCTGCCCCGCGCGCGCAGGGCGCGGAAGGTCTCGGCGCCATCCATGCGAGGCATGGTCAGGTCGAGCAGCACCACGACCACGTCCCTGGCCGAGCCCTCGAGCAGGTCCAGGGCCTCGAGCCCGTCCCCCGCGAAGATCGGGCTGAAGCCGAGCCGCTCGAGCATCCGCCCGGCGACCGCGCGCACGCTGGACTCGTCATCGACGACGAGCACCGACCCGCGTCCCTCTCGGACTACGGCGCGGGTGGTCGCGCCGCCGCTGGACCCCGCGTGCTGCGGTTCGAGGTGGTGCTCGCCTGCGACCGGCAGCAGCACCCGGAAGCAGCTGCCGCCACCGGGCTCGCTGTTCACCGTCAAGGTGCCCCGGTGCCCGCGCAGGATCCCGAGCACGGCCGACATGCCAAGCCCCCGCCCGGTGAACTTGGTCGAGAAGAAGGGATCGAAGATGCGCTGCATCGTCTCGACGTCCATGCCGCAGCCGGTGTCGACGACCTCGACGAACACGTAGCGTCCCTCGGGCAGGGGCTCATCCAGGGCGGGCGAGGGGCTGCCGACGGCCGCGTCGAGCTCGTCGCGCGCGCAGGTGGTGACCCCGGTCGAGAGGCTGATCACGCCGCCCTCCTCGCCCAGGGCCTCCGAGGCGTTGGTGATCAGGTTCATCAGCACCTGCCGGATCTGGGTCACGTCGCCCTCGATCGCCGGGAGGCCGGGCTCGAGCTCGAGCCCCAGCACGGCCTTCTTGGAGATCGAGACCTTCAAGAGGTGCACCATTTCTTCGACGAGCTCGCCCACGTCCAGGGGCTCGACGATGAAGCGCCCGCGCCCGGAATAGGCCAGCATCTGCTTCGCCAGCGCCGCGGCGCGCTTGGAGGTGCGCTCGATCTCCTCGAGCTTGCTGCGCACGGGCGACTGCGGATCGAGCTCGTCCAGGGCCAGATCGGCGTTGCCCAGGATCACCATCAGCAGGTTGTTGAAGTCGTGAGCGATGCCGCCAGCGAGCACCCCGAGGCTCTCGAGCTTCTGGGCGTGCAGCATCTGCCGCTCGAGCTGGAGCTTGTCCTCGGTCGCGCGCTTTTGGTCGGTGATGTCGAGGAAGGCCTCGAAGGCCGCGATCAGCTGGCCGTCCTCGCCAAAGATCGGCGCCGCGTTGGCCGCCTGCCAGATCTCGGTCCCGTCCTGCCGGCGCACGATGCCCTCCATGCCCCGGGTCGCCTCGCCGCGCAGGGCCCGGGCGAGGGGCAGCTGGTCCCGGGCGATCGGATTGCGGTCCGCGTCCAGGACCTCCCAGGTCCTCTCGGCGGTGTGCAGGTTCGTGCCCGTGCGCCTCCCCGGCAGGTCGGGGTCGCCCATCTGGAACTGCTCCGCGCAGGCCGAGTTGATCACGAGCGAGCCGTCGGCCATCGCGCAGGCGATCGCGATCGGGGCCTGCTCGAAGAGGGCCTCGAGCAGGTCCTGGGACTCGGCCAGCTTGGTCGTCAAGCTGCGCCGGACCGTCGTGTCCTGCATCGACTCGAAGGCGGCGATGACCTCGCCCGAGCGACCGCGGATCGGACCCGCGTTGAGCGTGATCCAGCGTTCCTCGCCGTCGCGGGGCAGCACGCGCAGCTCGAGGTCCTGGACCCGCTTGCCGCCCAGGGCCAAGAGCAGCGGGCGCTCGGACTCGCTCAGCTCGGTGCCGTCGGGCAGGAAGGTCCGCCAGCTGCGGTAGTCACTGTGCACGCTCTCCGCGCGGGCAGGCGCGTCCGCGTCCAGGCCAAAGAGCAGCTCCTCGCAGGCCGCGTTGAAGCGCATCTCGCCGTCGGCCATGGCGTAGGCCATGGCGATCGGCGCCTGCTTGAAGAGCGCGTCCAAGAGGGCCTGGGACGCCTCCAGTTCGGCCGCAAGCCTGCGCCGCTCGGAAACCTCCTGGTAGGTCCCGCTCATGCCATGCGGCTGGCCGTCCTCGGTGCGCGAGATCAGGCGCCCGAGGGCATGCACCCAGACCCAGTGCCCCTCGGCGTGGCGCATGCGGAACTCCGCGTCGAAGGCGTCGCGCTCGCCGCGGAAGTGCTCGCGGACCGCCTCGCGCATCGGCTCGAGATCCTCGGGGTGCACGCGGTCGATGACGGTCAGGTGGTCGACCGGCTGCAGGTCGGCCAGCGCGTAGCCGAGCATCTGCGTCGAGCGCTCGTCGAGCTGCAGCGCGCCACTCAGCGCATCCCACTCCCAGATGCCGGCCGAGGTCGCGGCGACCACGCTCGCCAGGCGCTTGCGCTGTTCGACCAGGTGGTCGGCGATGCGTGTGCGCACCTCGAGCTGCCGGCCGAGGCTGCGCGAGCTCAGCAGCATCCCGCCGAGCCCCACCGACCAGACGATCCACAGCGCGAACATGTGGTCCTGGCTCGACGCTCGCGCGACCTCGACCTCCACCTTGGTCAAGCCGTGGAAGCGCGCGTCCTGTCGGAAGCCGATCCACGCCCCAAGGCCGAGGATCAAGAGGGTCCACCCCGCGACGGCGCCCCAGGTGAACTTCCGGAGCCCAAGGCTCGCTCGTGGCGCGTTGTTTTCTCCCATCATGAGTGCGCCCTCTGACCGGCGCCTCCGCACCCATCTATAGCGCTTCCCACGGAGGAGCGCTAGCGGGCCCCGCCTAGGCCTCTTCCAAGCGCTCGATGCGCGCACCCAGACCGGCGAGGGCTTCGTCGATGCGCTCGTAGCCGCGGTCGATGTGGTAGACGCGGTGCACGCTGGTGCTGCCGCGTGCGACCAGGCCAGCCAGCACGAGGGCCGCCGAGGCGCGCAGGTCCGAGGCCGTGACCGGTGCTCCGGAGAGGCTCTCGACGCCCTCGATGATCGCCGTGGAACCCTGGCGTCGGATGCGCGCGCCGAGCCGCAGCAGCTCGGGCAGGTGCATGTAGCGGTCAGGGTAGATGCGGTCGGTGATCACGCTGGTCCCGTCGGCCAGGGACATGAGCGCCATCATCTGGGCCTGCAGGTCGGTCGGGAACCCGGGGAAGGGCTGGGTCGTCACGTCGACCGGCAGGGGCCGCTGACGGCGCGGCAGGATCTCGACCCAGTCGGTGCCGATCTCGAACTCGTAGCCCGCGCGCTGCAAGGCGTCGAGCGGCGCCCAGAGGTGCGCGGGCACGCAGCCCTCGACGCGCACGCGGCTGCCGGTGATCGCGCCGGCCATCAGGTAGGTGCCGGCCTCGATGCGGTCGGGGATCACGTGGTGCTCGGCGCCGCCGAGCTGTTCGACGCCCTGGATCTCGAGGGTCGGCGAGCCCTTGCCCTCGATCTTCGCGCCCATGGCCACCAGGCAGTCCACCAGGTCGCCGACCTCGGGCTCGCAGGCCGCGCCGTGGATCACCGAGCGCCCCTCGGCCAGGGTCGCGGCCATCAACACGTTCATGGTGCCGGTCACGGTCGGGCCCGCGGGCGTGCCGAGGAAGACCTCGCCACCGCGCAGCCGTCCGCCAGGGACCGAGGCCTCGACGAAGCCGGCCTCGATGCGCATGTCTGCGCCGAGGGCGGCCAGGCCCTTGAGGTGCATGTCGATCGGGCGCACGCCAAAGACGCAGCCGCCGGGCAGGCTGACCTTGGCGCGCCCGAAGCGGCCGACCAGGGGCCCGAGCACGCAGATCGAGGCGCGCATCTGGCGGACCTGCTCCCAGGTGGCCTCCCACAGGATGTCGCCGTCCGCGGTGATCTCGATCGCGCCGGAGTCCTCGCGCTGCACGCGGCAGCCCATGGCCTCGAGCAGGGTCGAGAGGGTGCGCACGTCGCGCAGCTTCGGGGAGTTCGGGATGCGAAGGGTGCCGTCGGTCAAGAGCGCGGCGGCCAGGATCGGCAGCACGGCGTTCTTGGCGCCTGCGGCGCGGACGGTCCCCTGGAGCGGGTCACCGCCCTGGATCTTGAAGTAGTCCAATTGGGTCTCCGGGCCCTAGGCGGGCGGGGTCAGCATGGGTCCGAGGGGCTGGCCACCGACCACGTGCATGTGCAGGTGCGGGACCTCTTGGCCGCCGTGGGCCCCTGCGTTGGTGATCACCCGGAAGCCCTCGGAGAGGCCCTCGGAGCGCGCCACCGCGGCACAGGCGCCCAGGATAGCCCCCGCCAAGGCTGGGTCTTCGAGCTCCCACAGGGACTCCACGTGGGCCTTGGGCACCACCAGGACGTGGGATTCGGCCTGGGGGCGGATGTCGCGGAAGGCGACCACGAGGTCGTCGGCGAAGACGAAGTCGGTGGGAAGCTCGCCCGAAGCGATCTTGCAGAAGACGCAGGTCATGGTGTCGGCGGGGTGAAAGCGGGTGACAGGCCCAAATTACCGCGCCGTGGGGGCACTCCGAAGCGCCAACCGGGCCTTCGGGCGGATTGGTCCGAGATGGGCACCTGACCCAGGACTCCCCACGGGGTTTGACGCGCCCCCCACCAAGAGATTATGATCTTCGCCCTTTAATGGATCGCTTGCCGTACCGCCCTAGACCCGTAAGGTGCCAGGGTCAGCGAGCGACCAACCCCAGCCCGATCGACCTCCACTCGGCACGCCAGCCGAGCCTCCGCGCCCATGGCCAACGAGATCCAAGAGACCGCCGAACTCCCCGAGCCCGTCGCCGCCTACACCCAGCCGGTGAGCACCCCGAGCTTCGACCTGCTCGGCATCGAGGACCCAAGCTTCCCCCAGCTCGACATGGGTCGTGCCGAGGTGTATGCGTCGCAGGGTTCCCTGCGCAGCTTCACCAAGCTCGTCGATGGACTTGAAGACTCCGGTGACGCCGGCATGCGCAAGGGCCTCGGCCTCTGGATGCTTGCCCGTCACGAGGAAGCCGTCGAGCGCCTCGAGGCACACAAGGACGACGACGTCGTCGCCTTCACCCTCGCGCGCGCGCTCTGCTCGTGCGGTCGCTGGGCCGACGCCCAGGCGATCTATGCGGCGCTGACCGACAAGTACCCGAACGAGCGTCGTCCGCGCTGCGGCATGGTCGAGGCCGAGCTCGAGAAGAACCTCGCCGAGGGCAACTACGAAGCCGCCGTCGAAGGCCTTCGCGCCGGCCTCGAAGCCGCGCCCGAGGCCTTCGAGAAGAGCCCCGAGCAGCGCTACCTCACCGGCCGCGCCCACGAGCTCGAGCGCGAATGGGAAGAAGCCCTGGACGCCTACGCCAGCGCCCGTGAGCTCGACCCCGCCAACCGCGAGAACCTGTTCCGCCTGGCCCACCTCGCCGAGCGCTGCGGCCTCGACGAGCTGGCCCTGGAGTGCTACGAGACCCTCGCTGGCATGCTGCCGATCGACACGACCGTGCTGCTCAACCTCGGCGTGCTGTACGAGGACCTCGGCCGCGACCAGGACGCAGCCGCGTGCTACGAGACGGTCAC
>JARGPD010000019.1:0-28017 GCA_029212845.1 Planctomycetota bacterium
GCGCAGTCTGGTAGCGCGCTGCATTTGGGTTGCAGAAGTCGGAGGTTCAAATCCTCTCACCCCGACCATCCTCTTGGGCTCGCTCAGCCGTCGAGGTAGCCGAGCTTCTCGATGCGCTCGCGCTCGGCCTTGGTGGTCTGTCCTTGCGAGCGCGGCAGGGCGCGGGCCTCGCGCGCCTCGCGCCAGGCGTCGAGCAGGGCGCCCGACTCCCTGGCCGCCGCCAGGCCTGCGGGGGACTTCGCGAGGTCGACGAGCTCGCCCGGGTCAGCCTCGAGGTCGTAGCGCTCGTGGGCGTTTCCGATCAGGCTGCGGACGGTCTTGGTGTGGCCCTCGAGGACGGCCTCGAGGTGCGCGACCTTGGCGTGGTTGTTGGGGTTGGTCGGGACGAAGTCGACCTCGCTGAAGACCGGGCCCGGCTCGTAGGACGACGCGCCCTGGGCGACGTAGCCCGCGAGCGACGCGGCGTCCAGCTGGTAGGGGGCCGGGTCGATGCCGGCCAGCTCGAGCACCGTCGCCATGACCGACACGGTCGAGACCGGCGGCGCGACGCGCCTCTGGTGCTGGTCCCCGTGGCGCGGGTCGGCGACGATCAGGGGCACGTGGACCATGCCCTGGTAGAGGTAGCGCGTGTGGCCCAGCCAGCCGTGCTCGAGGAACTCCTCGCCGTGGTCGGCGACCAGCACGACGAGCGTGTCGTCCGCGAGGCCGAGCCGCTCGAGCTCCGCCAGGAGCTCGGCGATGCCGTCGTCGGTGAAGCGGATCTCCTCGTCGTAGCGCGAGCGCAGGGCTGCCACCTCGGGCGGGCCCAGCTCGCCGGCCGACGCCATCAGGCGCAGGCGCTCGATGCTCTCGTCCCCGGCGAGACTGCTGCCGGCGTCCGTCGCTAGTCCCAGGCCGTGGTCGAGCCAGTCGTAGTGGGGATCGAAGTGCAAGAGCGACAGGAAGAAGGGCCGGTCCGACTCGGCGAAGCGCGCGAGGCGGCGCTTGGCGAGCTTGGTGAGGCCCGGGGTCGAGACGTGGTCGTGGCCCGCGGCCTCGCTCGTGTCGAAGGCGTCGAAGCCCTGTCCGAACCCGAAGTGCGGCCGCACGAGGCTGTTGCTGACGATCGAGACCGTGCGGTAGTCGTGGGCGCCGAGCACCTCGGCGAGGGTGGTGGCCTCGTCCGAGAGGCGGTCCTTGATGCGCTGGATGCCGTGGGCGCTGGGGTAGAGGCCGGTGTGGATCGAGGCCACCGACGGCAGGGTCCAGGGGGCGGGGGCGAGCGCGTTCTCGAAGACCACGCCGCGCTCCGCGAGGGCGTCGATGGCGGGCGTCGTCCCGCGTCCATAGCCATAGGTCCCGACGTGGTCGGCGCGCAGGGTGTCGACGGTGATCAGCAGCACGTTGAGCCGCTGGTGGTCGGTGGGCAGCTGCGCGTCGGAGCAGCCCGCACAGCCAAGCAGCAAGGCAGCGAGGGGCAGGGCTTGGCGGAGGGCAAGGGAGCGCATGCCGAATGATAAGCTCCGGCCCGTGTCAGAGTCCTCTTCCCCTCCCCGCTTGCTGGTGCCCTTCCTGGCGGGGGGGCTGGTCCTGGGCGCATGCATCGGGCGCTTCTGGTTCCTCTGCGATGACGCCTACATCCTGTTCCGCTACGCGCGCAACCTCGCGCGCGGGGACGGCCTGGACTTCAACCCAAGCTCCGGCACCCCGGTCGAGGGCTTCAGCGAGTTCCTCTGGACCCTGCTGCTGGCGATCCCCGAAGCGCTCGGCCTGGCGACGCCGGTGCTGGCCCCGGTGGTCACGAGCCTCGGCAGCTTCGCGCTCCTGTGGGTGCTCTTGGCCTTCGGGCGCCGCGTGCTGGGGCTCGGAACCATCGGCCTGGTGGCGGCGGCGCTGTTCTTCGGCAGCCTGCCCACGGTCGGCGTGTGGTCCTCCGGCGGCCTGTCCACCAGCCTGTCGGCCCTCTTGATCTTCCTCACCTACCGGTCCCTCTTCGGGCAGGCGCCCACGGCTCGCACCGGCTGGGCGGCCGGCACCTGGGGTGCGCTCGCCTGCCTGATGCGCGCCGACGGACCCTACTGGATCGGCATCCTGCTGGTCCTGTTCCTGGCGAGCGGGCAGATCGGGAGCGAGCGCCGCGCGCCGGGCGCGACGCGGCAAGTGCTCGCTCGCGCGGCGCTCGTGCTGCTGCTCGTCGGAGGCGCCTTCCTGGCCTGGCGCTACCTGACCTTCGGCGACGTCGTGCCGAACACCGCGCGCGCCAAGGTCGGCATGACCGCCCTCTCCCTCGAGCGCGGGGCCAAGTACCTCGGCCACTATTGGGCGATCCTGCCGGCGACCCTCTGCGTCTTCGCCTTCGGCCTAGCGCGCCTCGTGGCCGACCGCGAGCGCGGCTTCACGCCGAGCGGCGTCGCCACGCTGATGGTCGCCGCGACCTTCGCCTATGCCGTGCTCGTCGGCGGCGACTTCATGACGATGGGGCGCTTCTTCTTCACCGCGGCGCCCTTCCTCGCGCTCCTGTTCGGCGACCTCGTCCAGCGCGCGTGGGGGCGCTCGGCCCTCTTCGCATCAGCCCTCGCCGGCGTGCTGCTGGTGACCTCGGTGCTGCCCGCCTTCGATCGCTACGCGACACCGCCTGCCCTGCGCGAGGCGCTCTGGTTCCGCTGGTCCGAGAAGCAGTACAGCACCGAGTACGGCTTCTGGTACGGCATGGGCGCGCGGGCCGAGGAGTGGAGCCTGCTCGGGCGCGCCCTCGCCCACGTGACCTCTCCGGGCGAGTCCCTGGTGCTCGGCGGCATCGGGGCGGTGGGCTACCACTGTGAGCTGACGATCCTCGACCGCCACGGCCTGGTCAACGCGGAGGTGCTCGAGGCCTCCCAGCCGGCGTCGCGCCGCCGCAGTCCCGGCCACGACCGCGCCGTGCCGATCGAGTTCTTCAGCCGCTACGAGCCGACCTACCGGGAGGCATTCCTGACTCGCAACCCCTTCCGCGACAAGCGCGTGCGGGCCAGCGACCGCGGCCACGTCCACGCCCTGCCCGTCGAGGCCGGCTTCCCCGAAGGCCTGCACCTGGTGCTGCGGCCCTGGTAGGCGCGCTGCTCCCAGGCCTCCGCTAGACTGGTACCCGTGCTGTGCCCCCTGCGCCTCTTCGCCTTGCTCGCCTTGCTCCCGGCCTGCGGTCTGCCCGAGCGGCGGCCGCTCGAGCCGCTCGGCTTCGAGGTGCTGCCCGAGGTGCGCGACTTCGAGGGCGTGCGCGCGCTGCACGGCTACCCGAACCCCGCCTTCCAGGCGCGCTTCGAGCAGGCGGCGCGGACCTTCGCAGCGCGGCCACGCAACCCGCTCGAGCCGCCCGAGTACGACATGCTGGTGCTCAGCTCCGGCGGGGTGAATGGCGCCTTCGGGGCGGGCATCCTGTCGGCGTGGACCGAGCGCGGGGACCGGCCGGAGTTCGAGCTGGTCACCGGCGTCAGCGTCGGCGCGCTGCTGGCGCCCTTCGCCTTCGCCGGCAGCGCCTTCGACGAGCGGCTCGAGGACCTGTTTCGCGGCATCGACCGCGCGGACCTGATGGAGTCGAAGTCGATCCTCGGCTCGATCTTCTGGGACGAGTCGCTGATGAAGAGCGACCCCCTCGAAGACCTGATCGAGCGCGGCGTCGACGAGCAGCTCCTGGCCGCCATCGCCGCGCGCCACGTCGCCGGGGCGCGGCTCTACGTCGGCACCACCAACCTGGACCGCGGCCAGTTCGTGGTCTGGGACCTCGGCGCGATCGCAGCCTCGGGCCGCAAGGATGCCCTCGGGATGCTGCGCCGCGTGCTGCTCGCCTCGGCCTCGATCCCGGTGGTCTACCCGCCGGTGATCTTCGCCCACGAAGGCGGCGACGAGATGCACGTGGACGGCGCGGTCGCACGCTCGATGTTCCTGCCCCAGGGCATCTTCGACGCCCAGGTCGCGATCGAGCGGGCGGGTCTCGACTGGGACTCGATCGACACGAGCCTGTTCGTGATCCACAACGGCTGCCTGCGGCCCGAGGCCGCGGTCGTGCAGCGCGAGACCGTCGACATCGCCTCGCGCTCGCTGCTCTTGATGACCTACAGCGCGGTGATGGAGCATGTCCAGAACCTGTACCTGGTCGCCCACCTGTTCGGCGCCGACTTCCACTTCCTCACGATCCCCGACGGCGCCGAGCTGATGCTCAATGACTTCGAGGAGGCCGACACCGAGGCCCTGTACCAGCTCGGCCGCGACTGCCTGCTGCCCAGCTCGACCTGGATGCCGGCCCCGCCGGGCTTCCTGGTAACCGGGGAGCTCTTGCGCCTGACCGGCGCGCGCTAGTCGGCGACGCGCGCTTCGAGGTAGCGCACGACCGCTCCCGAGAGGTCGGCGCCGGTCGCGTCCTCGATGCCGGCGAAGCCCGGCGAGCCGTTGACCTCGATCACGAGCGGCCCGCCGTCGGCCTCGAGCAGGTCCACGCCGGCGACCTCCAGCCCGAGGGCGGCGACCGCGGCCTCGGCCACGGCCGCGGCCTCGGCGGAGGCCTCGACCCGCTCCCCGTGGCCGCCTTGGTGCAGGTTCGAGCGGAAGTCGCCCGAGCCCGAGCGGCGGCGCATGGCGGCGAGGGTGTGGCCGCCGACCACGAACACGCGCAGGTCGGTGCCGCTGGCCTCCGCGACGAAGCGCTGGACGACGACGGGCGCTTCGGTCGTGCCGGCCGCCTCGAAATAGGACTCGAGCTCAGCCTCGTCCTGGACCAGGAAGACCGCCTCGCCCTTGCTGCCCTCGGGGCGCTTGACGACCCAGGGTGGGGGGCCGAGCCGGGCCCTCGCGAGGCCGGCAGCCAGGCGCCGGCCAGGCACGAGCGAGGCCGGCACGGGCAGGCCGGCGCGGGCCAGGAGCAGGCTGGAGCGCACCTTGTCGCGGCTGCGCCAGAGCGCCAATGGGTCGTTGACGACGGGCACGCCGAGGGCGGCGAGCTGCAGCAGGGTGTTGAGCCCGGCGGCGGGGCTGGCGGCGCCCATGCGCGTGAAGACCACGTCGGGCAGCGCGAGCTCGACGCCCCCGTGGAGCACGTCGAGCTCGCCGCCGGCGCCGAGGCACAGCTCGAGGTCGAGCGGGTGCAGGCGCGTCGCCTCGTGTCCCGCGCGGTGGGCCGCGTCGAGGAAGCGCTGGGTGCCGGGCGAGGCCTCCAGCTGGGAGAGCACCCAGACGTTCACGGCTTGGGCGCGGCTGCCTTGGGCTTCGGGGCCGGGGGCTTGCCGGCCACGCCGAGGTGGCAGTAGCGCGTCCCTGGCACGGCGATCGGGGTGCGCGTCATGCCGATCACGACCCCGTCATGGGGCGCGACGTACTTGGCGACGACCTCGCCGAAGGGGTTCTTGAGCCGCGCGAGCAGCTGGCCCCTCGTGACGTGGTCGGTCAGGCCGAAGAGCAGCTCGAGGATGCCGCCGGCCTCGGTGCGCAGCCAGCTCGACGACTTGCAGAGCACAGGCTCGCGCTCGAGCCGCGGCGGGATGTCGGCGTGCAGCATGTCGAGCGAGTGCAAGAGGCGCAGGATCCCGATCTCGCCGTCGCTGGCCATGTGACCCTGGAACTCGCTGGGGTTGCCGGCCTCGAGCGTGACGGCCGCTGCGCCCACCACGCGCGCAGCATTGCGCAGGGTGCCGTCGCCGCTGCGACCGTGCAGGATGATCTGGGGCTGCAGGACCTCGGCCAGGGCGCGCGCCTGCTTGGAGTGCCAGTCGACGCGCGCGTACATGCTGTTGATGCGGCCCTCGCTGGCGGTGTGGATGTCGACGAGGTGGTCGAGCTTGGGCAGGAAGAGCTTCTTGAAGGCCAGCGCGTACTGCTGGGAGGGCGTGCCTCCGCGCTTGCCGGGGAAGACGGTGTTGAGGTCCTTGCCGTCCACCGGGAAGCGTCGCTGCTCGGCCTCGAAGGCCGGGACGTTGGCGACCGGTGCGAACAGGATCGTGCCCTTCAGCTCGGTGGGGTCGATGCCCTCGAGCAGCTGGTGGATGATGTTGATGCCGTTCAGCTCGTTGCCGTGGATCGCGGCCGAGATGCCGACCACCGGTCCGGGTTTGGCGCCGCGCAGGACGATGAACGGGCAGTCGACCGAGGTGCCCATGGCGCCCTGGTAGATCGGCAGCAGGAAGTCCCGGCGGGTGCCGGGCTCCTGGTCCGTGAGCGGTACGGGCTGCAGGCCGGTGGCCTTTCTCTTCTGCTTAAGCATGGCTCTGGGACTCCTCCTGTCCTCCAGGATTCTTCGTGCGGGTGGGGCCGTCCACGCGGATCTCGCGCAGCAGGCTGGCGTCGTTGTTGAGCGAGCGGAACAGCTCGGTGCGGAAGCCGCCGCCGCGCTTGACCAGCTGCTGGGCCAGGTTGTCGATGGCGCGGTGGGCTAGGACGGCCTGGATGTAGGCGTCGATCAGGTCGTCGATGCCGAGGCCCAGCTTGCCGAAGTCCTTGCGGTCCATCATCAAGAGGCGGTTGGGCTCGGTCGTCCAGGTGTCCTCGCTGACCTTGCGCGAGAGGTTCGTGCCGAGCACCGACCAGGACGAGGTCTTGGGCCCGAGCTCGCGCTCGAGGGCCTGGGGCGCGCGGCGCGCGTACATCGCGATCGGCCGGTACTGGTCCTCCTGCCACGAGATCATCATGCGCAGGTCGAAGGCGTAGATCTGGCCCTTGCTGTTGGGCACCGTGCCGATGTGGAAGAGCTTCCCCCGGCGGCTCGTCGACGACCAGCGGAAGTTGCCGACCAGCTGCTGCACGACGAACTCGTCGTAGTCGCTAGCGGACTCCATGAACAGGTCGAGCTCCTCTTGGTTGACGATCGTGAAGATGCCCTGACCCGCGTTGAGGTAGGGGATCTTGACGACCGCCTTGCCGCCGAGCTGGGCGACCAGCAGCGGGACCTGCTCGCGGTTGACGTTGGTGTAGGTCTCGGGGCTCTCGATCTCGAGCCCGGACGCGCGCAGCTCGCCGTTGGCCATCTCGAAGGCCTTGGCCGCGGTCGACTTGTTGCGACCGCCGGCGAGGCAGGCCACGACCGGGTTGAGGATCGGCGTCTTGAGGTTCAGGGGCAGGCGCGTCCACGGCTTCTGGGTGACGTAGCGCCAGGCGCAGGCCACACGGCGCTCGCCCTCGGGCAGCTTGGCGAACAGCCAGCGGTCGCGCACCGCGATGTGGCGCTCGGGATCCGAGGCCGGCACCGGGATCAGGTAGGTGCGTCGCTCGGTCAGGTTGGCGAGCACCTGGGCGTAGCCGGAGGACTCGATCTCGTTCTTGTCGTAGAGCACCGCGAGGATGTCGTCGGGCTCGGCCTTGCGCAGCGAGGTCTTGATGTGCGGCAGGAAGGTGTGCTTCAGCACGCGCCCGTAGCCGCCCTCCTCGAGGTCCTCGTCGAGCAGCGGGAAGGACTTCTGGCCCGAGGGGCAGGAGTTGGTCTCGACCACCAGCTTGTGCTTCGTCCCGCCGGCGGAGGACACGTTGAGGATGTCGCTGCCGGACCAGCGCAGCTGGCGCGGCTCGGTGGTCAGCACCTGCTCGAGCACCTTGGGGTCGACGCCGGGGTGCAGGTGGCAGTAGCGCAGCAGGATCCGCTCCAGCGACATGCGCATGAAGCCCAGCACCAGCGGGTGGATCTGGGCGTTCTGGGTGCGCGGGTAGAAGTGGCGCTCGGTCTCGAACTGACCGGGCTCGAAGACTTGGATCTGCATGGTGCTCGCGGGGTCCGAGGTGGTGGCAGGGCCTGTGGGGCTGGCACCTAATAGCACGCGTGGGGGCAGGGCATCCACGGACTGGCCAGAATCGCCTGCAACTTCGGTCGGCCGGCGGCTCGCGGGAAGTTCGGGTGTCGATCGAGTGCGGAGAACTAGAATGTGCAACCTAGGTGGACACCCCTCTGCCTCCGCACCTCCACGCCCGACCCCCGGTCGCGTCATCGGAACACTCACCCCCCTGGGCATGTCCCACTCCAGCTCGTTCCTCGTGCGACTCAGCGGCCTGCTGGTCGCCCTGCTGCTGAGCGCCACCCCAGCCTTCGGTCTCCAGTCCGGCGGGCCGTCCGAGGGTCCGCCAACCCTGGCGGACCTACGGATCGGCCTGGACGAGCTGATCGAGGCCGGCCAGGCCGAGGGCGAGGAGGCCCAGCTGGTCACGGCGGCGATCGTGGACCTCGAGGCCGCGGAGGCCTTGCGCGTGCGCGAGGGCGAGTTCCAGCGCATGGTGGAGGAGGCGCCCGGGCTGCTGACGGCCCTGGCCGAGGAGCTCGCTGAAGCGCCCGAGGCGCTCAAGGTCGCCGCCGACCCCAACCTCGACCTCAAGGCGCTCGAGTCGCTGCTGCTGCAGGCCGAGGCCGATCGCACCAGCGCCCAGGCCAAGCTCGAGACGGTCTCGGCGGAGTTCGTCTTCCGCTCCAAGCGCTTGGAGTTGATTCCCACCGAGGTCGCCGCCCTGCGCGACCAGGTCTCGGAGGTCGAGACGACCCTGCGGGCCCTGCCTGCCGACGACGCCCTGCTCGCCCCACGCCAGGCGCGCCTGCGCGCCCAGCTCGAGCGGCTGCACGCCGAGGAGCAGCTGCTCAGCCGCGAGCGCCAGGCCTACGAGGTGCGCCGCGACCTCTTGCCCATGCGCCGCGACCGGGCCCAGCGCCAGCTGCAGAAGACCGAGGCTACCGTAGCGACCCTGCGCCAGCTGGTGAGCGGCCGGCGCGCCTTCGAGGCCGAGCTCGGCCTGCGGGATGCCGAGGCGACGCGCGCCGCTCTCACAGAACAGCACCCGATGCTGGGTGAGGTCGCCGCGCGCAACGAGGTCCTGGCGCAGATGCGCTCGGGACCCACGGGCACGCTCGCCGAGGCCGACCGCGCGCGCGCGACCCTCACCGGCCTCGAGGCCGGGGTCGGCGACGTGGAGAAGCGCCTGATCGCGACCCAGAAGAAGGTCGCGGCCGGGGGCCTCTCGCGCGGCATCGGCTCGATGCTGCGGTCGGAATACGAGGCCCTGGCGACCCCGCGCAGCCTGCGCGCGGACTCCGCTAGGCGGCGAGACCGACTCTCCCAGGCCCAGCTCCAGCTGCTCGAGCTCGAGGAGGAGCGCGAGCAGACGGGGGACCCGACGATCCGGCTGCAGGCCATCCTAGCTGCCCTCGAGGCCGAGGACGGCACTCGGCCCAGCGCCGAGGTCGAGGGCATCGCCCGCGACCTGGTCGTGACCCACCGCGCGCTCTTGGACGACCTGACCGAGGACCTCGGCAAGCTCGTGGCCAGCCTGCTCGAGTCCGAGCGCCTGCACGCGGAGCTGCTCGCCGAGACGATGGCCTACCGCACCTTCATCGAGGAGCGCATCCTCTGGGTGCCGAGCCTCTCCGGCGGCGTGGTGCCCAGCCCCGGGGACGCGGTCGAGGGCCTCGCCTGGCTGGTCTCTCCGACAGGCTGGGTGGGGACCATGGACAAGGCTCACCGCTCGATCACCGAGGGGCCCGGCAAGACCGCGATCTGGCTGCTCGCCCTGCTCGGCCTCCTAGGTGCCCGGCGTCCCCTGCGGCGCTCCTTGCGTGAGCGCTCGGAGCTCGTGCGCAGCTACCGCAAGGACTCCTACCGGCACACCATCCTCGGGCTGGGCGAGACGATCGCCCTGACCCTGCCGGTGCCGCTCTGCCTCTACATGTTGGGCTGGCTGCTGACCACGTCGTCAGCCCCGACGGACGTGGGCCACGCGGTGGGCGAGGCGCTGAACACCGTGGCGGTGGCGTACCTCGCCCTCGGGTTGTTGCGGCGCATCTGCTTGTCGACGGGCCTCAGCGTGGCTCACTTCCGCTGGCCCCAGCGCAGCGTCCAGGCGCTGCGCAAGGAGCTCGGCTGGCTGCTGCCCGCGGTCGTCGGCTTCGAGTTCCTGGTCTCGGTCTACAACTCCCACGGCGTGGCCGCTTGGAACGATGCCCTCGGCCGCCCCGCCTTGTGGTGCCTGATGCTGTCGCTCTGGCTCTTCGTCCATCGCAACCTCGGGCCGAGTCGCGGGCTGCTGGTCGAGTCGATGCAGCGCAACCAGGGGCTGCTCCAGCGCTTCCACAGTCTTTGGTACGGGCTGCTCCTGACCGTGCTCCTCGGCCTCCTGGGCCTCTCGGTCCTGGGCTACCACTACACGGCGCTCGAGCTCGGCAGTCGCGTCCGCTCGACCCTCGGCTTCGTGCTGCTGCTCGTGCTGGTCAACGCGCTGCTGCTGCGCTGGCTCTTCATCGCGCGGCGTCGCCTCGCGGTGCAGCAGGCCCGCGCGCGCGCCCTCGCGAAGGCCCAGGCCCAGGCGGGGCAGGACGAGGCCGGTGCGTCGATCGCGGCGGCCGCCTCGATCGAGGAAGACGCCACCGACATCCCCGCCGTCGACGCCCAGACCCGGCAGCTGATCCGCACGGGCGTGGTGGTCTCGACCCTGCTCGGCTTCTTCTTGATCTGGGCGGGCGCATTCCCGGCCCTGCGCGTCTTCGAGCGCGTGCAGCTCTGGCCCAAGGTCATGCTGCTCGAGGACACCGCCTCGGCCGCCCTGAGGGCCGAAGGGGTCGTGTCCGAGCCGCGCGAGCCTGGGCCCGCGGCCACCGGCGAGATCGCATCCGCGACCCTGCCCGGGCCCTTGACGGCCGTCGTGGCCGAGTCCAACACGATCTCGGCGATCACCCTCGCCGACGTGTTCCTGTCCCTGGTGATCTTCCTCCTGATCGGCGTCGCGGCGAAGAACGCGCCGGGGGTGCTCGAGATCGCGCTGCTGCGAAGGCTGCCGCTCGACACCGGCTCGCGCCACGCGGTCACGACGCTCTTCCGCTACCTGATCCTGATGATCGGCATCCCCGCTGGCTTCGGTGCGATCGGGATCGGGTGGAGTCAGGTGCAGTGGCTGGCCGCGGCGCTGACCTTCGGCCTGGCCTTCGGCCTGCAGGAGATCTTCGCCAACTTCGTCTCGGGCGTCATCATCCTGATCGAGCGCCCGGTGCGCGTCGGCGACATCGTCACGGTCGGCAACTTCGAGGGGCGCATCACCCAGCTGCGCATGCGCTCGACGACGATCCTGGACTGGGACCGGCGCGAGTTCCTGATCCCCAACCGCGAGTTCATCACCGGCAGCGTCGTCAACTGGACGCTCAGCGACCCGGTGATCCGCGAGATCATCAAGGTCGGCATCGCCTACGGTTCGGACACCAAGCGGGCCACGGAGCTCTTGATGGAGTCCGCGGCGGCCGAACCGCTGGTGCTCGCCGACCCCGGACCGTCGGTGGTCTTCCGCAGCTTCGGCGACAGCAGCCTCGACTTCGAGCTGCGCGTCTTCATGGGCAACCGCGAGCACCTGCCCGAGCTGGTGACGCGCATGAACATGGCGATCGACCAGGCCTTCCGCAAGGCGGGCATCGAGATCGCCTTCCCCCAGCGCGACCTGCACGTGCGCAGCCTGCCGCCGAAGTCCGCAGGGGCGGGCCCGGACGTCCTCGCGGACGCCTAGCCCGCTCCCGCGGCCGCGCGCGCCTACATCAGGCGCGTGCGCCGCATGAGCAGCAGCGCCACGACGGCGACCACCACCAGGATCACGCAGGTCACCGCGAAGCCGTACTCGTTGCTGGCCCCGGGGATGCCCCCCACGTTGATGCCGAGCAGGCCGGTCACCAGACCGAGCGGCAGGAACACCGCGGTGATCACCGAGAGCACGAACATGCGCTGGTTCAGGCGCTCGGCCTGCTCGCTGCGGACGAGGTCCTGCAGCACCCGCGCGCGCTCCTTCATCTCGTCGATCTCCTCGATGTGTCGCTGGACGAGGTCGGCGAGGTTGCGCAGCTGGTCCGAGCGCTGCTTGCCCAAGAGCTTGAGGCCGGACTCGCGCAGGCGCACCAGGGCTTCGCGCTGGGGCGCGAGGTGGCGGCGCAGGGAGATCGCTTGGCTGAGGTCCTCGGCCAGGCCCATGCGGTCGGCGGTGAGCGGGTCGAGGATCACGCGCTCCTCCTCCTCGTCGAGATCCGCCCCGAGGGCGTCGACCAGCGGCGAGAGGCGCTGGACGATCAGGGTCGACAGGCGCAGCAGCACACCGGCCGGGGTCCGCGGCCCCTTGCCCGCATGGAACTCCTCGGTGAGGTCCGCCACGGCGCTCTGCTGACGGCGGCTCGCGGTGATGATGCGCTTGGCGTCGATCCAGACGCGCAGCGAGATCATGTCGTCAGGGTCAGCGCCGGGGTTCGTGTTGATCCCGCGCAGGACGACGATCATGCCGCCCTCGTGCTCCGACGCTCGCGGCCGGCTGTTGGGCGCCACGAGCGCCTCGATGGCGACCGCGTCGAGCTCTTCGTACTGGGCCAGCCACTCGCTCTGGCCGGGATCGTCGGCGTTGACGTGGACCCAGTGGGGCCGGATCCCCTCGGCTTCGATCGCCTCCGGCTCGAGCGGGGTCGGGATGCGCTCCTCGTTCAGGGAGAAGGCGGTCCAGGTCACGGAGCTGGTGGCATCGTTCATGTCCCCGGGATACCCGAACGCGGGAGGCGATGCCACAAGCACTTGGCGCGAGGGCAGCCAGGCCCGAAGGCAGACGGGCCGAGTCGCAGCTCGCTAGTCGTCGAGGGCGCGCATGTCGTCGACGTAGCCGAGGGCCTCGAGCCGGGCGCGCAGGCCCGGGTCGTCGAGGGTCGCCTCGACGGTGCTGCCGAGGGTCGCGGCCCAGGCGCGCAGGGACTCGAAGGTCTCCCTGACGGCGTCGACGCGCGCGGGATCGGGCGCTAGGGGCTCGAGCTCGAGCGGGTCCGCGGCCAGGTCGAAGCTCAGCTCCTCGACGTCGTTGGGGATGTAGGAAGCCCGGTCGAGCGGCGACCAGATCGTCTTGAGATCGCCGTCGCGGCGGGCGAACTTGACCGCGAGGTTGTCGACCTCGGCCAGGATCGGGCGCCGGGTGGTGGGGTCCAGGCTGAGCAGGCTCGTGCCCTGCATGCCCGGCCATGGGGCGATGTCGAGGGCCTCGAGCAGGGTCGGCACGATGTCGACGAGCGAGGCCGGCGCGCTGCTGCGGCCGGGGGCGAAGGCGCCGCGCTCGAGGCCCGCGGCGCGGCCGGGCAGGCGCACGATCAGGGGCACGTGCACCATCTCCTCGAACAGGGCGTGGCCATGGCCGAGGGTGCCGTGCTCGCCGATCTCCTTGCCGTGGTCCGAGGTCACGATCACGATCGTGTCCTCGAGCAGGTCGAGCTCGACGAGCTTGTCGACGAGCCGCCCGAAGCCCTCGTCAGCCTGCAGCACCGTCGCGTCGTACAGGTCGCGCACGCGCTCGAACTCCGCCTCGCTGCCGCCCTCGCCGGCGGTGTAGATCAGCTCGAGGCTGCGCTTGTCGTCGGGCAGGAGGCCCTCGAGCCCGAGCGCGTCGAGGTGCCGCTGGGCCGGGTCGAACTGGTGCACCGCGTAGGTGTGCAGGAACAGGAAGAAGCTCTCGTTGGCGTGCTGCTCGAGCCAGGTCTCGACCACGCGCATGTCGCTCCGGCGCAGGAGGTCGAGGTCGACCCCAGGCACCGCGTCGAGGTCGGCGGCGAGCTTCTTCGAGTCGGTGTTGACCATCGGGTCCAGGGTGCCGTAGCGCTCGAAGCCGGCGGCGAAGCCGAAGTCGGGGCTGACGAAGCCGCCGCCGGTGAAGGCCGCGGTGGTCCAGCCACGTTCGGAGAGGACCTCGGCCAAGAGCGGGCTGCGCGCGGGGTCGCGGCGCACGCCGGCGCCCTGCACGCCGTGGAAGCTGGGCACCTGGCCGGTGAACAGCGACATGTGGCTCGGCAGGGTGTAGGCCCCGTTGGCCCAGGCGGCGTCGAAGACCAGCGCGTCCTTGGCGAAGGCGTCGAGCCGCGGCGTGGTCCTGCGCTCGTGGCCGTACAGGGACATGCGGTCGGCGCGCAAGGTGTCGATCGAGACGACGACCACGTTGGGGCCCGGGCGGTGGGGTGCGGGCGGCACGATGCGCGGGCTGGCGACCAGCCCGAGCGGCGCGTCGAGGGGCAGCTGGGTCGAGGCCGTGCGCACGTGCAGCTCGGCGGGGCCGGGCACGAGGTCGGCCGGCAGGTCGGCGACGAGCTCGTGCCAGAGCTCGTCCTCGGGCACGGCGAGCGCGGTGTTGCGGCGCTCGAAGTCGAGCTCGCGGTCGCCCTGGAGTAGGTTCACGGTCAGCGTCAGCGGCGTGCCGAGGGCCGGCGCGCGCGGGTCGCGGGCGCGCGGCACCAGGGCCACGGCGAGCTCCAGGCGGCCCCCGCCTTCGGGCAGGTCGAGGTCCAGGACCAGGGTCTCGCGGGCGGCCACGACGCTGGCCTCGCGCTCGGTCATCGCGACCAGGAAGGGGGCCGGGCCGCGGCCCGCGGGCTCGGCGTGCTCTGGGCCAAGCAGGTCGGCGATGCGTCCCTCGATCGTGCCCGCGCCCAGGCGCAGGTCTTCGAAGCGGGCGCGGACGCCGGGCTCGGCCTTGTCGTTGGTCAGCATGCCGAAGACGACCAGGTAGCGAGTCGCCTCGGCGGTGTGCAGGAACAGCACGTCGCGCACGCGCTCGTCCGCGGTGCGCGGGTCGCTGAAGTGGCCCGCGGTCATGGCGGCGGCCAGGTCGGGCCAGGTCGCGGCCGTCGGCGGGCCCGAGAGCTCGATCGCGCCGAGCCGCGCGAGGCTGCCGGCCGTGCCCAGGTCGCTGCCCTCGATCCACGCGCTGAGCTCGTAGCTGGCGTCGCCCTCGACCTCGAGCCAGCGCAGCCAGGCGCTCGACTCGGGGCCCAGGGAGAGGCGGCTGCCGTCGCGGCTCGCGCCCGTCGGCGCCGTCTCCAGGTCGATGTTCCAGCCGATCCAGCGGGCCGGGCGCCAGGGCTCGCTGGCGGATCCCAGGAGGTCGGGGCCGGGCTCGCTCTGGGTGCCGAGGATGCGCGCCCCGGCGAGGTCGGGATGCAGGATGTGCGGGACCGGCTCCTCGGAACAGCCGGTCAGGCAGAGCGCGAGGGCGAGCAGGGTCGCGGCCGCCCTGGGGGAGTCGATGGGGGAGGGTCGCATGGCCCGCGCATCCTAACCGAGGCGGCGCCAGGGGCTGCGCCCACGATTCCTGACGCATCGCATCCGGGCCGGGTATGCTCATCGCATGCCCTTTGGCCTGACCGACACTTGGCTGCCGCTGCTCGCGGCGACCGCGTTCTTCGTGCTGCTGCACGTGCTCGCCATCGCGCGGCTCGAGCCGGTGTACCCGCGCGCCTTCAAGCTCTCGCGCGGGGCGGCGGCCCTGGTCCTGACGGCGCTCGGCATCGGGGCGCTGGTCGGGGGCAGCTCCCACTGGCAGGAGGCGTTCCTGTACCGTCACCAGCCGGGCGACTGGATGCGGCTCGGGCTGCTCACGGTCTACGGGCACCTGCTGGCCGACTTCCTCTGGATGGGCTGGGGCAAGTGGCGCTTCGGGATCCGTCCGCGCAAGGACCTGATCCTGCACCACGGCCTGGGCATCGTCGGCTTCGGCGCGGCGCTCGTGCTCGAAGTCGGCTACGCGATCGCGCTCTTGACGATGATCACCGAGCTCCTGCCCCTGACCACCGGCGTGAACGCCTGGGGCAAGCGCGTCGCCGCGCCGCGCATTGTCGACGTGGCCGACCGGGCGCGCCTCTACGTGCTGGCGTGGCTGCGACTGCCCCTGTGGCTCGCGCTCTTCGGCCTGGTGGTGCTGGCGCTCCTGTCCGGCCACGCCGACCGCCTGCAGCTGGCCTACTACGTGGCGGGCTCGGGCCTGCTCTGCCTGGTCGCCCTCGACTGCTACTGGATCGGCAAGTGCCGCCAGAGCGTCGACTTCTACTAGGCCTGTGAGCGCGGCTTGACCCGCGAGCCCGGCACCACGTCCAGACTGCCGGCGTCCGGCGCGCCCTTGGCCCAGCGCACGATGCACTTGGTGCCGCCGTCGTAGTCGCGGGCGCGCACCTCGAGGGTGGCGGGGTGCCCGAAGGCCGTGACTTCTTCGCCGAGGGGGGCATCGAGCCCGCGCCAGTAGCGCACGAAGGGGTTGTGCTCGAACTCGTGGCCGAGGGTCGTCTCGACGCTGTGGCCGGGGCAGACGATGGTCTCGTGGGGCAGCCCCATCAGGCGCTCCAGGATCGAGCGCTTGATGTCGGCGTGGGTCGTGTGCCCGGGACCGCGCGTGCCGCCGATGCTCATCCGGAAGAGCGTGTCGCCGGTGAACAGGCGCCGCTCGCCGCTGTGCGTGTGGCGCACGTCGAAGGCGAGCTGCCCGAGGGTGTGCCCGGGGACCAGGATCGAGGTGATCTCGAGCTCGCCAGCGGTGATCGTCTCCTCGTGCTCGAGCAAGCGATCGAGGTCGCCGAACAGCACGACCTCGTTGCGGTGGCCGCACAGGGGCGCGCCGTACTCTTCGCCCCACAGGGCGTTGTGCTCGACGTGGTCGTGGTGGTGGTGGGTGAGCAGCACCCAGTCGACCTCGAGGTCGTGCTCGGCGACCGCGGCGACGAGCGGCGCGGGGTCGGCGCCGGTGTCGACGATGCAGGCGTGGCCGCCCGGCCCGTCGGCGACGAGGTAGCTGTTGGACAAGAGGCGCGGGTGTTCGGAGCGGACGAGGATCATTCAGCGTAACCCAGCTCTTGGATCAGGGCGGACTCTTCGGCGGTGGGGCCCTCGCCGCGGACGGCGCCGGGGCCGAGGGCTTCGAGCTCGGCGCGCAGGGCAGCGAGGCGCGCGAGGGCGGGGTGGTCACTGGCCTTGATCGGGTGCTTCTCCGCGGCGTCGGCGGCCAGGTCGAAGAGCAGCCAGCGCTCCTCCTCGCTGTCGCGGTCGGGCTCGATCAGCGCCTTGTGGTCGCGCCCGCGCAGGGCCACGATGGGCTCGCGATGGAAGCTGCGCAGGTACAGCTCGCGCTCGGGGTCCTCGACGCCGCCGAGCACGCCGGCGAGGGGCTGGCCGTCGAGCTCGCCCGGGGCGGGCAGGTCCATCCACGCGCAGATCGAGGGATACACGTCCATCAAGGAGGTCAGCGCGGAGACCTGGCCGGGCGGGACGCCGGCGCCCTTCGGGAACTTGACGACCAGCGGCACGTGGACCATCTCGTCGAAGACCTGGCGGCTGTGGCCGAGGTAGCCGTGCTGCCACATGGACTCGCCGTGGTCCGAGGTCACGAGGATCAGGGCGTCGTCGTACAGGTCGACTGCCCGTAGGGCATCGAGGAGCTTGCCGAGCTGGGCGTCGCTGTAGCGGATGTTGCCGTCGTACAGGCCCTTCACCGCCGTGGCGTCCTCGAGCGGGATCTTGTCGGGTCCGGTGCCGGGGATGATGCGACCCCCGTTGCCGGCGAACTCGATCATCCACTCGCGCGTCATGCCGTCCTTGAAGTAGCCGTCGTAGCGCGGGTCGACCAGCCCCTCGCGGTGCTGGATCGGCGGGGCGTAGGGCATGTGCGGCTGCAGCACGTGCAGGTAGAAGAAGGGCGGCCGGGTCGGGTCGCGCTCGATCAGCCAGTCCTCCAGGACCGGGCCGAAGCGCTCCGGGGGCACGATCTCCATGCCGTGGCCGCCGGGCGTGCCCTCCTCGACCCGGAAGAGCTCTTCGTAGACCTCGAAGCCCTGCTCGAGGTCGTGCAGCGGACCACCCTGGATGTTGGCGATGGCGCCGAAGGTCTGGTAGCCGCGGGCGGCGAGGGTCTCGGCGAGGGTCACCTCTTCGGCGCGCAGGATGTGCTCGGCCTGGGTGACGCCGTGGCGATCGGGCAGGCGCCCGGTGAACAGGCTGGGGATGCTCGCCAGGGTGTAGGAGGCCGGCGCGAAGGCCGCGCTGAAGCTGACGCCGTCGGCGGCCAAGGCGTCGAGGTTGGGGCTCGTCTCGAGCGGATAGCCGAGGTGGCTGATGTGGCCCGCGCTCATGGCGTCGAACACGATCAGCACGACCGGGGCGCCGGCGAGCTCGGGACCCACGGGGGAGCCTCCGCAGGTGCTGAGCAGGGCGGCGAGCGCCAGGCCGGCGGTGGGGAGTGGTCGTGGGCTTCGCATGGGCGAGGATTGTAGCCGCAGGTCCGCGCCGCGCGGCTTTTCCACCTGGCCGGGGGCTCCCTTGGGCGGCCCGACATGCGAGACTGAGCGGCATGCCTGCGCCTCCGAAGTCCGGCTCCGCATTCCGCGCGTGGCTCCTCCTGGCCGTCGCCGGGGCGACCTGGATCGCCCTCGGCCGAGCGGTCCTGTACGCCCTCGACCGGGGCTACTTCACGGGCGACTTCGCCTCGCGCCTGCCCGGGGTCCTGGCCCTGCGCACGGTCGACACCTTGGCCCTGGCCCTGCTCCTGTTCCTGGGCATGGGCGTCGCGGCCATGCTGCTGCGGCGCAACCGCTTCGGCGCCTATGCCCTGCCGCCCCTCGCCGGGCTGTATGCCTTCCTGGCCTGGGGTCACCTGACCATGCGGCTGCCGGTCGAGCTGCCCGGCCATCCCGGCTTCGGGACCGCCCGCGGCCTGGCCGCCAACGCGGCCGCAGCCGGCTGCGCGCTGCTGCTGGCGACGCTGCTCTTCCTGCCCCTCCTGGCCCCCGCCGGCACCCTCGGCAAGCGCTTCGTCGGCGCGCTCCTGGCCCTCTCGCGCCTGACCCGCGTGTCCGGTCTGGCCCTGCTCGTGGTCGTGCTGGGGCTCTGGGCCCTGCCGCGCGGCGGCGCGGACGAGGCGCGCCCCAACCTGATCCTGATCTCGATCGACACCCTGCGCGCGGACCACGTCGGCGCCTACGGCTACCCGGCCGGAACCACGCCCAACCTCGACCGCTTCGCCGCCGAGGCTGTGCGCTTCGACACCGCCTTCAGCCACCACCCGTGGACGCTGACGGCCCACGCGACGATGCTGACGGGCCTGCACCCGAGCGCGCACCGGGTCGACCGCAAGCGGGCCCTCTCGCCGCGGGTGCCGACCCTGGCCGGCCTGCTCCAGGACGAGGGCTACGCGACCCTGGGCGTGGCCGACGCGAACGAGTGGTTGAACGCGCGCTACGGCTTCGCCCGCGGCTTCCAGGACTACCGCCAGCTCGAGGGCAGCGCGGACCTGAAGGTGCAGGAGATCCTCGACGGGCTCGAGGACTGGGCCCACGCGCCCTTCTTCCTGTTCGCGCACTTCTACGACGTGCACTCGGACTGGGACAAGCTGCCCTACGAGTCCGAGCTGGCCGACCGCCTGCGTCACGCGGGCTGGTACCAGGGCGACTTCGACGGCTGCGACGGTGAGCGCGGCTGCGCCTCGCGCTTCTTGGCCACGCTGAACGAGACCGGCGAGCGCCTGGCGGAGGAGGAGCTACGCTACCTCGAGAGCCTGTACGACGCCGGCATCGCGACCTTCGACCGCCAGCTCGGCGTGCTCTTGGACGGGCTCGAGGCCGCCGGCCGCTTCGACGACTCGATCATCCTGATCACGGCCGACCATGGCGAGGAGTTCTTCGAGCACGGCAAGGCCCTGCACGGCCAGCACTACGACGAGTGCCTCAGCGTGCCGTTCCTGTTGCGCATGCCCGGCGGTCGCTTCGGCGGCACGAGCCTCGACGACCTCGTCGCCCTGGTGGACATCACGCCGACCTTCCTGGAGGCGGCCGGGCTGGACGCTACCGAGGTGCTGCCGGGGACCCAGGGTCGCTCGGTCCTGCCGCTCGTGCGCGGGGAGCCGAGCCAGCCGCGCCTGGGGGTGCTGCTGGACACCGGCAACGGCGTCTTCGGGCTGCGCACGCCGGGCTACTCGGTGCTGCACGGCGCGCGCGACTGGGAGCTGTACGACGTCGTCCGGGACCCGGCCCAGACCCAGAGCCTGTTCGAGGGCACGCCGGACGCGGACGTGGCCCTGCGGCTGCGGCTGCTCTTGAAGGACCTGCGCGAGCAGACCCTGGCCTTCGGCGCCCGCTTCGACGACGGCGCTGTGCTCGAGGACATCGCCCAGGCGGCCGCCGACCAGATGGAAGCGCTCGGTTACCTCGGGGGCGGCGAGGAGCCGCGCGAGGTGCGCGACCTCGACGCGATCCTGGCCGAGTAGCTCGGGGCCGCGGGGCCGCTAGCCGAGCCGGGTGCCGGAGCGGATCGGGCGACCGAAGTGGAGCATGGCGCAGTAGTCGCCGTCCTCGGTCAGCTCGACGCGCAGGCAGCGACCGAAGGCCAGCGTGGGCATCGACTCGAGCCCGAGGATCCGGACCCCGTAGTAGCCACCGAGGGCGGGCGCCGTCTCGAAGCGACCGCGCAGGCCGCCGCGGGCGATGTCGAGGGTGTGGCCCAGGATGCCGGGGCCATCCACGGTCGAGAGTCGGACCTCGAGCTCGAGCTCGAGGCGCGGGAAGTCGCGCAGGTCTTGGTCCTCGACCTCGAGCTGGCCCTGGAGGGCGTCGAGGAAGGCCTGCTCGTCCGGCGTGAAGTCGAGCTGCTCGGAAGGATCTGGGCTGGGAGTCATGGAGGGTGCTTGGGATGGGGTCTCCCTGGCACTCTCGGCCTTCCGCGGAGGCCAACTTGAACCGATCGCTCAGCCTTTCGAAGTCGCGCCCTTGATGCGGTCGGAGGACACCAGGAGGTGGTAGCGGACCTTCGAGGGGGCGTGGCTGGAGACCACGGCCAGGAGGAAGACCGCGGCGAGCATCTCGCCGCCGGCGTCGCCGAAGAGGCCGAGGGCGGCCACGGCGATGAGCTTGACGACCAGCACCACGCCGCGCACCTGGAGCAGGAAGGCGGCGCTCTCGACCAGGTCGAGCAGCAGCATCAGGCAGCCGGTGCCCACGGTCAGGAGCAGCCAGCGCGACTCTTCGGCCGGCGAGGCGTCCAGCAGGTAGGCACCGACCAGGATTCCGGCCGAGAGGGCGTGCATGGCGCGCAGCAGGATCTTGATGGCGCGGTGGCCCGGCAGCCGGCGTGGTCGTGCCGGGAACAGCAGGGCGAAGGGGTCGCGGGGGCTGGGGCCTTTGGAGGGCATGGGGGCAGCTTAGCGTGGGGTGGGCAGCCAAGTGCTGGCACTTTGCTGCCCGCGGCAGGGCCGCCCGGCGAGGACCCCCGTTAGCCTGTGCGGCATGAGCTCCAAGCGTCACATCTGCTTCGCCACCTGCGCCCCCGGTCTGGAGCCCCTGCTGCACGCCGAGATGCGCGGGCTCAAGCTGGCGAAGGTCGAGCGCCAGGTCGGCGGCTGCTACTTCGAAGGTGCCATGCCCGAGATCTGGCGCGCCAACCTGGGGCTGCGCACGGCGGTGCGCGTGCTGGTGCGCCTGTCGCGCTTCGAGGCGGTCGACGGCGACGCCCTCTACGAAGGAGTCGCGGCCCAGGACTGGTCCTCGTTCGTGGCGCCCGACGGCAGCCTGCGCGTCGCCGCCAAGATCAAGCAGTCCAAGCTCGACCACAGCCAGTTCGTCGAGCAGCGCGTGAAGGACGCGATCGTCGATCAGTTCCAGGCGCGCACCGGCACGCGGCCTTCGGTCGACAAGGACGAGCCCGACCTGCGCGTGGGCATCCACCTGTTCCAGGATCGCGTGACCTTGCAGATCGACAGCTCGGGCCACTCCCTGCACCGCCGCGGCTGGCGCCGGGCCCAGGGACGGGCGCCCCTGGCCGAGACCCTGGCCGCAGCGATGCTGCTGGCCAGCGACTGGGACGGGCGCTCCCCCGTGCTCGATCCCTTCTGCGGCTCGGGCACGATCCTGGTCGAGGCGGCGCTGCTCGCGACCGGCACCGCGCCCGGCCTCCTGCGGCCGCGCTTTGGTTTCGAGTCCTGGGACGGCCACGACGCCGCGGGGTTCTAGGCGCTGACGGCGCGCGCGCGCGCCGCGGCGCGACCGCTCGGGAAGCTGCGGCTGGTCGGCTCGGACCAGGACCCCGGGCGGGTGACCGACACCCTCGAGAACCTGGCAGCGGCGGGCTTCGAGGGCGGCAAGGGCATCGAGATCACCTGCGCGGACGCGGCCAACTTCGAGCTGAAGCCAGGCTGGAACGCGCTGCTGGCGACGAACCCGCCCTACGGCGAGCGCATCGGCGACGTCAACGAGCTGCGCGGCGTGTACCGCGGGCTTGGCCAGCGCCTGCGCGCCGAGGCGGGCGGCTACGGGGTCGCGCTCCTGACCGGCAACCCCGAGCTGGCGGCCGAGCTGAACCTGCGCGAGCTCTACCCGCTGCGGATCCTCAACGGAGCGATCGAGTGCCAGCTGATCCTCGGCCAGGTGGCAGAGCCCGCCGCCGAGTAGCCGCGCCCCTCTGCCTAGCGCGGCGCTAGGTCCATCGCCTCGAGCAGGAGCCGCTTGACGTCGGTCATCGCGACGGGGTTCGATGCGTCGCCCTCGACGGGCAGGCTGGAGAGGAACACCGGCCCGCGCTCGGGGGACGCCGGCAGGAGGCCGTGGCTGCCGCGCACGAGACTCGTGTCCAGGGGGATCACGTCCATCAGGTAGCGCATGCCGAGCTTCTTGCGGGCCAAGCGGTTTGCGATGCGCAGGGCGGGGACCTTGAGCGCGGGGTCGACGAAGAGCTCGAGCGGGTCGTAGCCGGGCTTGTCGTGGATCGCGACCGTGCGCGCGAAGTCCGGCGCGTGGTCGTCGTCCAGCCAGAAGGGGTAGGCGAACCAGGCGTCGGGCTCGGCCAAGAGAACGAGGTCCCCCGCGCGCGGGTGGTCGAGGCCAGCGTCGGCCCGGGCGGGGCCCTCGAGGACCGCGGCGACCCCGGGCAGGTCGGCGCACAGCTGGCGCACCCGGGCGCGGTCGGCTGGGTCGTGCACGTGGACGTGGGCGAGCTGGTGGTCGACCACGGCGAAGGCGCGGCTGGCGAACAGGTCGAGGCGCTCGCCGACGTGGCCGCCGGCGGGCTTCGGGGGCTGGAGCCGGACCCGGAGCAGGCCGGCCTCGCGCAGGGCGCGGTTGGGCAGGACCGCGCGCGAGACGTCCTCGATCGCGTACTCGCTGACCACGACGGTCTCGGCGCCTGTCTCGTCGGCTGCGGCGACCAGCTTGCCGACCAAGGCGTCGAGCTCCTCGATCGCGGCGAGGGAGCGCGGGTCGTCGGGGCCGAAGCGCTGGTGGTCGTAGTCGAGGTGCGGCAGGTAGCAGAGGGTCAGGGTCGGCCGCTCCTTGCGCAGGGTGCGGATGCAGGCCTCGGCGATCCAGGCGCTCGATGGTAGGCCCGAGCGCGGGCCCCAGAAGTCGAAGAAGGGGAAGGGGCCGAGCTCGGCCACGAGGTCCGCGCGGAAGCGCTCCGGACTGCCGTAGACGTCCAGCAGCTTGCGCCCATCGGCGGGGTAGTGGGGCCGCGGCGTGATCGACCAGTCGACCGGCGCGCCCATGTTCCACCACCAGAAGAGCTTGGCGCAGGTGAAGGCCGGGTCCAACCGGCGGCCCGCCTCGTAGACCTTCTCGCCGGAGACGAGGCTGCTTGCCTGCTTCCAGAACCCGACCTCGTGGTACGCGCGGTCGAACCAGCCGTTGCCGACGGCGCCGTGCTGGTCCGGGGCGAGCCCGGTCAGCATCGTCGCCTGGGCCGAGCAGGTGACCGCCGGCAGCACGGTGGTCATCGGCGCGCCTCCGCCGCGGGCCACGAGGGCACTCAGGTTGGGCGTGCGCGGGCCGAGGTGGCGCCAGGCGAGGCCGACGGCATCGAGGACGAGCAGCGGCCTCACAGGTCGCGCTCCGTGGGCTCGCCGGCCTCGGCCTGCTCCGCGAGCCAGGCGCCTGGGGCGGCGAGCCTAGGCGCGGGGATGGGAGACTGACGCGTCGGGATCGAAGGGGGGGATGTGCTCATGTCGTTTTGCTCAAGCGACGGTAGTATGCCGCACATGTTCAAGAAGATCGCAGCGTTGTTCCGGCGTCGTCCGGCGCTTGTCACCGGCGCGGGCAAGCTCGCCGAGGGCGAGACCCGCATCGTCACCTTCGGGGACGTCCTCGCGGGGACGGCCACCCAGGTGGCCTTCTCCCGGCTCGACGGTGAGCTGCTCGCCATCGACGCGATCTGTCCCCACCAGGGCGTCTTGATGAGCGACGGTCCCCTGCATGAGGGCAAGTACGTGCTGTGCCCGATGCACCTGTACCGCTTCGATCCGAAGTCGGGCAAGGAGCAGGGCGGCCAGTGCCGGGGCGCGCGCCCGTTCAAGGTGCGCCAGGTCGGCGACGACGCCGAGATCTGGCTCTAGGCGGCCGATGCCCGAGCTGCCCGAGGTCGAGACCACGGCTCGCCTGATCCGCCCCGACCTCGTGGGCCGGGTGGTGACCGGGTTCGAGGTCGAGTGGGAGCGCACCCTCGGCGGCGTCACCCGGCGGACCCTCGCCAGGCTCCTGCGCGGGCGCGTCTGCACGGCGGTCGAGCGCCGCGCGAAGTACGTCCTGATCGCCTTCGCCGAGCCCGAGGAGCCTGAGGAGGTCCGCGCCTGGCTGGTGGTGCACCTGCGCATGACCGGCCGGCTGGTGCACTCAGCACCCGGCGAGGCCCCGGCGTCCCACCGCCGCTTCGGCCTGTGCCTGGGCGAAGGGCGCGGCGAAGGGCTGCGCGACGCCGGCCGCATCGACTTCCTCGACCCGCGCAAGTTCGGCCGCTGCGTGGCGACGACCGACCCCTATGACGTGCTGCCCGAGCTCGGCCCCGAGCCGCTCGGCGAGGGCTTCACGACCGACTCCTTGCGGGCGGGCCTGGCCTCCCGCCGGCGCCAGCTCAAGCCCCTGCTGTTGGACCAGTCCTTCCTCGCTGGCCTGGGCAACATCTACGTGGACGAGGCGCTCTTCCTGGCGCGCCTGCACCCCTTGACGAGCTCGGACCGCGTCTCACGGCCCAAGGCCGAGGCGCTCTTTGCCGCGATCCGCGCGGTGCTCACCGAGGCGATCGAGCGCGAGGGCTCGTCCTTCGACGGCTTCTACCGCACGCCCACCGGCCAGCCCGGCAGCTACCAGCACCAGTTCCAGGTCTACGGCCGCCACGGCAAGCCCTGCCGGGTGTGCGCCGCGGAGATCCGGCGCATCGTCGTCGGGCAGCGCGGGACCCACTTCTGCCCGCGCTGCCAGCGACGCGCGCGCTAGCAGCCCGTTGAAGAAGTCATCCGGCGCCATGACGACATCCTCCGCTCCGGTACGGCACCTGAAAGCCTCGCCAAATCCACCGATTCGCCTGCGCTTCCAGGGACCACACCGGAGCGGAAGCTGCCACCCTGGCATCCGAAGCACTTCTTCAACGGGCTGCTAGCCCTTGAGCACGAGCGTGCTGGCGACGATGTCGTGCAGGCCCTGCTTCCTGGCGGTGAAGGCGACCATCAGGAAGCCGATGCCCATGGTCATGCTCGAGAGGATCTTGCCGAAGTAGCGGCCCGAGGCGCGGCCGAAGGTGATGCGCTCGCCGCTCAGGTTCGTGACCTTCAGGTTGACCAGCTTCTTGCCGAGGGTGGCCTGCATGTTCGACGACTCCATCATGGCGAAGTAGATCCACGGGATGCCGATGCTGAGGCCGTAGAAGCCCAGGATGACCCCGACTGGCATGGCGCCCTCCTCCATGTCGATGAACATCTGGTCCATGTCGAAGTCGCCGACCACGCCGAGCACGATCACGCCGGCGATCAACACGCCGTAGACCACGGCGGTGGTCACGATCGAGTCGATGATGTAGGCCACCACCCGCGAACCGAAGCCGCCATAGTTGCGCGGGTTGGTGCGCCTGCCCGAGGCCTTGACCTCACCCGTGCGTGCGTGCTCGGGCGGCAGGGGGAAGGAGTCCTCGACGAGCTCGCTCGAGACCCGCTCCTCCCACTCCGCCTGCACCTCGAGGTTCAGGCCACAGGTCGGGCAGCTCTTGGCGTCGGCGGCCAGCTTGGTGCCGCAGTCCTCACAGAGTCGAAGTTCATCCATAGCAGAAGCGGAGTGGGGAGGCCGGGGTGAGCGAGCCTCACGAGGTCGAAGGTGCGGGCGGGGAGCCCTCGGGGGTCCCGGAGGGCGGAGCCCGAGTCTAGGGCGGCCGGGGCCCGGCTCCAAGAGCCTCGGGGTTCCCCCCTGATCGTGGACCCCTAGGCGGGGGCTGCGGTTATGATCCGCGCGCTATGATCGAGGTCACCGATTTCAAGAAGGGGGTCTGCTTCGTCCACAAGGAGCAGCCCGTCATGATCGTCAACGTCACCTTCTCCACGCCCACGGCGCGGGGCGGCGCGACGATCGCCAAGACGCGCATGCGCAACCTGCTCACGGGGCAGCTGCTGTCGGACTCGATCCGCAGCGGCGAGCGCTTCGACGAGGTCGACACCGAGCGCCGGCCGGTCTCGTTCCTGTACTCGGAGGGCGAGCGCTACCACTTCATGGACGGCGAGACCTACGAGCAGTTCGAGCTGTCGGTCGACGAGATCGGCGACCCGGTCAAGTTCCTCAAGGACGGGCTCGAGGGCATCACCTCCCTGGCCGTTGACGGCCGCATCGTGAGCGTCGAGCTGCCCCACGTCGTCGAGCTCGAGATCACCGAGGCCGACCCGGTCATCAAGGGCGCCTCGGCCAAGGCCCAGCTGAAGAACGCGGTGGTCGAGACCGGCGCCGGCATCCAGGTGCCCTCGTACATCGTCCCCGGCGAGCTGGTCCGGGTCGACACCCGCGACGGCCGCGCCGGCGCGCGCGCCACGAAGTCGGGCCCCCGCCCCCCCGGGCGGGCGCCCACCCACGCGCCCCGGTGCGGCCAGAGCGGCACTGGGTCGCTTCGCGTTCGCGAGGAGCGGTCAGGCCGCCGAGCGCTCGGTGTAGATCGCGGCCAGGCGCTCGACCTCGGGCCACTGCATCGCGCAGATGCAGAGGTAGAGGGTCACGTCCTCGCTCGGGTACTTCTCGTCGAGGGTCTTGACCGCTTCGTCGAGCTTCTCGACGTCGGGCAGGGACTCGCCCGTGTCCTCGATCATGCCGTTCTCGTGGGGCACGCCGGTGGCATCGAGGAAGTCGGGCATCAGCTCCTCGTGGGTGCGCAGCAGGTAGCCGCCGCACAGCTCGTAGGCCAGCTCGGCGCGGCCGCCGGCGACTAGGATCGTCTTGGCCTTCTTCGCGCGCTTGTCGATGGGCAGCTTGCGGATCGCGTGCGGGCGGAACTTCATCGCGCGGGCGACCTCGCCGTCCAGGGGGCCGAAGCCCTGCTCGGAGAGGGCCTCGTAGATCGCGAGGAAGCGCTCGTCGGACATGGACTTGATGGCGTCGAGGATGGACATGGTGCTTGGATTCGGGGATTCCGGGGTCTCGTCGGGGCGCAGAGCATAATCCGAACCCGAGTCTCGGGGATCGCATTTCCGCTCCTGCTGCCCTTGGCGGTAGGGTGCGTCCATGGCTACCCCCCCTGCCTCCCCAGACCTGACCGCCCGCGCTCAGCTGACCTACGTCTGGTTCACGGCCACCTTCGCCGTGACCCTCGTGCTGACCAACATCATCGGCACGAAGCTGTTCCTGTTCGACTTCGGGCCGCTCAACCGGCTCCTGAACGACGGCGACCCGATCACCCTGACCGCCGGCATCATCACCTACCCGGCCACCTTCTGGCTCACCGACGTGGTCAGCGAGCTCTGGGGCCGCAGGAAGGCCAACGCCATGGTCATCCTGGGCTTCGGCATGAGCCTGTTGATGCTGGTCATCGTGCAGATCGCCAAGGCCCTCGAGCCGAGCCCCTTCTGGGCCGTGGCCGACCACGGGTTCGAGGACGGGGTCGCGATGGACGTGGCCTTCAGCGCTGTCTTCGCCTACCCGCACATCCTGCTCTTCTCGTCCATGCTGGCCTACCTCGTCGCGCAGCTGTTCGACGTGCGCCTGTACCACTTCTGGTGGCGGGTCACGAAGGGCAAGCACCTCTGGCTGCGCAACAACGGCTCGACCATGATCAGCCAGCTGGTCGACACGATCATCGTCAACGGCATCTTCCTGCGCTTCGGCCTCGGCATGGAGTGGGGGCCGGTCGCTGGCGTGATCGTCGCGGTCTACGTCTGCAAGGTGCTCTTGGCCTGGATCGACACGCCGGTCATCTACCTGGGTGTGAACCTCGTCAGCCGCTTCCTCGGCCTCGAGCGCAAGGCCGCGCCCCTGTCGGCCCCGCTGGCCTAGCACCACACGCGAGCTAGGCGAAGCAGGGCCGA
>JARGPD010000019.1:28117-44335 GCA_029212845.1 Planctomycetota bacterium
GGTCCGTCTCGCGTGCACCGTGGCTGGACTTCAGCAGCGGGTCCTTGCCGAGGATCCAGCTCGTGCTGACGCTAAAGTGGCCCGGCGCGGTCCCTGCGAGAGCCCAGATGCAGGTCACCTGGAGGAGGTGCATCCTTGGGGGACCGAGCCAGGGGGGGCAGGCTGAGCACCCCCCCGAGCACCCACTGGGCTTGGTCTCGGTCCCTTGGGCCTCGGCGCCAAGGCTGCTGCGCGAGGGCGGCGACCTAGGCTACGAGAGAAGCCGGCGCCTCGTTTTTGGTTACCCAGGTGGTGCCCGTTGCTTCGGGCCCGAGAGGCGGAGTTCTTGGAGGCGCCGGCTCTCTGCCGGATAGAGCGAGAGGGGGCCCTGGGACCGAACTTCGAGCTCGCAGATCTTTGCTCTCGCGGTCTCCGAGCGAGCTGCGCTGGGAGTGGCCTGGAACGGAACGCGCCGCCCGGTCCTCGTGGGACTCGGGCGGCGCGAGTTGGGCCTCCCCGGGGAGGCCCCGCATGGGGGCGCTTGCGTCGGCTCTTTGGCAACCGGGCTCTCGTGGAGCAGGGAATCTGGGTTAGTCGGGCAGTCGCCCCCGGCACCTTCCTTATAGGTCGAAGGTGGGTGTCCTTGGATCCCTATCCCGGCCGAATTGTCAGCGGGCGGCGGCTTGCTCTGGATCCCCTTGGGGCAGCCAGACTTACGCTCCTAGTGATCGTGGTCGTGGTCGGGATCGTCGCAGCAGTGGTCCGCTTCGGCCAGCTCCTCGGCGGTCGCGGCGCGCACGTCGAGCACCTCGGCCGAGAAGGTCAGGTCCTGGCCCGCGAGCGGGTGGTTGCCGTCCAGGAAGACCGTATCGGGCCGCACCTCGACGACGCGCAGCTCGACCTCGCCGGTGACCTCGCCCTCGTCGGTGGTGATCTCGACGGGCACCAGGTCGCCCTTCTCGAGCTCGGTGTCCTCACCCAGCTCGGCGCGCGGCACGCCGATGATCAGCTCCGGGTCGTGGGGACCGAAGCCGGACTCGGCGTCGAGCTCGAGGGTCAGCTCGGTGCCGGTGGCGGCGCCCTCGAGGGCCGCCTCGACGCCGGGCGGGAGCTCGCCGTGGCCGTGCACGTACTGGATGGGATCGTCGTTGCCGGCCTCCTCGAAGAGGTCACCCTCACTGTCGAGGATGCGGTAGGCGAGGGTGACGACGACGTCGTTCTGGATCTTCATGGTGGGGAGGAGTGGCTTCTAGGTCTCGGAGTCACCGCGTTCCAGGTAGGAATAGCCGGCGAGGCCGCGTTCGTAGCGCTCGAGCAGGAGCGCGGACTGTTCGTAGGTCATGCGGCCGTCGCCGAGGGCTTGCTCGACCTGGGTGCGCAGGCGCGCGACGAGCTCGTTCTCGTGGAACTCGACGTAGGAGAGCAGCTCCTGGACCCGGTCGCCGCGGACCACGTGGGGCAGGACGGCCTTGCCACGCGAGCCGATGTCGACGTGGATCACGTTCGTGTCGCCGAACAGGTTGTGCATGTCGCCCAGGATCTCCTGGTAGGCGCCGACCAGGCAGAAGCCCATGAAGTAGCGCTCGCCGGCGCGCAGCTCGTGCACCTCGAGGGTGTCCTTCTCGAGCTCGCGGGAGATGAAGCGGTCGACCTTCCCGTCGGAGTCGCAGGTCACGTCCACCAGGGTCGCCCGGCGGCGTGGCTCTTCCTTGTGCCGGTGGATCGGCAGGATCGGGAACAGCTGGTGGATCGCCCAGGAGTCCGGCAGGGACTGGAAGAGGCTGAAGTTGAGGAAGTAGGTGTCGGCCATGGCCTTGTCCAGGCCGGCCAGCTCCTCGGGGACGTAGTCGAGGTCCCGCATCAGGTCGACCAGGCGCCGGCAGACAGTCCAGAAGAACTCCTCCGCGCGGGCGCGCTCCTCGAGGTCGAGCTGGCCCATGTTGAAGAGCAGCATGGCCTCCTCACGGTGCTCGATCGCATCGTGGTAGACCTCGCGGAAGCCGGCCACCTTGTCGCCGCCGCCACCGCCGATCAGGGTGTCGAGCCGATCGTGCAGCTCGGCGAGGCTGGCGACCGTCTCGTGCTCGTCGCTCGCGATCGGGTCGACCTCACCGATCTCGGTGTAGTTCGACACGCCGAGCACCTCCGTGATCAGGACCGCGTGGTGCGCGGTCAGCGAGCGACCGGACTCCGACAGGATCGTCGGCTCGGGGATCTCGGCCTCCTCGCAGGCCTCCTTCAGGTGCCAGACCACGTCGTTGGCGTACTCCTGCAGGCTGTAGTTGCGCGAGGAGTCGTGGGTCGTGTTCGAGCCGTCGTAGTCGACCGCGAGGCCGCCACCGACGTCGAAGAAGGTGATCGGTGCGCCGAGCTGGTGCAGGCCGATCAGGGTCCGGCTGGCCTCGCGCAGGGCGGCCTTGATCGAGCGTACGTTGGTGACCTGGCTGCCGATGTGGAAGTGCAGCAGCTTGAGGCACGAGAGGCGCCCCTCCTCCTCGAGGACCTTGACCGCTTCGACGATCTGGCGCGTGGTCAGGCCGAACTTCGAGCGGTCCCCGCCCGAGTCCTTCCAGCGTCCCGAGCCCTGGATGCGCGGCTTCATGCGCACCCCGATCGCCGGCTCGATGCCGAGCTCGTCGGCGGCGCGCAGGGTCGTGTGCAGCTCGCTGAACTTCTCGACGACGATGATCGACTCGAGCCCCATCTGGCTGGCGAGCAAGGCCATCTCGACGTAGGCGGCGTCCTTGTAGCCGTTGCAGATCACCGGCGTGCCTGGGTCGAGCCCGAGGCCCATGGCAGCGAGCAGCTCGGGCTTGCTGCCGACCTCGAGGCCGAGACCGTGCTCGCGCCCTCCCTCGACGAGCTGCTCGACGACGTGCCGCTGCTGGTTGACCTTGATCGGGTAGACCGCCCGGTAGCTGGCCGCATACCCGGAGTCGGTACGGGCCCGGTCGAAGGCGGCTGTCAGGCGGCGCACGCGATCGCGCAGGATTCCGTCGAAGCGCAGCAAGAGCGGCGCGCGAACGCCCCGCCGAAGGATCTCGCCGGTCAGCTCGTACAGGTCGACCTCGTCGTCCTTGCGTTCGTCGGGCCGCACGGTGAGGTTGCCCGCCTCGTTGATGCGAAAGTAGCCGCTCCCCCAGTTGGGTAGGTTGTAGAGCGCTTCAGAGTCGGTAGGTGTCCAGGTCATGGGGGCGGGATTATAGGGAGCCGGCTCGGGCGATGGCGTCTAGGAGTTCATCCTCGTTCGGAATCCTGAGCCAAGCCCGTCGGTCGGGTCCCAGGAGGCCGTGGGGGCCGTCCCCCGCGCGCCAGTGGGCCAAGAGCTGCTTGACGCGACTGCCGCCGCGACCGCCGGCTCCGGGGAAGCCCCGGGCGGTCAGGCCAGCGGCATACTCGAGCAGGAAGGCGGCCGACTCGGCGTTCGTCGCCCGGTGGCCGCTGAAGATCCAAGGGTCGGCGAGGGCGGCGCGGCCGACCATCGCGTACGCGCAGCCGGTCTCCTGCAGCAGCCGGGCGAGGTCCGTGTGCTGCTCGACGCCGCCGTTGCCGCAGACGGGGATCGTGACCGCGGCGACGGCTCGGCGCAGGCGCTGCCAGTCGGCGGTGTCGCGGTAGGCCTCGGCGCGGGTGCGGCAGTGCACGGTGACGAGCGCTGCACCGCCCGCCTCGGTGGCACGGCAGAGGTCTTCGAGCAGCTGATCGTCCTCGCCCCCGGCGCGGATCTTCGCGCTGACCGGCACCGCGTCCTCGACGGCGTCGGTCACGGCGCGCACGAGGGCCTCGACGGCGCGCGGCTCGTCGAGCAGCGAGGCCCCCGCGCAGCCGCGCAGGGCGCCCTTGGCGGGGCAGCCGAAGTTGATGTCGACCAGGGGCGCGCCGGCCTCGACGGCAGCGGCGGCGGTCGCGGCCATGGCCCCGAGGTCGGCGCCCATCAGCTGCAGGCCGACCGGGCGTCCGTGGTCGCCGGGGGCGGGCGGGTCGCCGGCCTGCGCGCGCCCAAGGGCGGCTGCCAGGATCCGCGCTGCCAGGCCGTGGTCGACCACGCGCACGACTTCGGTCGTCGCGCCGCCGAGGTGCTCGGCGCCGTTGCGCGCCAGCACCAGGTCCCGGAAGAGCGGGTCGGTGACGCCCTCCATGGGAGCCAGCAGGTTGGGCGAGGGGTAGGGGAGCGCGGCCATGGGATGCCATTCTGACCTGACGTGGCCGCCGGGCCATGGGCCCGGGCCCCGAAAGCTGGCCCTCGGCGCGGGTGCCCGGGGCCGCCGGAGGGGCCCCTCGGCTATCATGCCGCGATGTTGCAGAGGATCCAGATCGATGTCTCCTTCACGGCCGCTGCCGAGCGGCTCGCCGGGGTCGTCCGGCGCACGCGCCTGGCCCCCGCGGCCGAGCTCGGCCTGACGCCCGGGCTGCTCCGCGGGCTGGGCCAGGAGGCCGCCGCCGCCCGGCTCGAGCGGCTCGACCTGCGGCTCAAGCTCGAGTGCACCCAGGAGACGGGCTCCTTCAAGGCGCGCGGGGCCTGGAACCACATGAGCCAGCTGACCGCGGCCGAGCGCGCGGCCGGCGTGGTCACGACCAGCTCCGGCAACCACGGCCGCGCCCTGGCCTGGGCCGCGGGCCGCGCGGGCGTGCCCGCCACGATCTGCATGCCGGCCGACGCCTATCCGAACAAGATCGAGGCCTGCCGCGAGCTCGGCGCCGAGGTCTTCCTGGGCGCGACGCGGCCCCTGACCGACGCCAAGTGCCTGGAGCTGGCCGCCGCCGGCATGACCCTCGTGCACCCCTACGACTCTTTGCGGACGATCGAAGGCGCCGGTACCGTCGGCGCCGAGCTCGCCGAGGACTGGCCGGGGGTCGAGGTCGTGGTCGCGCCGATCGGCGGCGGCGGACTGATCGCCGGCACCTCCTTGGCCCTGCACGATCGACTCGGTGACGCGGTGCGGGTCTTCGGCGTCGAGCCCTCGGGCGCGGCGACCATGTCGCGCGCCCTCGCTGCCGGCGAGCCCGTCGACCTAGTCGAGATCACCACCGGCGTCCAGGGCCTCTGCCCGCTCAACGTCGGCGGGCTCAACCTGCAGCTGGCGAAGGACAACGTCGAGGCCGTCCACCTGCTCGGCGACGAGGCGGTCTTCCGCGCCCAAGCCGTGTACGTCAACCACCTCGATCTGGTCGTCGAGCCAGCCGGCTCCGCGACCCTGGCGGGGGTGCTCTTCGAGGGGATGCTCGACCAGCTCCTCGAGGGCCGCTCCGCAGACGCGCCGCTGGCCGTTGCCCTGGTCGTCTCCGGAGGCAACCCGGCGCCCGAGCAGCTGGCCGCCGTCCGCGCCGGGGGCGTCCGATGAGGAAGGTCATCCTGGTGCGGCCCGAGGGCCCGCGCAACGTGGGCATGGTCCTGCGCACGGCGACGAACTTCGGCTCGAGCGAGGTCGTCCTGGTCGCGCCGCGGCGCCCGTCGATGCTGCGCCACCCCGACTTCGAGCAGATGTCCCACGGCGTGTCGAACCGCGACGAGCGCGTGCCGATCTACGAGACCCTCGAGGATGCGCTCTTCGACTGCACCCACGCGGTGGCCTTCACCGCGCGCGCCCGCGTGCACCGGCCGCTCGAGGACTGGCGCGTCGCGGCCCCCGAGGTCGCCGCCCTGACCGAGACCGACGGCGAGAAGGTCGCCCTGGTCTTCGGCAACGAGGTCGAGGGCCTGAGCGAGGTCGAGACCGACCTCTGCCACCGCCTGGTGCACATCCGGACCTCGTCCGAGCACACCTCGATCAACCTGGCGATGGCGGTCGGCATCGGCCTCTTCGCGACCTTCGGCGGCCAGGGCCACGTGCCGCGCGCCAAGGACCACAACGGCCTGCTCGGGGACGCGCGCCTGTTCCTGAAGGAGCGCCTCAAGGACGTCTTCGCGGGCATCGCCAAGTCGGACTCGGTGCGCCGTGACATCGTGGCCTCGATCGAGCGCGTGATGTCGACGGCGCCCTTCGAGACCCGCGACGGCCGCGCCTGGCATGCGATCCTGCGGGCCCTCGGCAGCACCACGGTGCCCGCCGACTACGGCATCGTGAAGCCCCAGCCGCGCAACGCGCGCCGGGACGAGGCGCTCGCGCGCGCGGGCGAGCGCGCCGAGGGTGATGACGGTGCCGCAGCTGAAGGGACGGACGCGGGCTCGCCCGGGTCCGACGAGGCGTGAGCGACGAGTCCCTACGCCTGGCGGGGATCGAGGTCCGCGGCCACTCGGTCGGTGGCCTCGAGACCTTCATCCGCCTGCCCGAGCTGGGCCTGTGCTTCGACATCGGTCGCGCGCCGGAGTCCTCGCTCTCGACCGAGCTGGTGCTGTTCACCCACTCGCACATCGATCACCTCGGGGGCGTCTCTTCCCACGCGGCCTCGCGCGCTCTGCGCGGCATGGGGCCGCCGACCTACGTCGTGCCGCCTCCGATCGCCCCCGGCCTCCAGGACCTGCTCGAGGTCTGGCGCGGCCTCGACGGCGCCAACCTGCCGTGCAAGATCGTGCCCCTCGGTCCGGGCGACGAGCTGACCATCAAAGGCCGACGCGTGGTGCGGCCCTTCCCGGCGCACCACTTCGGCGCGGCCCAGGGCTACGTGGTCTGGGACGCGCGCGAGAAGCTCTTGCCCGAGCTCGCGGGGCTCTCCGGCGACGAGATCAAGGCCAGGCGCGAGGCCGGCGAGCCGGTCACCGCACGGATCGAGACGCCGCTCGTCGCCTTCACCGGCGACAGCCGCATCGACGTGCTCGACGTCGAGCCGGTGCTCTACCAGGCCAAGCTGCTGATCCTCGAGGTGACCTTCCTCGACGATCGCGTGACGGTCGAGTCCGCCCGCGAGAAGGGCCACGTGCACCTCGACGAGGTGATCGAGCGCGCGGACCGCTTCCAGAACGAGGCGATCCTGATGACCCACTTCTCGGCCCGCTACAATCGCCGCCAGGTGCGTGAGATCCTGGCCGAGCGCCTGCCGGCGAGCCTCGCCGAGCGCGTCACTCCACTCCTCAATCACTTCTCCTAACGGCCATGGTTCGACTCAACCGCATCTACACCCGCACCGGCGACGCCGGCACCACCGGCCTCGGCGACGGCAAGCGCGTGCCCAAGACCGACCCGCGCATCGAGGCCTACGGCACGGTCGACGAGCTCTCCAGCGTGATCGGCTTGGCCCTGGCCCTGCCCGACGAGCAGCGCCACGGCGGGCTCTTCGACGAGCTGCTCGGCGGAATCCAGAACGACCTGTTCGACGTCGGCGCCGACCTCTGCGTACCCCCGAAGGAGAACGAGGAGCCCGGCTCCTGCCTGCGCGTGACCCCGGTCTACACCGAGCGACTCGAGGGCTGGATCGACGAGCACAACGAAGCGCTCGAGCCGCTCAAGACCTTCGTGCTGCCCGGCGGCCGACCCCTGGCGGCGTGGCTGCACTTGGCGCGGACCGTGTCGCGCCGCGCCGAGCGCCTGGTCTTCGCGCTGATCGAGAGCGTGCCAGAGGGCCAGCCGGCGCCCGTCGGCGAGGACGTGCAGCGCTACCTCAACCGCCTCTCGGACCTGTTCTTCGTCCTGTCCCGCGCCGCCAACGACGGCGGCCGCGCCGACCGCCTGTGGAAGCCGGGCGGCGGGCGGTGAGCGGCGTCGAGCTGGCCTGGGCGACTCCGCGCGAGTGGGGCGCGGTGGCCTCGCGCCATCCCATCGAGCTGCTAGGCGACCACGCCCACTGCGAGCTGCAGGCGGCGGTCGCCTGCCAGTCCCTGATCGCGCGCTACCCGGACCGACCGCGCCTGGTGGACATGGCGGCCGAGGTGGCCCAGGAGGAGCTCGTCCACTTCCAGCGCGTCGTGGGCCTCTTGCGCGAGCTCGGCGGCGAGCTCACCGACGGAGGCCCCAACCCCTACGCCGAGGGCATCCGCAAGGGCTCGGGTCCGACCCGCAAGCACGGACTGCTCGATCGACTCTTGGTCGCGGCCCTGATCGAGCGCCGCAGCTGCGAGCGCTTCGAGCTGCTCGCCGCCCACTCCGAGCACCCAGACCTGCAGCGCCTCTACCAGGAGCTGGCCCCCGAGGAGATCCGGCACCAGGCGCTCTTCTTCGAGCTCGCCTGCCACGAGGTCGGCGGGGACGAGGCCCACGCGCGCATGGCCCAGCTCGTCGCGATCGAAGCCGAGGTGATCGCAAAGCTCGACTTCCAGCCGCGCATGCACTCGGGCGCGCCGAACTAGGCGAGCGCGTCCCCAGCGAGCGGAGATCCCAACGTTTTTGGCGCGGCTCGGCCGGGTCTGCGTGGTCGAGGTTGGAGCAGCGGTATCCAAGCCGCGCCCTGGTCCCAAGATCCACTCCCCGATCGCCATGCCCTTGCCCCCGGCACACTTCCACCACACCCTCTTCTGGGAGAGCCTCGCGACCAGCGGCGTGCTGGCCAAGCGCCTCGTCGAGGAGCTGCGCTCGCGCTGGACGCCAGAAGCCTGGCGCCCGATGGGGGAGGTGATGGTCCGCGAGGGCCTGCTCACGGTGCGCCAGGCCTCGGGCTTGCTCGCCATGCAGGCGAAAGAGCCCTCGATGCGCTTCGGCGAGCTGGCGGTGCGCGAGAGCCTCTGCTCGAACGCCGAGCTCGAGGGTGCCCTGGAGCTCCAGCGCCGGATCTGCCCCGGACCGATCGAGATCCTGCTCGAGGACGAGCGCGTGCGCGGCGAGGATCTCGTCGCCGCGCTGCTGCGCTACGTGCGCTTCCTCGAGGGGCGCCTGCAGCTCAGCGGGAGCTAGCCCCGACCGTGGTGCGGACTCGAGCCTGGGCTCAGTTCGCCTCGAGCACGAGCAAGCGCGCCTCTTCATAGAGGCCACCCGCGAGGCGCTGCCAGAGGGGCCGCGCCATCTCGGTCTCGAGCTTGGCGAGGCGCTCGTTCGACAGCGCGCCTTGGCCCAGCTGGAATTCGCACATCGCCAGGAGGATCTGCACCTCGGGGTGTGGGTCGATCTGCGCGTGGTACTCCTCGGTCTCCAGCGCCAGCAGCAGCTCGTGGGCGAGCTCGAAGTCGCCGACCCGGTAGCAGGCCGCGGCGACGGCACACCGGAAGGCGGGCTCGTCCGGCTTGAGGTCGTGGGCCATCTCGGCCAGGACCAGGGCGTTGCGCCAGGAGTCGGGACCGGCCTCTTGGTCGTTGATCAGCTCCCAAGCTTGGGCGCTGAGCAGCTCGGGGTCCTTGGAGGCTGCGGTCACGCTGCGGATCGCCGCCTCGCGGAACTTGCCGGAGATGTCGCGGTTCTCGCGCAGGCTGTCGAGCACGAGAGAGGGCAGGCCCAGGTCGGTGAACAGGTCGTCGACGAGGCCCATCACGCGACGCGCGGCGAGCATCGTCTCATGGCGCTCTGCGGTGGACGAGGTCTCCCAGATGCGCACCAGCTTGCCGCGCGAGGTCGCGATGCGCGTGCCGTCGGGGGAGAAGGCGCAGGCGCTGATCTGGCGGTCGAGCACGCTCGGGACGCCCGACTCGTTCGTGTGCAGGGCCAGGGTCGCGGCCCAGTCGTCGGTGTCCCAGAGCATCAGCTCGCCGGTGCGGTCGCCGGTCAGGAGCCGGCTGCCGTCGGGGCTGAAGCCCATGGCCGAGACACCCTTCTCGTGGGCCTGCTGGTCGACCAGCACGTTGCCGGTCTCGTCGACCACGCGCAGGTGGCCGTCCATGCCCACCGCGGTGACCTGCTTGGGACCGGGGCCCCACTCGACCTTGGCGATGCTGGTGTCCGAGAGCTCGTACTCGGTCTGCACCTCGCCGGTGAAGGGGTCCCACTCGATCACCCGGCCGACGCTGTCGCCGGACAGGACGCGCGTGCCCGCGGCGTTCCAGGCCAGGCTGTGGATCCACTTGCCGTGGCCCTCGAAGACCGTCACGCAGCGCTCCTCCTCCACGTCCCAGATGCGGCAGGTGCCGTCGCCCGAGGCCGAGGCCAGGTAGCGGTCGTCGGGCGAGAAGGCCAGGTCGCTGATCCACTTGGTGTGGCCGTCCCAGATGGTGAAGAGCTCGCCGGTCTCGGCGTCCCACAGGCGGATCGAGCGGTCGCCCGAGCCCGAGGCCAGCCACTCGCCGTCGCTGCTGTAGGACAAGCTGCGGACGTAGTTGGAGTGGCCACGCAGGATGTGGTGGACCTCGCCGGAGGTCGAGTCCCAGAGCCAGACAGTCCCGTCGTCCGAGGCCGTCGCGAGGGTGCCGCCGTCGGGGGAGAAGCACAGGTCGCGCACCTTCTCGCGGTGCCCGGTGAAGAGCGTGGTGGGCAGCAGGGCGTAGCAGGACCACAGGCGCATGGTGCGGTCCTCGGAGGCGCTGAGCAGCAGCGAGCCGTCGGTGCTGAGGGCCAGGGAGGTGATCCGGCCGACGTGGCCGTGGACGGCGGCGAGCTTGCCGCCGGCCAGACTCAGGAGGCGGATCACGCCGTCGCTGCAGGCCAGGACCAAGCGACCGTCGGGCAGGAACAGGCAGTCCTCGGCGACCGTGCCGGCCAGGGTCTGCTGGGAGATCACCGCGCCGCTCTGCTGGGCCCCGAAGCGTGCGGTCGAGAGGACGCGCACGCGGCCGTCCTCGGTCGTGACCGCGAGCAGCTCGCCGCCCGGTGCGAAGGCGAGGTCAGCAACCACGGACTCGGCCGAATCGAGGGGCTTGCGCAGCTCCACGGGGGTGAACGAGGCGACGGATCGCAGCTCCTCCACGGACCACAGGCGCACCAGACCTTCGCGGCAGCCCGTCGCGATCCAGCGGCCCTTGGGGTCGACGGCCAAGGCGCTGAGCGCGCCGCCCTCGCCGCGCTGGGTGTGGACGAGATGGGCCACGGGCTCCGGACCCTCGAAGTCCAGCTCCCAGATCCAGAGCTGGCCGTTGACGCCGGCACCGAAGAGCTCCTCCCCGTCGCTCGAGAAGCACACCTCGTTGATCGTGCCCTTGCCGGGCAGCACGATGCTCGTGCCTGCGGCGAGGTTCCAGAGGTACATCTCGTTGCTGATCGCGCAGGAGGCCAGCCAGCGGCCGTCGGGCGAGAAGGCCAGGTCCGTGGGCGGGTTCCTATGGCCTTCGAGGGTGTCGAGCACCTTGCCCGTCGGGGTCTGGCGCAGCTCGATCGTACCGTGGGAGCCGTCGCGCACGCTCGCGATCCAGTTGCCGGTCGGCGACCAGGCGGTCTGCGGGCGGGAGTTGATGCCCGTGGGCCAGACGTCGAGGGACGTGTCGGCCGAGAGGCGCAGGTGGTCGAGCTCCCAGCCGGAGAACTCCTCGTCGGCCACGTCGAGGTACTGCACCGCGACGGCGGTCTCGTCCAGGCGCAGGCTCGAGGTGGCTGCCAGGATGCTGGAGAGGTAGCCCTCGCGGCGCGAGGCGAGGTCGCTGGAGAGGGCGGCGTTGCGCGCCGCCTCGGCCTCCTCCTTGCTGCGCGTCGCGGCCTGGGCTTCGGTGTTCGCCTGCAGCTTGGCCTCGGTCAGGAGCGCGTTGTTGCGCGCCAGCTGCTCGTTGTTCTTGTTCTGGATGTAGCCGATGCGGCCGACCGTGACCATGATCGCCAGCATCGCGAAGGCGATCACGGCGGCGAAGGCCTTGTTGCGCTCGACCCACTTCTTGAACTCGGCCACCGAGCCGGTCTCGTAGGCGGTCACGACGCGCCCCTCGAGGTAGGCCTGCAGGTCCTCGGCCAGCTCGAGCATCGTCTCGTAGCGCTGCTTGCGGCCGTAGCTCATCGCCTTCTCAGCGATCGCGCACAGCTCGGCGGGCACGCCCTTGCGCAGCTTGTGGATGCGCGGCGGCGGACCGGCGAGCACCTTCATCAGGACCACGTGCGGGTTCTGGCGACCCTCGGGCTCAGCGTAGGGGGCGCGGCCGGTGAGCAGGTGGTAGAGCAGCGCCCCGGCGGAGTAGATGTCCGACTTGGGGCCGACCTTGTCGGTCTCGCCCTTGGCCTGTTCGGGCGCCATGTAGGCCGGCGTGCCGACCACCGTGCCGTCCATGGTGAGCAGCGGCGAGTCCGGGTCCATGTCCGCCTCGGCCGCGCGGTCGGTGCGCACGAAGCTGCCCGAGGCGTCCTCGTCGGTCAAGACGCGCAGGTCGCGCGTCTCCTTGCGGTTGAGCAGCTTCGCGAGCCCCCAGTCCATGACGTAGGTCTCGCCGAAGCTCCCGACCATGATGTTGGACGGCTTGAGGTCGCGATGGATGACGCCGTTCGAGTGGGCGAAGGCCATCGTCTCGCACACGCGCAGCACCGAGCTGAGCGCGCGGTTGAGCGTCCAGCCCGAGAGGCTCGGGTCGTCGGTCGACTCCCCGTGGATGGCGGCGAAGACCTGCTTGAGGTCGTGGCCCTTGACCAGCCGCATGGTGAAGAACAGGCGACCGCGCGCGTCCATCCCGATCTCGTGCACCGGCACGACGCCGGGGTGGTTCAGCTGGCCGGTGATCTGCGCCTCCTCGAGGAAGCGCGCGATCTTGCCGCGGTCGGTCGGCACCCCGTCGCTCGGGTTCGTGCCGCGACCGGCGATGACCTTCATGGCCAGGCGGCGGTCGAGGTCCCGGTCGCGCACCTCGAGCACCGCGCCCATGCCACCGCGCCCGATCTCGCGCTTGAACTTGTACCGGTACTCGGCCGGCATCAGCTTCTCGAGCCGCTCGATGCGCTTCTGGGAGGGCAGCTGCTCGTCCTCCTCGTCGGCGCCGTCCGTGGTGGTCGCGGGGTCGGTGGAGGGGGTCGGCTGGGTGGATGCGGTCGGCCCCAGGCTGATGTGCGGGTCGATCGCCGGGCCGTAGCGCTTGCGCAGGCGGTAGCGGAAGGGGCCGTCCTGGCCGGAGACCGACGAGTCGGTAGGGTCGCCCGAGTCCCCGGGCTCGGCGCCCTCCTCGCTGGAGGAGTCGTCGGTCTCGGGGGGGGGGGCGCCCGTGTCGCTGGGCTCCTCGGTCGTCTCTCGGTCGCTCATGGGGGAGGCTGGCGTACGACCGCGGCGCGCGGATCATGCAGCCCGACCTTCATATTAACCAAAGGCTTGGATGCTGCGAAGCACGACCCACCCGAGGCCGGCCACGAGGACCACGCACGAGAGGCCCCGGGTCAGGGCGGAATCGCCTACGGGAGCGTCGAATCCGGGGTCTGGGCTGGGCCGCGGGGCGCGGCCGGTCCAGCGGAACAAGATCCAACCGAGGGGCAGGGCGACCAGCAGCTGGCCCGCCTCGATCCCGAGGTTGAAGCCCAAGAGCGGCAGCAGCCGCCCGCCCTCGTGCTCGCCGAGGGCCCCGGCGAGCAGCCCGGCGAACCCCAGCCCGTGCAGCAGCCCGAAGCCCAGGGCCTCGCCCGTGGCCGGGCGCGGCACCCCCTGGATGAGGTTGCGAGCGCCCACGACGACGATCGAGAGGGCGATCCCGAGCTCGACCCAGAGCCCCCCGGCCGGGACATGCCCCAGGGCCGCGAGGCCGAGGGTCACCGAGTGGGCCAGGGTGAAGGCGGTCACCGTGATGGCCAGGCTGCGCAGGCTACCGGCAGCGAGGACCAGGCCGAGCACGAACAGCAGGTGGTCGTAGCCCGTCAGGATGTGCTCGAGCCCCATGCGTGCCCAATCGCCGAGGCCGGCGCCTTGGACCTGGCCCGGGTGCGAGTCTAGCGTTGGCGGGCCGGTCGTTCCGCCAAGGATCGCGCCCGGCAGGACCAAGCTGGGGGCGGCCGCCGAGAAGAGCCAGTCGACCGTGGGCGGCCCGACGAAGCGCGCGAAGTCGCGGTGGTCCGGGCTCGTCTCGAGGAACAGGTCGCACTCGACCAAGAGGTCGCCGCTCGCGCCGTCGGCGAGGGCGAAGCCGAGCACGGCCTCGACCCACTGCGAGCCCAGGTCGAGCCCGTGGGAGTCGAAGCCAAGGGCCAGGTCGCCGGGCACGAAGTCCAGGGGCCGTGGCTCGTCGCCGTCGACGAACAGCCGGTAGTGCTGACCGAGGTAGGCCAGCACCGCGGCCTCCTGTTCGGCGAGCTCCGCGGGCGTCAGTCGGCCGTCGCGCTCGCGGTCGACATCGACGACCTCGACCAGCGAGAGCGCTTGGAAGCGCAGGGCGACGTCGAAGCCCGCCTCGGTCGGCGTGATGCTCGACGAGCTGATCGAGTTGGGGTGCAGGGCCAGGCTCGCGGCCAGCAGGAGGCTCGTCCACATGGCCGTCAGGTTACCGGTACCGGTCACGTGGTGGTAACGGCTAGGGCCGCGTTCTTGGCTCCGGGGCCAGGTCCGATCGACGATGCCCGCGGTCGACGAGCGCTCGACCCGAGCCCCCAACCGATGTCGTGCTGCGAAGCCCGCGAGGAACCATGAAGAGACCCCACAAGAAACGCCTGTTCGCCCTGTTGCTGTTGACGGCCGCCCTCGTGGGTGGCGCCCGCGGCTGGATCCATGGCGTGCAGGAGGCCCTGCCGGGCAGTCGCGACGAAGGCATGACCGTCAAGATCGAGCCCAATGAGATCGGCATCAAGATCCATCCGTGGAGCGGCGCGGTCAGCACGCTCGAGGGCGCTGGCTACCACTGGGCCCTGCCGGGCCTGGCCGAGGTCTACCGCATCTCGTCCGTGCCGCGCACCCTGGTCTTCGGCCAGAAGGGTGGTCCCGCGCGCCTGGACGTGCGCTCGGCCGACGGCTCGGGCTTCTACTTCGAGGAGGTGCGCATCGACTTCCGCGTCAGCAGCGCAGGCGCCCAGGACTACCTCGCGGACTCGGGCCTCTCGGCGGACGCCGCGCGCCGCTTCGTCGGTGCCTTCGCGCGTCCGATCCTGTGCGAGGAGTTCGGCCGCCACACGGTCCAGGAGGTCACCGATGCGCTCGTGCGCGACGTGGCGCGCTCGCGCGCCCTCGACCGCCTGGCGGCCGAGCTCGAGCCCCACGGCATCGAGCTGATCGACGTGACCACGGGCAAGCTCAGCTTCGACCGCGACTACGAGACGGCCATCGGCCAGCGCAAGGTCGCGGACCAGGAGGTCGAGCGCCTGACCGAGGCCCTTGTGCAGAAGGAGCGCGAGCGCGAGAAGCGCCTGACCAGCGTGCGCAGCGAGATCGACATGCGCAACGAGCTGATGGACGGCGAGCTGGCGCGCAAGCGCACCGAGGCCCAGACGGCGGCGCTCAAGGCGCGCACCGACGCCGAGGCCTGGTCGCTGAAGCACCGCGCGGCCGGTGAGGTCCAGCGCGACGAGCTGCTGGCCCAGGCGGTCTCGGTCGAGGACTCGGTGCGCAAGACCGTCGCCGCCTTCCAGTCCGAGCTAGCAGCCCTCGAGGGGCGCGGCCTCGCCGCCGTGCGCGAGCGCCTCGTCCAGAGCCTCGCCGGCACGCGCTTCAAGCTGACCCCGTTCACCCAAGACGCCTCGCCCGAGCGGGTCGAGCGCATCGACGTCTCCAACTAGTAGCAGCCCCATGAATTTCTCCACCAAGCGCCGCCTGCGCACCCTCTGGCGATTCACGCGCCCCTTCGTCCTGCTCCTGGTCGCCTTCCAGGTGGCGGGCTGGCTCGGCCGCGAGGCCCCGCGCCTCTTCCTCAGCCACATCGATCCCTGGGCGGCCGGCGTCCGCCAGGACAACTTCGGTGGGGGCCTCGACTCGGTCGACCTGGACGCAGGCCTCCACGCCGGCATCCCCGGCCTGCGCTACATCCACGCGGTCGACACCCGCGGCCGGGTGACGCTCTTCGGCTCGGGGGCCAAGGGCGAACTGATCGACGTCTCGCCGGCGCTCGACATCCGCACGGCCAGCAACCAGACCGCCCAGGTCGACCTGGCCCTCGCCTGGCGCATCCGGCCCGGCCAGGGCCACCGCGTGGTCGAGGACGCCCTCGAGGGGCTCCTGCCGGCGCGCGTCTCCGACCGCGCGAGCAAGGTGCTCGAGGTGCGGCTCGCGGCCTTGTCTTCGGAGGACTGGTTCGACGCGGACAAGCGCATCGCGGCGGCCGCCGAGATCGAGCCCCTGCTGGCTGCCGAGCTCGAGGTCCTGCACGTCGAGCTGACCGGGCTCTTCCTCCAGGGCGCGCGCTTCAGCCAGGACTTCGAGCGCAAGCTGCAGCAGAAGCAGGTCAGCCACCAGCTCTCCCAGCTCTACGACGCGCGGGCGCGGGTCGACCTGGCCCAGGCCGAGGTCGGCAAGCTCGAGAACCAGACCGCCGCCCAGGAGAAGCAGCTGCTCGAGGAGTGGCTCTTCGAGCGCCAGCAGAAGACCTCGGCCTTCGAGCTCGAACAGGCCGCGCTGGGAGCCGAGGCGGAGGGCTAC
>JARGPD010000203.1 GCA_029212845.1 Planctomycetota bacterium
CTCTCAAAGACGTTGGGAACCGTCAACTGCGGCTTGCCGGCAACGCCGCCCTGCTCGGCTGCTGGCTGGCCGGACGCGCCTGGCTGGCGCTCGACCTGGACCAGCCGATCGAGCGCCGACGCCGCCTGGCCGCGGGCTCGGGCGCCGTGGCCGCCTTCGCCACGGAACGCAGCTTAGCCACAGACCTCGGCCTCGTCTGGCTACCGAGCCCCGCCGCCACCGACCACCCCGCGGGCGAGCCGGGGCGCGCCCGCGGCGAGCTCGCCACGCCCGACACGGCGCCCATCGACGAGGCCTTTCGCGTCGCGACCTCGGGCAGCACCGGCGAGCCGAAGTGGATCGCCATGGGCCACGGCGCCCTAGCCGCGCGCATCGCCGGGGCCCAGGCGACCTACGGCTGGGGACCCGGCCATGTCGTCCTGCACCGCATCCCCCTGTCCTTCGATGCGGCCCTGCTCGAGCTCCTGCTGCCGCTCTTGCTCGGAGCCCGGGTGGTCCTGGCCGAGGACGACCGCGACCCCGCCGCCGTGCTGGAGCTCGCCGCGCGCGAGTCCGTCACGACCTTGGTCGGCCTCGCCAGCTGGCTCGAGGTGCTGCTGGAGCGGCGCGCAGACCTCGCGGGCTGCGGCGCCTTGTCCCAGCTGATCTCGGGCGGCGAGCCGATCGGACCGGGCTTCCGGCGCGCCCTCGGGCGCCTGGCCGTGGCCCCAGCGGTGTTCAACTCCTACGGTCCGGCCGAGGCCTGCATCGAGGCGACCTGCCGGCGCCTCGCGGGTGGAGAGCTCGACCCCAGCTCGCCGCCGCCGTCGATCGGCACGGCCCTGCCCGGCACGCGCGCCTGGGTGGTCGACGACCGGGGTCGGCCGGTCCCCCTCGGGGTCGAGGGCGAGCTGGTGCTTGCCGGCGCGGGCCTCGCCCTCGGCTACGTCGGCGACGCAGCGACGGGCGGGTTCCGCCAGGGGCCCTCGGGCGAGCGCTGCTACTTCACCGGGGACCGCGCGCGGCAGCGCGGGGACGGCGCGCTCTTGTTCTCGGGGCGCGCGGACCGGCAGCTCAAGCTCAGCGGCCTGCGCTTCGACGCGAGCGAGGTCGAGGCGGCCCTGGGCGAGCATCCCGCCGTCGCCGCGGCCGCCGTCCGGCAGCAAGGCGGCCTGGTCGCGCACCTCGTCCTCCGACAGCAGGTCCCCGCCAGCAGCCTGGTCGCCCACGCGCGCCAGCTGCTGCCGCGACCGATGCGGCCGAGCGCATGGCGCGTGCACGCCGAGCTGCCGACCCTGCCGAGCGGCAAGGTCGACCTGCAGCGGCTCGGCACCGGGGAATTCGCCGGCGAGCCCCTCGCCATGGCAGCCCGCGAGCCCGCCCCGGGGCTCGAGACCCGGCTCGTGCCCCTGGTGCTGGCCCAGCTTCCGGTCCACGCAGCGAGCGCGGACCGAGCTCGTCCCCGGACCCTCGACCCCGAGGCCGACTTCTTCGCCCTCGGCGGTAGCTCCCTCGGTGCGATCCGGCTGCTCGCTGCCGTCGCCCAGGAGCTCGGCCGCGAGGTGCCCCTGGCCGAGTTCTTCCGCGCACCGACCCTGGCCCACCTGGCCGCCTGGCTCGCGGAGGGAGACGCCTCGCGCGCCCACGCCGACCGCCAGCGGGTGGCGGCCACCTGGGAGCGCATGCGCGCCGACGCCCGGCTCGCGCCCAGCACCGGCCCGCCCTCCGATCCGAACTTCGGTCCCCCCGCTGCACCGTCCACCCGACCGGGTGACCCGAACTCTCCGGGCAGCCCGACCAAGAGCGCCGTGCTCTTGACCGGAGCGACCGGCTTCCTCGGCGCCTTCCTCCTGGTCGAGCTGCTGGAGGCCCAGCCCGGCGAGGTGCGCTGCCTCGTCCGCGCCAAGACCGCGGAGGAGGCCCGCGCAAGGGTCGAGCGCAACCTGGCCAGCTTCGGACTCAACCTGGCCACGGACGCGCGCGTGCATTTTGTGCCCGGTGACCTCAGCCGGCCGCAGCTTGGCCTTGGCGCCGAGGAGCGAGCGAGCCTGGGCGCCGGCCTGGGTCGCATCGTGCACAGCGCGGCCGTGGTGGACTTCTTCCGGGACTACGAAGCCCTGCGCGGGGCCAACGTCGAGGGCACGCGCTGCCTGCTCGAGCTGGCGTGGGAGGCCGGCGCGCGCTTCGACCTGGTCTCCACCATCGGCGTGCTGGTCGGCGCCAAGAGCCCCGCCCGCCCGCGCGACGAGCGCACGCCGCTGGCCGAGCTCGACGACCTCGAGGGTGGCTACGAGCAGAGCAAGTGGGTCGCCGAAGCCTTGACCCTGGAGGCCGCGCGGCGTGGCCTCCAGGTCGCCATCCACCGTCCCGGTCGCGTGGCTCCCAGCGCCGGCCGCTGCCCCGGCGCGGGTAGCTCTGCCGACTTCGCGGGGCGCTTCCTGCTCGGCTGCCTCGAGCTGGGCAGCGCCCCGGACCTGGACGCGCCGATCGACCTGGTGCCGGTGGACCACGTCGCCCGCGCGGTGGTCCACCTAGGCCCGGGCTGCCACCACCTCTTGCACCCCGAGCCGACGCCCTACCGCCGGCTCCTCGAAGCGGCTCGCTCGCGCGGGCACCAGCTAGACTTCGTCGACCTCGAGACCTGGCGCGCGCGGCTCGCGGACTCCGAGCGGCTCGCCCCGGTGGCGGCCCTGCTCCAGGGGCTCGACGGTCCCGGTGCCGAGCGCGCCTTGACCCCCGACCGAGCCCTCGCCGGGATCGACTCGACCGCCAGCCACGCCGAGCTGCGCCGGCTCGGGATCGAGGTCCCCGCCGTGGACGCGGCCTGGTGCGACGCGGTGATCCGGCACCTCGAGCAGCGCGGCGAGCTGCGCCTCCCCCAGGCCCCGTGAGGCCGAAGCCGGTCGGCGCTACAGCTCCTCGTTCGCCGCGCTGGCCAGGCCGCCCGAGCTCTCGCCGCCGTCGATGACGATCGAGGTGCCGCAGACATAGGGCGCTTCCTCGGACGCGAGGAAGGCAAACAGGGCCGCGATCTCGTCGGGGGAGCCGTGGCGCTGGAGCGGGATCTTCGCGTCGAGGGCGGCGAACATCGCGGCGGTGTACTCGGCCTCTTGCATCGGCGTGCGCACCGCGCCGGGGCAGACAGAGAGGACGCGCACGGCCGGCGCCAGCTCGAGGGCCATGGTCTTGGTCAGCTCGACCACGCCGGCCTTCGACGCGTTGTAGTGGGCGTAGTTCGGGCAGCCGATCAGGGCGTTCATCGAGCCCATGTTGACGATCACTCCGGAGCCCGCAGCGGCCATCGCCCGCGCGGCGGTCTGGCCGACCAGGAACAGGCCGGTCAGGTTGACGTCCAGCATGCGCCGCCACTCGTCCAGCTCGAGCTCGAGGAAGCGCCGGCGGCTGCTGATCCCGGCGTTGTTGATCAGCACGTCGAGGCTCGGCCAGGTGGCGTGCAGCTCCGCGAAGGCAGCCGCGACAGCGACCGGGTCGGCCACGTCGGTCACGCTGCTGCCGGCTAGCTGAGCGCCGAGGCCTGCCTCGACGAGCGCCGCGGCCAGGGACTCGAGCCCGGCGGCGTCCCGGTCCAGGGCCCAGACCGAGCAGCCCTCCTCGCAGAAGCGCTTCACGGTGGCCGCACCGATGCCACCGGCGGCACCGGTCACCAGCACTCGCTTGCCTCTCAGTCCTCGCATGGTCGCTCCTCGTGGGGCTAGGGTTCGGCCAGCGGGACTCGCGCCCGCCGTCGCCCCATGGTGCCCCCAAGCCCGGCGGGCGCAAGCGTGGATCCGAAGGACGCCGCCGATCCAGAGGACGTCACGCGGGACCCGGCCAGGTACGCGCCACGCAGTCGCGCAAGGCGAGCGAGCCCGCCCCCCGAGGTTCGGAGGGCGGGCCCGCTTCGCTGGCGCCTACGGCGCTAGCCGAACTTGATGCCCTGGGCCAGGGGCAGGGAGTCCGACCAGTTGACCGTGTTGGTCTGGCGGCGCATGTAAGCCTTCCAGGCGTCGGAGCCGGACTCGCGGCCGCCGCCGGTCTCCTTCTCGCCACCGAAGGCCCCGCCGATCTCGGCGCCCGAGGTGCCGATGTTGACGTTGGCGATGCCGCAGTCGGAACCCACGGCGGACAGGAAGCGCTCGGCGTGGCGCATGTTCATGGTGAAGATCGCCGACGACAGACCCTGGGGCACGTCGTTGTGCATGGCGATGGCCTCGTCGAGGTCCTTCACGCGGATCAGGTACAGCACCGGGCCGAAGGTCTCGTCCTGGACGATCTGCATCTCGTTCTTGGCGCGCGCGATGGCGGGCACCACGTAGTGGCCGCCGCCGAGCTCACCGTCGAGCTTGGCGCGACCGCCGCCGCGCAGCACCTCGCCACCCTCGGCGACGACGGCCTCGAGGGCGGCCTCGAAGTTGGCCACCGCGACCTCGTCGATCAGGGGGCCGCAGAGGGTGCTGGCGTCCATGGGGTCGCCGATCACGATGTCGTCGTAGGCGCGCAGGAGGCGCGCCTCGAGCTCGTCGGCGACGGACTCCTGGACCAGCACGCGGCGCGTCGAGGTGCAGCGCTGTCCTGCCGTGCCGACCGCGCCGAAGAGGGTCGCGGGCAGGACCATGTCGAGGTCCGCGTCCTCGAGCACGATCATGGCGTTGTTGCCGCCGCACTCGAGGATCGTGCGGCCGTAGCGCCCGGCGACGCGGGCGGCGACCAGCTTGCCGATCTCGGACGAACCGGTGAACGACACCAGCGGCAGGCGCTTGTCGTCGAGCAGCTCGCCGACCACGTCCAGGTCGTCGGTGATCACCAGGCTCGCCAGGGCGCCGAAGCCCTCGGCCTCGAGCACCGGACGCACCACATTGGTCAGGCCGATGGCGCAGAGCGGGGTCTTCGGGCTCGGCTTCCACAGGTTGGCGTCGCCGCAGACGAGCGCCAGCATCGAGTTCCAGGCCCAGACGGCCATCGGGAAGTTGAACGCGGTCACGATGCCGACGGTGCCGAGCGGGTGCCACTGCTCCTTCATGCTGTGGCCGGGGCGCTCCGAGGGCATCGTCTTGCCGTAGAGCTGGCGCGAGAGGCCGACGGCGAAGTCGGCGATGTCGATCGCCTCCTGCACCTCGCCGAGACCCTCCTGGTGGATCTTGCCCATCTCCAGGGTGATCAGCCGGCCGAGGGCGTCCTTGTGCTTGCGCATGGCCTCGCCACACTTGCGCACGATCTCGCCGCGCAGGGGGCCGGGCACCTGGCGCCAGCGGCCGAAGGCCTCCTCGGCGGCCGCGGCGGCGACGGCGTAGTCGGCGCTGGTGCCGGTCCGGACGGTCGCGATCACCTCACCCGTGGCCGGGCTGCGGCTCTCGATCACCGGTCCGCTGCTCGCGATCCAGGTTCCGGCGTAGACGCCGGGGTTCTCGGCATGGATGCCGAGCTCGGCGAGGAAGGCGTGGCGGTCTAGGGTCGTGGTCATGGTCGGGTGCAGAGAGGGGCTCGGGGCAGGGAATGCGCGGCATAGGATAACGAGGCCGTGCCTGTGCGGCCCGAGATCGGTATCCTGTTCGCCCGAAAACCGAGTCGCTCCCGCCCAGCACCCCGCCGGGCCGCCACTGGAGCTGCTCTGCCTCCCACCACGCCATGGCCGACAAGATCATCTACCAGCTCGAGGACGTCCACAAGTTCTACGGGCAGAGCGAAGTCCTCAAGGGCATCCACCTCTCTTTCCTCGAGGGCGCCAAGATCGGCGTCATCGGGCCGAACGGCGCGGGCAAGTCGACCTTGCTGCGCATCATCGCCGGCAAGGACGACAAGTACGAGGGCACGGTCCGCCCGATCAAGGGCCTCACGATCGGCTACCTCGAGCAGGAGCCCGAGCTCGACGGGAGTCTCGACGTGGCCGGCAACCTCGACCTCGCGGTCAAGCCCGTGCGCGACCTGCTCAACCGCTTCGAGGAGGTCTCCAACCTGCTCGGTGAGGTGACCGACGAGGACGAGATGTACAAGCTGCTCGACGAGCAGGCCCAGCTGCAGGAGGACATCGACCACCGCGACGCGTGGGAGCTCGACAACCACCTCGAGCAGGCCGCCGGCGCCCTGTGCCTGCCGCCCATGGACGCCGACGTGACCAAGCTGTCCGGCGGCGAGCGCCGCAGGGTCGCCCTCTGCCAGCTGCTCATGAGCCACCCCGACCTCTTGCTGCTCGACGAGCCGACCAACCACCTGGACGCCGACACGGTCGAGTGGCTGGAGCACTTCCTCGCCAGCTACTCCGGCGCGGTGATCCTGATCACCCACGACCGCTACTTCCTCGACAACGTCGTCGG
>JARGPD010000020.1:0-13006 GCA_029212845.1 Planctomycetota bacterium
CGGCACACGTCCGGATCGGGCCGCCAGGCGAAGGCTGGTGACGGATGCGGGCTAGGGCCTCACGACCGATGGATCCGGTTTAGGATCAGGGTCTCGCGGTCCCATCTCCGCTTCGGCTCGACCAATCGTTTCGCCCATGATCCTCCGTCAGCTCCTCTTCGCCGTCTGGGCGCTCGTTCCCATCGCCAGCGCCTCCGAGATCGTTGTCCCCAGAGACCACCCGGACCTGGGCGCGGCCCTCGCCGCCGCGGCGCCCGGCGACGTGATCCTCGTGCGCACGGTGGCAGATCAGGCCGCCTCGACGCATCCCTACACGCTCGTGATCGACAAGCCAGTGACGATCATTGGCGAGCCAGTCTGCAACATCGGGGTCGACGGCAGCGGGCCCTTTGGGATCGAGCTGAAGGGGCCGGGCTACGGCGAGGTGACCCTCTCGCGGGTCGCCATCAGCTACTCCTTCGGCGACAGCAGCGGCGCCCCGACTCTGCGCGGTGGCGGCTTCGAGAGTGTCAACGTGATCGACTCCTCGATCGACCACGACAACTGCGCCTGCAGCGGCATGATCACCGCGAGCTACCCAGCGATCGAGCTGAGCGATGTCCAGCGACTGACCGTGGTCGGCAGTGTGCTGCGCGGCGGACCCGCGGGGGTCGACTCCTACTGCATCCCCGCCTCCAGCTACATCGACGGGAGTGCCGCCATCGCGGCGCCCTCCACAGCGGTGCTGCTGCTGGACAGCCATGTGGAGGGCGGGCGTGGTAGCTATGGGCTCGAGCTCACCTTCGAGCTCTGCACCACCGCCCCGGCCGGCTGGGGCGGGCGCGGCGGCGACGGAGTCCAGGCCGCCGAGCTCTACAGCATCAACACGACCGTAGTCGGGGGACTGGGGACCACGTGGATCTACGAGCCCTGGACCTGCAAGCCGAGCTCGCCCCTGGCCCAGCGCTGCGGCGACATGCCCGCCGGGCGGGCCTTCGTCGTTGGGGGGACCTTGGTCAACGAGCCCTGCTCGCGCCTGACCCAGAGCACGGCGACGCCCTCGATCGGCAGCGACCTCGACTTCACCTGGGACCCGACCCAGCCCGCCTGCCTGCCGGACCTGACGGGCCTCGGCGGCAGCACCGGCCTCTTGGCCGTGGACCTGAGCGCGCCCAAGTGGGCGACCCCCTTGGGCAGCGGCTGGCTCTTCGTCGACCCCCAGCGAGCCACGCTCACCTCCGCCTTCCCCGCCGACCAGATCACCACCGTGACCGTCGCGATCCCCCCCATGCCAAACCTCGTCGGCCTGCCCTACACCGCCCAGGTCCTAGTCGGCGCTAGCGAGGTCAGCGGCCCGGCGACCGGCCGCATCGCGCCCTGACCTTGGACCGGGCCCGGCCATCGGGGCCGAACGAACAACCTACGGTGCCGCACACCCACCAGAGGGTTTCGGCCTGGGCCTACTCGCAGGGGAGCTACCCGCCGCCCTTGAAGAGTGGCAGCAGGGTCGGCTTGAGCTTCTTGTACAGGTCGGCTGTGGCGCGCACGTCGCGCAGGCAGTACTCGCCGATCTCCTCGATGCGGCCCTCGCGGTAGTAGCGGCCTACCTGGCTGCCGTCGATCGAGCCCTTGGGGCTCTCGATGTCGAAGCGGCGGCACCAGTAGTCGAGCGAGTAGTTCGAGCGCGATGCACCCTGGAAGTTGAAGACCTCCATCAGGTCGCAGTGGCTCGACATGTCGTAGCGGTAAGGCAAGAGGTTCACCGACGGCACCACGCCGAGCTGGGCCGAGCGGATCATCAGCTGCGGGCCGTCGTAGCCGCGGCCGTTGTAGCTGATCAGGCGCGGGCGCTTGCGGCCGACGATCTCCCAGAACTTGAGCAGCAGGTCGCGCTCGGAGCCGCGGAACACGTCGGAGTTCTGCACACGCTCCCACTCCTGGGGCTTGGCGTCCGGGGCCGCCGCCTGGTCGCTCTCGAGCAGCATCAGCCCGCGGTCGGCCTCGACGTTCCACATGCCGATCGCGATGATCTTGCCGAGGCCCGGGAACAGGGCCATGCGTTCGGGCAGGGCCTCGCGCTCGCGCTCGTCGCGCGCGCGCTCCATCAGGTAGCCGCGGGTGATCTCGTCGACCTCGTCCCAGGGGAAGCCGGCGACCTCGATGTCATAGGTGATGTTGGACAAGGGGGAGGGGCGCTAGGGGTTGGAGGGGTCGTCCTCGGGCTGCTTCCCAAGGGGCTTCGTCGAGCCGTCGCCGGAGGGGGCTCGGGGCTGGTCGTCGCCGAGGTAGCCGAGGGCCTCGAAGGCCTCCCGGAAGGTGGTGTTGCTGCCGGCCATAGGCAGGATCGAAGGCGTCGCGGGTCGGAAGGCGGCGTCCGGGTTGGGACCGAGCACCAGCGGGTGCTCGACGCGCCAGCCCTCGTCGAGCAGGCGCTCGAGGGGGATCGCGGGCTTCTGCACGGCCCGCCAGTGGCGGGGTACGGGGACCTCGAGCAGGTGCAGCAGCAGCGGCGCGACCTGGTAGACGTCGCCCAGGGGCGCCTGGCCGAGCTCGAGGCGCGCGCCGAGCTTCGCGGCCTTGGGTCCCAGCACGCCGATGATCCCGTCGGGAGCGTCCTCGTGGGCCCCCGAGGCCAGGGCTTCGGGCTCGTAGATGTTCTGCGGATCGACGTGCATGCCGTGGTCCGAGAGCAGCACCACCGTGGCGTTGGCGGGCACCTCGGCCAGGAGCTGGCCGAGCTGGCGGTCGGCCTCGACGTAGGACAGGTTGACGAAGTCGCCGAACAGCTCGAGCTCCTCGGCCGGCACCTCGTAGCGCACGTCACCCGGCGCGTGGTAGCGCCAGAAGCGGTGGCCGGCCACGTCCGGCAGGGCCAGGTAGGCCAGGGTCAGGTCGCTGTCGCCGGTCTGCATCAGGTGGCGCGTGATCGCGCTCACCGAGAGGTCCGCCGCCAGGGTCCAGGCCAGGTCGTTGATGATGCGACCGGTGTAGTCGTCGACCTCGCCGGGGATCGGGAAGGCGCCGCGCATGCGGTCGTGGAGGTCCGCGGCCTCGTTGGCCAGGATCACGAAGGGCTTGATCGCCTGCTGCAATTCTGGCGGCCAGGTCTGCTCGGGCATCGCCTCCCAGATGGTCGGCTTCCAGATGATCTTGGCCTGGGCCTGGGCGGCGTAGGAGGCGACCAGGCGGCCCTCCACGCGCTCGGCCGGCCAGGTGATCCACCAGCCGACGCAGTCCACCGTGCGCCCGGCGTCCGAGGCCAGGTTCCAGATCGCGGGCACCTGGCGGGCGTTGCTGGTGAAGGGCAGGTCGCGGTCGTCCAGGAAGTCGGTCACGCCGTGGGCGGCCGCGTCCTGGCCCGTGGCGATCGAGGTCCAGATCACCGGCGAGAAGGTGGGCGCGAAGGTCGCCAGGCGCACCAGGCTGCCCTCGTCGGCAAAGCGCGCGAAATTCGGCAAGCGCCCGGCCTCGAGCAGGTCGGCCAGGATCAGCGGATCGACGCCGTCGATCCCGATCACCACGACAGGGTCCACGGGGTCGAGGGGCGGCTCCTCACCCCCCCCACAGGCCCCGAACACCAGGGCCAGGCCGGCCGCGAGGAAGGGCGCGCCCCGGCGGCGCATCTCGAGCTTGCTCTTCATCCACCGGATCATAGCCCGTGCCTGGGAAGACTCGCCGATCCCGCGGAAAGATCCCCTTGTACGATCGACCCTTTTCCTCCATATTCGATTCATGGCCTCGGACCTGCCCGAGGCATCGACCATCGCCCGACGCCGGACAGCTCAAGTCCGGAAGTGTCGGGACAACCAGCAGACGTAGGAGGTGATCACATGTGTTTGAGCGACTGTATCCTGGGGGCCGTGATCTGAACCCTCGCACAAAGCGGCGGTGATCACTGAGCCCCGTGAATGCAATCCGCCCCTTCCCACGTCACGGCCTGGGAGGGGGCGGTCTCCTTTTAAGACGCGCCCCAGGGGCCCGTCAGGCGGTCTCGAGGCGCCGCGAGCGCATCCAGACCAGGATGCCTAGCACCAGCATCCAGGCGCTGCCGCGCAGGGCCTCCCAGGGGCCCCTCTCGAGCCCCACACTCGCGGTGCAGGCTCCGCCGCTGTCGCTGCTTGTGGGGTAGCTGATCCCGGCCTCGAGCACGTCGGCCTGGCCGGTGTCGGCGCGCCGCACCAGGACGCTCTGGTCCCCGGCGAGGCCCGCGGGCAGGGTCACCTCGAGGGTGCCCGGGCCGAGGAACTCGATCGAGTCGGCCGCGACGCCGCCGATCCCCGTGTCCGGGTCCGCGCCGAAGAGGACCTGGGTCTGGGGCGAGAAGTTCGCACCCGACAGGGTCACCACGTCGCCGGGCACGCCCTCGGACGGCTGCAGCCCAGTCACGACCGGGTCGGCCGGGCGCACGTAGGCGAAGGCGCTGGTGGCGACGCCGCCGCCCGGGTTCTCGAGCTCGAGCAGGTAGGGGCCACCCTCCAGCCCGCCGTTGGTGGTCACGACCACGCGCTCGCCGCTGTCGCGGGTCACAGCACCCTGGGAGATGCCGTCGATGCGCACCTCGAGGCCCGTCGCGAAGTTGTCGCCACGCAGGACCATCTCGGTCCCGCCGAGCCGGTTGCCGGCCAGCGGGAAGACCGTGTCGATCGTCGGGATCGCGGCTGAGGTGAAGGCCGAGCTCTGGCGGCCTTCGACGCCGCTCTGGTCGATCACGACCACGTCGTGCACCCCGGGCACCGTGGCGCCGGTGCTCAACAGGATCGTGGTCGGGTCCACCACCTGGCACCCGCCGGGCTCGCCGTCGGTGTAGATGCGGTCGCCGATCACGACACGCGCCCCTGGCTCGAAGTGGTTGCCCTTGATGACCATCGAGGTGCCGCCCGAGTCGCTGCCCGCGGAGGGCGAGACGGTCAGCACGACCGGGTCCGGCGGCGTCACCTCGAGCCCGCCGGGCAGGATCGAGCGCTCGCCGAAGGGCCCGGACACCTCGAGGTCGAGGTGCCCGCGCGGCTCGCCGGCCGGCACGCTGACGGACAGGGTGACCAGGCTGCCGTGCCAAGAGATGGCCGACACGGTCACGCTCGGATCGCTGCAGGTCAGCACCGAGCCGGGGTTCAGGCCGGCCCCGTGGATCGTCAGGTTGGTGGTCTGTCCCTGCACCACGCGCAGGGGGAAGTTGTCCGAGCTGCGGCCCAGGCTCATGGTCGCGTCGGGGCCCACGATCAGGTCGCTGACCCCCTTGGTCTGACCCGCCGCGACGGTGTAGACGCCGGGCAGGTGGGTCGCCCCGAAGTCCGTCACGACCACGTGCCCGCTGGTCAGGTTGGCCGACGAGACCGGCTGGTCCAGGGGCCGTGCGTAGAGCGTGTAGTCGCCGGGGTCGAGCCCCTCGATCGTGTACAGACCCAGGTTGTTGGCGAGGCCCCCACCGACGATCCGGCCGTCGCTGTCGCGGGCAGAGACCCAAGCCCCGGCGACGGTCGAGTTGTCGGCGCGCCGCACGGTGCCCGTCAGGCGCCCGAAGCTGCCGTCGGGGTACACCTCTCGCATCCCGCCGATGTCGTCCCCCGCCAGGCTGCGGTGCAGCACCACCGAGGTGTCGACGTACGGGTACATGCTGGCGCCGGCCACGCCGCTGTGGTCGAGCCCGAGCAGGTGCCCGAGCTCGTGGGTCGCGATGTCCTGCACGTCGAAGCGGCCCGCTTGGCCGCTGGTCGTGAAGTTGAAGTTCTTGCCGTTGAACAGCACGTCGGCGTCCGAGATCGAGCCGCCGGCGTAGAACCAGATCGGCGTGATCGCGACCGTGCCAGAGCCCGATGGGAAGTAGCCCGAGCTGTTGTCCTCGTCGAAGTACAGCAGGTGGATCGAGTCCGAGGCCCAGTCCGTGCGCGCCTGCTGCCCAGGGCTGATGTTCTCCACGAGCCGCGCGCTCGAGCCCGGCGTCCGGTTCCACTCGTCGATCGAGTTGCGCAGGGCCGTCATGTGGCTCTTGTCGGGGAGGTTGTCCGAGCCCGCTTCGTTGATCACCACCGAGATGCTGCTCGGGTTGCTCCAGAACAGCTCCGCCCCCGTGCTCGGGTGGATCAGGCGCACGTGCGCGAAGGCCAGCGCGCCGACCACGGCGACGACCAGCGCGACCCGCAGCTTCCCTCCCCAGGCGCCCCCCATCACTTCGGCGCTCCCGCCTGCGCCTGGGATCGGACGCTGCCCATGGACGCCTCGATCTCGGCGACCAGCTCGGCGTAGTCTCGGATGTGCAAGCCATCGGCCTCGAGCAGGTCGCCCGTGCTCGGGTCGACCAGGCCGAGGTCGGACTGGTCGCGCACGGCCAGCTTGGAGCCGTCGAGGCGCGTGACGATACGGTAGCGCCCCTGGGCCAGGCCGACCGGCAGGCGCACGCCGCGCGGTCCGGCATGGCTGAGGAACAGGAGCGCGTCCTCGCCCTCCCGCAGGTGCGGCACGCCGGCCAGCAGCATGCCGCGGCCGTCCTCGAGCACGCCGCCGGGCAGCCGGACGCTGCGAAGGAAGACGTCGTCGCCGCGGAAGGTGCGGTCGACCGCGAGCTCGTACTCGGTCTCGATCAGGCCCTCTTCGGTCTCGACCGGAGTGGCGGACAGGACCCGGCCTTCGAGCACGAGGTCGGCGGCCTCGACCAGGTCGGGCACGTCCATGCGGAGGGCCGTGCCGGCGCGTACCGCGGGCTCCGTGAAGAGCGGCCGGGAGACCAAGAGGCTGAGTGCGCCGAAGGCGAGGAGGGTCAGGAGGGTGCGCATGTGAACTTGTCCGGAGGCTGGGGGGAGACAGCTCACACCGGTCCCCCAAACGTCGACCCCCCACAGAGCGGATCTGAAGGTGATCCGACATTTGCCGGCCGCCCGAATAGACCGCGAGCCCGGCCCTCCGCGAAGGAGGACCGGGCTCGCCGGGACCGCGCCGGAGCGCGGAGAGTCCTTGGGGTCCTAGGGGACGACCGTGACCTCACCCAGGGGGGTGAGACCGAGGTCGAAGCCGACCGGGGTCAGGTTCAGGAGCGCCCACTGCATCGGCAGGTCGAGGCCGACGAGCGGCGCGAAGTTGGGCAGGTTCAGGGCCATCGAGGCCACACCGTCGGTCGGGCCGCCAGCGCTGGTCACCGTGAACAGGGTGTACTGCCAGTCCTGGTACAGGTTGCAGCCGGGCCAGCCGAGGGCCGCCAGGTCGAAGGGCAGCGGGATGCCGAGCCAGAAGTCGGTGTTGAAGCCGACGGTCAGGGCGGCGGGCATGCCGCCGGGCACGTTGCGCATCTCGGTGGTGAAGTTGGCCGTTCCGATCTGGGCCGAGCCCGCACCGTGGATGGTCGGGATGTCGCTCGAGTAGAGCGAGCAGCCGACGCCACTGACGAACCAGTTGGCCGCCGGGGCCGCCCAGGCGCCGCCACCGAAGGCACCCATGTCGAGGGTGAAGACGTGGTAGTTGCCGTAGGTGATGTCGTACGGGACGGGGTAGTCACCGTGGATGCCGCCCCAGGTGTTGGGGTCCCAGAGGCCTTGGCCGCCGTTGTCGATGTGCTCGCCCGGATCCATCGCGTCGCCGTCGGCGTTGATGTCCTCGAGGCGGGTCACGACGGTGTCGTTGCTCAGGCCAGCGATGTAGATCGAGGTGCCGACCGCGTCCATCCCGAGGATCTTCGGGAACTCGTTGCCAGCGCTGTTGCTGCCGTCGAAGTACAGGGTGACCTCACCGGCGTCGTTGACATCGCGGTCACCGTTCAGGTCCTCGCAGCGGTAGATCAGGCCGTTGAGGCCCTGGCCCGCGAGGTTGAGCGAGAAGTCGCCGGTGTCCGAAGAGTCGGTCGCGACATAGACGACCTCACTGAGGCCCTCGACGCGGGTGCAGAGCTTCATGAAGCGTGCGTGCCCCTTCGAGACGCCGCCGACGAAGGCCTCCATGCTGCGCAGGACGCCGCTCTGGAAGTCGACGTTCATGTCGAGCGCCGGGTTCTTGCCGGTCGCGTTCAGCCAGTTGATCGCCTCGTCGGTGTCGAGCACGTCGCCGTCACCGTTGAGGTCCTCGAAGCGGTAGAGGCTGAAGTCGGCGGAGAAGCTACCGGAGTAGCCCGTCCACGCGATGACGCCGTTGCCGAGCTCGGTCATCTCGACCATGTTCTCGGCGTCGACGAGCACGGGGCCGCCGGCGTTGGGCGTGCTCACGGTGCCGCCATCGGGCACGAGGGCGACCTGCTCGCCGAGGTCAGCGGCGTCGCCGTCGCCGTTGATGTCGAACAGGCGGAAGACGCCCTTGTGGGTGCCGGAGCCGTCGTAGTCCGCGCAGTACCAGACCGCGCCGTCGGGGGTCAGGGCCAGGCCGTTGGCGCTCGACGAGCCGTCGAGCACGCCGGAGTCACGGAAGACCGTCACGTCGGGGGTGCCGTGGTCGAGCAGACCGTTGCCGTCGGTGTCGACACCGCGGTAGATGATGTCGAGCTTCGCGTCGATCCAGTACGCGACGGGCACGCCGGCCTCGTTGCGCATCTGGACGTGCTCGGGGTAGACCGAGGTCGCACCAAGGGTGCCGTTGTTCCAGAACGAGGAGGCTTCGTTCGTGGAGTGGTAGATGCCGTCGGCGTCGAGGTCCGCCAGGCGCAGGATCTGATCATGCTGGGCGTCCATGAGGAACACGTCAGCGACTTGGGCGGAGGCGGCAGATGCGAGGGCACTGCCAGCGAGGGCTCCGAAGATGTACGGGAGGGCTTTCATCCGAAGGTGCGGTAGAAGAGTCCGGGGGGAGTGGCGGGAACGCAGAGAGGCGAACCACGCGAGGAGCATCCGCGGCCAGATCCCCAAGAGGGACCGAGAGATCGACAGCCGAGCGAATGAGACCCACCCATTCTATCCGCTCCGGCGAGATCGCGCAGGAAGGTGGCAATCACGTCCGATGAAGATCCTGTGAAGACGCCCTCCGACCGGCATAAGCCGATCGGAGGGCGCAAGTTGGAACGACCTTGGGCCGTGCCGAAAGGATCGGATCAGAGCACCACGAAGGGGTGTGCACCCGAGGCCGAGAAGACCCCGCCCAGGTCGACCACCAGGCCCTCGAGCTGCAGGGTCAGCCCCGAGAGGCCCGGACCGGGGGGCACCGCCGTGCTGACGCTCCAGTTCCCGGCGGCGTTGAGCACGCCGGAGAACAGGATCGAGATGCTCGGGATGCTGCCGCCACCGATCGCGAGGTCCACGAAGCCGGGCACGCTGGTGGCGCCCGGGTTCGGGCTCATCAGCAGCCAAGCGAGACCCGGGTTGGGCGAGCCGACCGTGAAGCCGATCGACGCCCCGGGCAGGGCCTCGTCGTCACCCACGATCGCCACGGTCGCGTTGGGCACGATGCCGAGCGGGGCGTTGCCGCTGCCCGCCGCCGTCGTCACGACCACATCGGCCGCGGCCAGGGAGCTCGCCGGGGGGGCGAGGAAGCTGACCTGGCCCGCGCCCTGCTCGAAGGCCACGCTCTGGCCGCCGACGGTGACCGCGGTCACGCCGCCCATGCCCGCGCCGCTCGCGGTGACCTCGACCCAGCCGATGGCCGGAGCGCTGCTCGGGCTGAGCGTGAAGCTCGGCGCCGGCGGCGCCGGGGCCGGACCTTGCACGGTCAGGGCGAAGTCGTCGATGTTCCAGCCGCCGAACTCGAGCCCGCCGTCGGTGACCAGGCGGAACTCGACGGTCAGGTTGGGATCGCCCGCGCCCGCGGCCGTCACGTCCAGGTCGACGTGGGTCCAGGACGTGTCGGCGAGGTTGCCGACCAGCGGGTTCTCCCAGACGAGCTGGCCACCGACGAAGATCTGCGCCTGGTCGTAGGTCGCTTCCTCCACGGTCAGCCAGCGCTCGAACTCCAGGTTCAGGCTGGTCGTGCCCGACGCGTCGATCGACGGCGAGCGCAGGTAGTTGTGGACGTCCGACTGGTAGATGCCGTTGAAGCCCGAGGGGCCGAGGTCGTTGCCCCAGACCGAGGTCCCGGAGACCGCCGAGGACGGGTCGCCGCCCTGGCCGTTGGGCACGCCGCGCTGCCAGTCGTCCTGCTTGAGGACCTGGGCGTGGGTCCAGCCGGCGTCGGAGCCACCCTCGAAGTCGGTCGCATAGAGCACCGTCTTCTGGCCGACGAAGAAGTCGAAGGGCGCGGCGCCTAGGTCGGCGCCCGCGGGCTCGACCTCGCTGCCGCCGGCGCTGTCGAGGGCCTCGATCCAGTAGGACAGGGTCACCGGCGAGCCGCCGCCGGGGATCAGGCCGTGGTAGAGGCCGCCGCCCTGGTCGACCATCTGCGTGGCCGTGAAGTTCACGCCGTCGCTCGAGTGGTGCAGGGTCACCGACGCCACCGTGGCCGCCGTCTGGCTGGTGACATTGGCCGCCACGAGGTAGGGGCCGACGCCATCGAGGGTGTCGACCAGCGGCGTGTGCGCGAGGGTCATGTCGACCGGCTCGGCCAGGCTCGCGGCCGAAGCCACGACGCCCTGCACGATCATCTTCGCCAGGTCGAAGTCGGTCGTCGCCAGGGCCATCGTGTCCTTGGCGGTGTGGATGTCGAAGTAGTACTCGGACAGGTCCTCGAAGAAGAAGGCCGCGGGGAAGCCCTTGGAGTTGTACGAGGCGTGGTCCGAGCTACCGGCGGTCAGGGTGCCCGAGGTCGAGGCCCAACCCGGCACGTAGATGGCCGAGGTCGCGTCGCAGAAGGCGGTCAGGGACGCCGATGTGTTGTTGGTCGCGAAGTCCACGTCGCGCACGTCGCCGGGCGCGCGGTGGGCGATCATGTCCATGTTCAGCATGGCGATGATGTCGTCACCCGCCGCCTGGGACTGGGCGGCGTTGTAGTCCGAGCCGAGCAGGCCGAACTCCTCACCCGAGAACAGCACGAAGCGCAGGGTGTGCTCGTAGGGGCCGCCCTGGGACAGGACCCGCGCCGCCTCGATCACGCCAGAGCTGCCCGAGGCGTTGTCGTCGGCGCCGGGGGAGCTCGCCGTCGCCCCGTCGGCCCAGTTGACCGAGTCGAAGTGCGCGCCGATGACGACGACCTTCTCGGGTGAGGTCGTGCCGGGCAGCTCGGCGACGACGTTGGAGCTGTAGCTCGAGTCGAACTGCTGGGTCGTTGCGCTGAGGCCGAGACCGGTCAGCCAGCCCTGGATGTCGGCCTGGGCCGCGAAGGAACCGGCGTGGTCCGCGCGGCGCGAGAAGTTCGAGGAGAGCGACGTGACCGTGGCTACGAGGTTGGACTTGTCGACCGCGTCCACGAGGGCCTGGATGCGCGGGTCGCCGGCTCCGAGGGCCTGGGGCCCCTGGGCGCCGGTCTGGCCGCGCCACACGACGGGCGGGGCCGGGCGCAGGGCCGTGCGACCGACCGGCATCAGGCCGCAGTGGCCGTGGCCGCCGCTGGCCAGCACCGCCTGGAGCGCGGGTCCGCCACCGGGGGCGACCGCGAAGAGCGCCGGCCCACCGGCGGGACCTTGGAAGAGGCGCTTCACCGGCGGCAGCCCGGCCTCACCCGCACCGGTCGGCACCAGGTCGAGGTGCTCCGAGGGGACCAGCCAGAGGTGCCGCATCTCGACATCGGTGGGCAGCCAGAAGACCTCGCCGCCGTGGCGCTCGATGGCTTGCTGCATGCGCGGGTCGAACTCGCCGACCACGAAGCCGGTGGAGTCGGCGTGGACCGCGGCGGCGCGCAGCAGGCTGTCGCGCAGGTCGAGGTCCGTGCCGTACTCGACGACAGCGGGCAGGGGCGCGGAGGCCGGCGCGAGCTGGGCCTCCTGGAACGCGGGCGGGACGAGCGCTAGGGCTAGGCTGGCAAGAATCAAGGAGGTCCTCCTGGGGGGGTGAGAAGACGGCTTTTGGGGGGGTGGAAAGGAAATCCTATCCCACGTCCAAGAAACGCGCGGAGTGGGCCTCATGTTCCGTGGGATCTGGCCGACAACCCCCTTTGGCTCCTCGTCCAGCCCAGCCCCAGGGTCCTCCAGACCGCATGGGGAAGCCTCCCTTGCACCCAATGAACACTACCGATGCTCTCCATGACGGAGAGCAAAGCCTACGTATCCCCTCCCTACCGGCGGCTGTGGTCAAGCTCAACGAGCTCGTCCGTGACCCCAACGTGGGTGTGATGGAGATCGGCGAGGCGCTCGGTGAGGACCCTGAGCTCTCCATGCGGGTGCTGCGCATCGCGAACAGCACCATGTTCGGGCTGCCGACGACGGTGCTCGATCCCTGCCATGCGGCATCGATCCTCGGCATCAATCGGCTGCGCTCGATCGTCATCCAAGCCGGCACCATCGGCGTCTACGGGACCAAGTCCCTGCGCAAGGACATGGAGATGTCGACCCACTGGCGGCACTCCATCCTGACCGCGCACATCTGCCGCACCATCGCGGGGAAGTCCCCGCGGACCGACCTCATGGACCCTGCCGAGCTGCACACGGCGGGCCTGCTGCACGACATGGGCCGCGCCATCCTGCTCGACAACGTGCGCGAGAAGTACCTCGAGGTCTCCGCCGCTGCCAAGCGCGACGGGGTGCCCCTGACCGAGGCCGAGCGCGAGGCCTTTGGCGTGAACCACGCCCAGATCGGGGCCAAGGTCGTTCTGGCCTGGGACCTGCCGCGCAACCTGGCCCAGGCGATCGCCTTCCACCACGAGCCCTGGCGCGTCGCGAAGGCGCTGCCCTCGGCGATCGTGATCGCGGTCGCGGACCGGCTGGCCCACGCGGTCGCGACCAACGACCTCGCGCGGATGCCGCAGGTCGCCGAGCGCCGCGACCTGCGCTTCCTCGGCCTGGGGATGGGCCACCTGTTGACGGTGGCGACCAACGCAATCCTGGCCTGGAAGGCGATCGAGCTCTAGGCCTCGAGCTCTAGTGCGGGCACGAAGGGGCCCGCCAAGGTGCAACCCCGGCGGGCCCGGTTGGGAGGCGAGCTCCCCAGCTCGCGTGTCTCCCAAGGTCGGCCTAGCGCCGGCGCTCGGCGCGTCGGCCGAAGCCCCGGCGTGCCTCTTGGCCGCCCCCGTTCCTCAAGTCCTGCTGGCCGCCGCG
>JARGPD010000020.1:13106-19286 GCA_029212845.1 Planctomycetota bacterium
AGCCCCGGCGTGCCTCTTGGCCGCCCCCGTTCCTCAAGTCCTGCTGGCCGCCGCGGATCCCGCGCTGCAGCCCTTGCTGCTGGCCTTGCCCACCGCGCATCCCGCGCTGCAGCCCTTGCTCTTGGCCTTGCCCACCGCGCATCCCGCGCTGCAGGCCTTGCTCTTGGCCCTGCCCACCGCGGCGCGCTTGGCCGATGCGCTGGCGCAGCTGCTGGCGCTGGCCCTCGTCCAGGTTGGAGAAGCGCTCGCGGAAGCGAGGGCGCTCGACGGGCGCCTCGTCGGCCGACTCCCAGACGATCTCGGGCGCAGGCGCGGGCGCCTCTTGGGCCTGGGTCTGGGCCTGGGTCGAGAGGGTGAAGAGCGGGAGGGTGAGCAGCAGCTGCAGGGTGTACTTCATGTCGTGGTCCTTGGTTCGGTGCCTTCGGTTCGGCCCCAGAAACCGCGCCCTCCCCTCCCGGTTCTCCCACAGCCCCCAAAAAGCCACACGCCAATGCCTGCGCGCCTTCGGTCGGTCCGACTCAGTCGAGGGTCGAGAGGGCTTCGAGCGCGAAGGGGTTCGTGGGCTCGACACGCAGGGCCGCCTTCAAGTGCCGCCGCGCTTGGATCTCGAAGCCCAGCTCTGCCTCGGCCAAGCCCAAGGTGAACAGCACCTCGAAGTCCCCGTCCCCGCCGCGGCCGAGCAGGCTGCTGGCCAGCTCGTGGGCGCGGGCATAGTCGCGCCGCTCCAGGTCCGACGCGACCACCAGCAGGTTCGCGAGGGCGCGGGTCGCGCGCACCTCGTCGGGCGTCTCCGCCAGGATGCCCTCGAGCAGCTCGAAGGCCTCGTCCTCGTTGCCCTCGGTCACCGCGATGCGGGCGGCGATCACGCGAGCCGCGGGGTTGTTCGGCAAGAGCTCCTCGCTGCGCACGAGCTCCTCCCGCGCGAGGTCCAGCCGCCCGACGAGGTGGTGGTAGTGAGCCAGGGCAGCGGCGCGCTCCCAGTCGGGCAGCGGCGGGTTGCGGTGCAGCAGCTTGGCCGAGTTCAGCAGCAGGAGCCGGCGGTGCAGGACCATCTGCTCCTCGCCCGCCTCCTCATGGCCGAGGGCGATCAGCGCCTGGCCCAGGACCGAGTGCCCGCGCAGGTGATCGGGGTTGGCCTCGATCCCCTTCTCGGCCAGCTCGACGGCCTCTTCGTAGCGGCCGTCGTCGGCGCGCAGCATCGCCAGCAGCACCAGCACCCGGTCGTCGGTCGGGTCCAGCTCGAGCCCGCGCTCGGCCACGGCGGTCGCCACCTCGAGGTCGCCGCCGTCGCGCAGGGTCCAGCCCCACAGGAACAGCACGGTCGCGTCGCTCGGCAGGTCGCGGTGGGCCCGGCGCGCGTGCCAGGCCGCGCGTCCCTGGTCGCCAGCCTGGCGGTAGGTGTCGGCCAAGAGCTTGTGGGCGACGCCCTGGTGGTCGTCCAGCTCGAGCAGGGTCAGGAACTGGATCTCGGCCAGGTTCGGGAGCTCGTGCTGGTAGTAGAAGTCACCGAGCTCGAGTCGCAGGGCGACGTTCTCGGGGTCCAGGGAGATCCGGCTGCGCAGGGTCTTCACCCAGGCGCGCTGCTCGGGCAGGTCGTCGGCCAGGATCTGGTCGAGGCGCGCGCGGTCGTCGGCGGCGCGGCCGGCCAGGTCCGCCACGGGCGGAGGCGGGACCTCCTCGATCCACTCCGAGCGGAAGATCGTCGACCAGCTCTCGGCGGAGACTTCGGGGCCAGCAGTCGCATCGTCCGAGCCAAGGGGCGCCTCGACCGCCACCTGGCCGCCCTTGGGTTCGATGCTGGGCTCGACCGCTCCACCGCAAGCGGCGAGCAGCACAAGGCCCCAGCAGATTCTCGATCCATCCATCATCCGTGATGTAAAGATAAGGGAAACTCACCCCCACTGCATGAAACCATCACGACACCTCCGCCTAGCGCGCGCTCGGTCCCAGCGCTCCCTGCAGCTCGCCTTCCTAATTATGGTGGTGGGCTGCTCGCCCGAGCCCCAGGAGCCGGCCCCCGCGGCCCCAGAACCGAACCCCGGGGGGCAGCCCGTAGAGCCCGCCGGAGCCCCGGACACCTCCCGCGACTCGATCCGGCTCGACTTCACCGATGCCACCGAGGCCGCGGGCGTCGCCTTCCTGAACTGGAACGGCTCCGAGCGCGACACCAAGCGCTCGATCCTCGAGGCCATCGGCCAGGGTGCGGCCTGGCTCGACGACGACGGCGACGGACACCTCGACCTGTACGTCGCCAACGGCTCGTCCCTCGGTCCCCTGCCCGATCCGCTGCCGACCAGCCGCTTCTTCAAGAACCGCGGCGACGGCACCTTCGAGGACGTGAGCGCGGCCAGCGGCCTGGACTCGACCGCCTGGAACAATGGCGTCGCGGCGGCGGACTACGACAACGACGGGGACACGGACCTGTTCGTCGCGAACTGGGGCACGCACTCCCTGTACCAGAACGACGGCGCGGGGCACTTCGTCGACGTGGCGGCCGCCGCCGGCGTGGCCGAAGTCGACGTCGAGCTGACGCCCTGGGGCGTGTGCTGCGCGTGGGGTGACGTGGACCTCGACGGGCGGCTCGACCTGTACGTCGGGCACTACCTGGGCTTCGATCCCGCGAACCCACCCCACGGCGGCGAGACCCAGAACTGGAAGGGCATGCGCGACGCCTACTACGGGCCGAGCGGCCTACCGATCCAGCGCGACTTCCTGTTCCGCCAGCAAGCCGACGGCACCTTCGTCGACGGCTCGGAGGAGGCCGGCATCCTCGGCGTCGAGGCCGCCTACACCCTCGGCGCGGTCTTCCTCGACCAGGACCTCGACGGCGACCCGGACCTGTACGTGGCCAATGACAGCCAGCCCAACTACCTGTTCGTGGGTGACGGCACGGGCAAGCTGGTCGAGCGCGGCGCGGTCGTCGGCCTGGCCTACGGCGAGCAGGGCAACGCCCAGGCGGGCATGGGCATCGACGCCGCCGACATGGACGCCGACGGCGACGACGACCTGGTGGTCACGAACTTCGACGACGACGTGAACACCCTCTACCGCAACGACGGGCGCATCTTCCGGGACGTGACCGTGCGCAACGGCCTGGCCGGCCCGACCCGCAACGTCCTGTCCTGGGGCGTCGGCTTCGCGGACTTCGACCTGGACGCCGACCTCGACCTGTACATCGCCTGCGGCCACGTCTACCCCTCGGCCGAGACCGACGACCCGAACACCAGCTACCTCCAGCAGAACCAGCTGTACGCCCGCGACGGCCGGCGGCTCCTGCTCGTCGAGGAGGCTGGCAGCGGCGTCGCCGTGCGCGCCGCCAGTCGCGGTGCAGCCTTCGGCGACTTCGACGCCGACGGCGACGTGGACATCCTGGTCACCAACCTCAACGATCCGCCGACCCTCTTGCGCAACGACAGCGAGACGAGCGGCCGCTGGCTCGAGGTGCTGCTTGTCGGCGACGTCGATGCAGGCGTCAACCGCGACGGCATCGGCGCCCGGGTGACCGTGTCCGTCGGCGAGCTGACCCGCTCCGCCGAGCGCCGCGCCGGCCAGAGCTACCTCTCCACCAACTCCCCCTGGCTGCACTTCGGCCTGGGCGACGTGGAGGGCGAGGCGCGGATCAGCGTGACCTGGCCCGGCACCACGCAAGCGATCGAGTACGGGCCCTTCGTCCTCGACCGCCGCGTGACGATCAAGCAATAGCCCGCGACTCCATCCCCCCCACCGCCCGCAGCCGATGGGGCTCCGTCAGCGCCTGATGGCGCGCACCTACGATCGGCTGATGGCCGGCTACGAGCGCCATGCTGGCCCGCGGCGGGCGGCGCTGCTCGGCGAGCTCGAGGGCCGCGTGGTCGAGCTCGGGCCCGGGACCGGGGTCAACCTCGGGCACCTGCCGAAGGCCGTCGACTGGCACGGGGTCGAGCCCTCGGCGCCGATGCGCGAAGAGCTGCGGCGGCGCTGGGCCGAGCAGCGCGGCGCGGACCCCACAGACCTTGAGCCGCGCTTCGTCGACCTTGCAGACGGGCGCATCGACCTGGCGGACGACTTCGCCGATGTGGTCGTCGCGACGCTCGTGCTGTGATCGGTGCCGGACCAGGCGGCGACCCTGGCCGAGGTGCGCCGCGTCCTGCGGCCCGGTGGCCGCTTCGTGTTCCTCGAGCATGTTGCCGCGCCGCGCGGCAGCTGGACGCGCCGCTTCCAAGGCGCCGCGACGCCGATCAGGTGCCACCTGGCCGACGGCTGCCGCTTGGATCGCGACACGGGTGCCCTTATCGAGTCCGCCGGCTTCGAGTCGGTCGAGTTCGAGCCGTACGCCTCACCCCGTGAGGCCGCGCCGGTCAGGGTAGCTCACCACGTCTCTGGTATTGCCATAAACACCGTGTGAGCATCAGTATAGCGCGTGTGGAAGAACTGGCATCGAGCCCCCCCCCCTGCCACCAGAGGGTCCGGCTATCCTGAAGGAGCTTCACTCTCGCGCCCCCTGACCATCGACCCATGAAGGCGTACAAACTAGGCGCCGCACTTGCGCTCGTGTCAGCTCTGCTCGCGCCCACCGTGCCCGGTCAAGGCATCCAGTCCTGCATGCCCACCTACACACCGGGGAGCTACACGCCCACACCCTGCGGGACGCTCACGATCCAACCGAACCCGCCTGCTCCACTGACATTCGGCACGGCAAACGGTGACTGCGAGCACATCTCGAGTTGTCGCGCACGACTCAAGGTCCATACCGATTGCTGCAGCTGCGCCCCCAAGGGTTGCACCTGGTCCTATGACGGAGCCAACTACGTCACGGGCTTCGTGCGCAACTTCGACACTGGCTCCCTCTCGGCAACGAGATGCGCGAACGTCAACCCGCATGTCGTCGACCTAATTGCAGCCTGTGGCACGAGTGCTTGGGTGGCACTGCGGGCAGGAAGCAATGCCTGGAGTCACTACCTGAATTGTGCAGAGTGCGATGTCTGATCTCACACCGTCCCGCAGCGGTGCTTGGCTCGGCAGCGCGCTGCTCCTCTCGTTGGTGCTCGCAGCTTGCATCTTGCTGCTGATCAACAGCTCGAAGGAATCCGGGCACGAGCAGCTCGCGACTTCGAGTGACGCCCAGAGCGAAGAGGAGAGCCGAGTTTCCCTGCCAGCTGCAGATGATGGCGCCCTGAGCCGAAGTGGGCCGACGCCCTCAGCGGGCGCATCCAGCCCGATCCCCATGGACCCGAGGGGGCTGGAGGTGACTGGCCGCCGTGCCCAGGACATGCTCGCCCTCGTCGCCCGCCAAGACCTAGACATCCACAATGCACTCCCGCCCCTGGCCGCGTGCATTGCGGACATCCTGGAGAACGAACGCCAGGGCATCCCCCTAGCGCCCGGATCCGATTGGAACGTCGCTGAGCTGTCCAGCGAGAGCGAGCACCCGATCTTCCGCGGCTCGGGGGATCAGACGGTCCTGCTCATCGCCGAGAAGGACAGGTTTCCACTCCTGTTCACGCTGCTCGAGCGCGGCAAGCTGGTGGACCCCATCTCCAACACCACTCCCGAGGCCAAGGCCATGGGGATGATCACCCCGGAAGAACGAACCCAGCTGGTCTTGATCGCCCAACTCGCAGACTCCTTGACGCCCTGACTCCTATGTTGAAGCTCCTCGCACTTACCACCCTCGCTGCCGCACTGGCGCAACCCCAGTCCACGTCGGGGGGCGACCTCCAACAAGTCATCTCCATCGGCATGCCCGCCAATGGGCAGGTGCTCACTGTGCTCCCGCTGCCAGTCACTGAGCTGCTGCTCGGGGAGACCCCTCCGGGGATCGATCCTGTGTCCACCTACAACTACATGATCGCCTACACCGTCGAGTCGATCGGCGACACGGAACCCACCCTGCAAGTACGTCGGACCGACTCGCCTGGGCCCGGGACGGCAAGCTTCGCCAACTCTGAGGCTGTCTCCGGCTTCGGCCTGCCGAGCATGCTCGAGACTGGCGAGGTTGGGCCTCTTCGGCTCGACTTCCTCTCACCCAGTGGTGACCTGGTGCTCGGCTGGAAGCTCGAAGCCCAGTAGGGCAAGCGGCCTGGACCACCCACCTTTGGTCCATGGCAAGCGGCGCCGGGGGGCCGGGGGCAGGGGGGCCGGCTGGGTTGGGGGCGCGGGCGGGGGTGGCGCCGCACCGGCCCGGCGGCCGCCGGGGCGCGA
>JARGPD010000020.1:19296-37507 GCA_029212845.1 Planctomycetota bacterium
CCAGGCGCCGGCTGGGACTAGATCCCGAAGTCGCTCAGGCGGCCCGCGCTGGGCATCTTGCCGACCAGCGGGCGCACGTAGTCGAGGAAGGACGGGTCGATGTCCGAGGTGCCGGCCAGGAAGCCCGCGTCGAGGTCGCGGGTCTCCTTGGCGACGTTCTTGAGCTCGGTCACGTTGAAGGTCGCGCGGTACTGGCCGTCCTCGGTCTCGCGGCCGATGTAGATCGAGCCGTGGGGCGTCTCGCCGCCGGTGGCCACGCGCACGGCCGTGCGGCCGACCTCGCGCGCCTCGGCCGCGTCGACCTCGCTGTAGTAGCCGGCGAAGGAGCGCTGCAGGTAGCCGAAGGTGTCGGCGCGCACGCGCAGGCCCTTGCCGAGCCCGTCCTTGACCTTGGCGGCCAGGAAGTCGCCCAGGGCGCCCGAGCCCGAGAGCTGCACGTTGCCGTGGCTGTCGACCTCGCCGGTCGAGAAGATCGGCTCGCCCCCGGGGCCGTGCACGCCTTCCGAGACGGCCACCAGGCAGCGGCCGTGCTTCTGGTACATGCGGTCGACATCGCCCAGGAAGCCGTCGATGGTGAAGTCGACCTCGGGCACGTAGATCAGGTGCGGGCCGTCGTCCGCGTGCTCACGGGCCAGCAGGCTCGCGGCGGTCAGCCAGCCGGCGTGGCGGCCCATGACGACGTCGATCTTGATGCCGGGCAGGCTGCGGTTGTCCTGGTTGTCGCCCATGAAGGCCGAGGCGACGAACTTGGCCGCCGAGCCGTAGCCGGGACAGTGGTCGGTCACGCGCAGATCGTTGTCGATCGTCTTCGGCACGTGGAACAGGCGCACCTCGTAGCCCTGCTCGACGGCGAGCTCGTTGAGGATGTGGGCCGTCTCGGCGCTGTCGTTGCCACCGATGTAGAAGAAGTAGCGGATGTCGTGCTTCTTGAAGACCTCGAGGGCCGCCTCGCACTCCTCCCGGGTGGGCTTCTTGCGGACCGAGCGCAGGGCCGCGCAGGGGGTCAGCGCGACCTTCTCGAGGGTCTCGTTCGACTCCTTCCCGAGGTCGATGAAGTCCTCGGCCAGCACGCCGGCGATGCCGTGGAGCGCGCCGTACACGCGATGGATCGCGTCGGTCCCGGCCGCCTCCTGGATCAAGCCGACGAGGCTCTGGTTGATGACGCAGGTGGGACCACCGGACTGACCGATGAGGGCGTTTCCTTTCAGGATCGACATGGCTCTTTGGGAAGACTTCAGGAGGAGGGGAACAGGTCTCGGGCACACTTTCCCCGCCGAACCCACCTTCCGCAAGGCCCCCTGCCGGTTAAGGCTTGCCCCACGGCTCCAAATTGCTAGACTCCCCGCCCCCGAAACCGGAGCGCCGACCCCAGGCAGCACCGGACGCGGCCTCCACCGGGACGCTGCGCTGGGGACTACAAGACGATCAAAGGTGCCCGGGTGGCGGAATTGGTAGACGCGCCAGACTAAGGATCTGGTGAGGTAACACTCATGCTGGTTCGACCCCAGTCTCGGGCACCATCCAACAAGAAGAGGGGCGCTGCTTCAGCCGAAGCAGCGCCCCTCTTCGCATGCCCACCGCGCCGCTACAGCCCGTCGGTCGGGATGATCGCGCGCAGGGCCAGGTCGACTCGCTTGGGGTCCAGGGACAGCTGGAACAGCATCCCGCGCATGGCCTGCAGGTAGCCGACCTTGCGCTCGAAGGTGTCCGCGAGGGCCGACACGTTCTCGCCGTAGTACTTCGACTCGAAGTCCGAGAGCTCCTTCTCGAGGATGTCCTCGAAGCGTCGCACCTCGTCGAGGTCGAGGTCCTCCTGGGCGCGGCCGCCGAAGTCGCGACGCAGCACCTGGTTGGTGTAGTGCGGGCGCTGGATCTCCCAGTTGATGCTCGGCACGGCGTTCCGGGCGGACTCCTCGGCGAGGCCCGAGAGGGTCTTCTGGATCGGTTCGGGGTTGAGCCACAGCATCGCGCTGGAGGAGTCCAGCCCGAGGGTGATCAGCGACGTGAAGGCCGGCGTCTGGGCCAGGGACGGGTGGCGCGCATCACCGAGGCCGGTCAGGAGGATGTCCATCAGCAGGCGGTAGTGGTTGCCGACGATGAAGATGTCGTCCGAGACCACCGAGGCCAGGTGCCCGGTGCCGGGCACGAGCTGGTTCCAGTACTCGTAGACGATCAGGCCGCCGGCGCCCTCGTTGGTCCACACGCCCGACGAGCCCGACTCGTAGCCCGAGATGCCGAAGCGCCCCTGGTTGCTGGTCACCTTCTGGCGGAACTCCTCGAGCACGCCCTTGTCCTTGACCCAGCCGACCACGGCCCAGGCGAAGGTCTCCGAGTCGTCGTGGGGCGGCCCGTCGAGCCCCTCATCGGGGTAGTCCATCGGACGCAGGATCAGGGCCAGGCGGTCCTTCAGGCCGGCGTCGATCTGGCTGATCAAGTCGGAGCCGTCGGGGTAGCCCCACACGGCGCGCACCATGTCATGGAAGTTGTCCTGCAGCGCCGGCTCGCTCGACTCGAGCACCATCCCGAGCACGTCGCCGACGTCGGCCTGCAGGTAGGCGAGGGCACCCGTGTCGTCCGGCGCGTACTGGGCGACCTGGCGGGCGCGCTCGCGGTTGAAGCCCGGCTGGCGGTAGAAGCGCTTCTGGGGTGCGGTCAGCTTCTCCGAGGAGAGGTCCGCGTGCAGGTCGATCGCGAAGCCCCCGTCGAAGCTGATGACGCCCTGGATCTCCTTGAACAGCTTGAGCTGGGCGAGGCGAGCGAGGAAGGCCGGCGTGAAGTCCTGGCTGCCGAGGTCCGGCACGTTGCCGTCCATCCCCAGGTTCGCCATCAGCGCGTCGTGGTCGACGAAGAACTCGATGTCCTCGAGCTCGCGGTTGCGCTGGTTGAGGATGTAGTCCGCGTAGCGCGCGCTCTGGCCGAAGGAGTCCTGACCCTTGGTCGCCTCGAGCTCCAGCGCCCGCCGCACGAGCTCGGGCGTCGAGCCCAGGACCAGCACGTCGGCGAAGCGCGCGACCGAGATCGGCCGCGAGAGCTGCCCACCGCTGAGCGTCGCCACGCCCTCCTCGGTCACCACGCTCATGCCCTGGTCCTCGAGGCCGATGGCGCCCGGGTACGAGAGCATGCTCTGGGCCAGCTTGCCCATCCAGTTCGTGCGCCCGAGGGCGACGAAGTCGGCATCGGCGGCCTTGTTGCCGCGGAAGTAGCCGGCCACCAGGACTTCTTCACCACCGAAGAGCTCGAGCGGGTCCACCGCGATCGGCAGGTCCGCGAGCGCCGCCTCGAGCTCGGTCACGCGCGACTCGATGCCGTACTTGACCGACAGCTCGCGCCACTCGGGCGAGCCCAGGAGCTCGGCTCCTTGGGGGTGCTCGGCCAGCACCTCGGTCAGGACCAGCTCGGGGAACTCGGTGAAGTCCTCCCGGAGGCCGGTCTTGCCCAGGAAGAAGTCCACGTCCCGGGGAACGAGGGTGGCTAGCCCGAACTCGTAGTCACCCTCGATCGGGCTGAAGAGCAGGGTCGAGAAGGCGAAGTAGCCTGCGAAGAGGAGCACGACCAAGGTCGTGAGCAGGATGCGCAGGATTCGGCGACGAAGACTCATGGAGTGGTGGATGCGGGACCGCGGTCGGGGCAGTATGCCGGGGATGGACGAGCCGTTCAGCCGTCCTCTTCCTTCAATCCCCGATCTCCGCCTAGCCCCCCCCTCGGCTGCCCCCCAGAGCAGCCGCGCCATGCGCATCTCCCGCCGCGCCTCGGACCTCGCCACCTCCTCCACCTTGGCCCTCGATGGCCGCGTCAAGGCGCTGATCGCAGGCGGCGCCGACGTGGTCAACATGGCCGTGGGCGAGCCCAACTTCCCGGCGCCCGCCGCAGCGGCCGCCGCCGCGATCGCCAAGATCGAGAGCGGCCACGTGCGCTACACCCCCGCCGCCGGCACGCCCGAGCTGCGGCGCGCACTCGCCGAGCACCTGACCGCCACCCGCGAGCATCCCTTCGCGCCCGAGCACGTCGTCGTCTGCCACAGCGGCAAGCACGCCCTCTCCGGGGCGCTCCTGTGCCTGGTCGAGCCCGGCGACGACGTGCTCGTTCCCCTACCCGCTTGGGTCAGCTACGTCGAGCTGATCCGGCTCGCCGGCGGGCGCCCGGTCGAGATCGCGCCGATCGGCGGCGCGCGCCCCGACCTGGCCGCGATCCGCGCCGCGATCACCCCCGCCACCCGCGGCATCCTGCTCAACACCCCCAACAACCCCTCGGGCTACGTCTGGACCCGGGACGAGGTGCGCGAGCTGTCGGCCCTCGCCATCGAGCACGACCTGTGGATCCTCTCCGACGAGATCTACCGGCGCCTGATCTTCGACGACACGACCTTCACCAGCCCGCTGGCCTTCGCCGCCGAGCTGCCCGGCCTCGCCGAGCGCGTCGTGATCATCGACGGCGCCAGCAAGTCCTTCGCGATGACCGGCTACCGGATCGGCTTCGCGGCGGGCCCGCCCGACCTGATCGCTGCGATCACGCGCCTGCACAGCCAGACCACCGGCTCGCCCAACGCCGTCTCGATGGCGGCCTACGAAGCCGTCCTGCGCGAGGAGCCGCCCGAGGTCGAGGCCATGCGCGCCGAGTACGCCGCCCGCCGCGCGCTCCTGCTCGCCGGCTTGACCGAGCTCGGGCTCGAGTACGTGCGCCCCGACGGCGCCTTCTACGCCTTCCCCGACGTGCGTCCCTACTGCGACGAGCGCGGCGCGGCGGGCTTCTGCGAGGACCTGCTCGACGAGGTCGGCCTAGCCCTCGTGCCCGGCGACGCCTTCTGCCTCGAGGGCTACGTGCGCCTCAGCTACGCCCTCTCGATGGAGCGCGTCGAGGAGGCGCTCGTGCGCCTCGGCCGCTTCCTCGAGTCGCGCCGGGCTGCGACCTGATCGACCCGAAATCGCGACCCGGGGTCAGCCCTGGTCGCGCTCTTCGAGCCGCTGTTCGATTCGGCCGAGGGCGTCGCGGATGTCGGTCAGGACCGTGAGCTGGGCGTCCGCGTTCGGCGAGTCCACCGCGGCCGCAGCCACGGGTGCCGGGGCCTGCCGCTGGCCGCCGCCCATCGAGACCGCGTCGCGCTGGCGCATGACCGCGTTGCGGAACTCGATCGGGTCCATCACGCCGACCAGCACCGCCTGGCCGGTGCCGACGCCCGCGCCGCCTCCGGCGGTCTCGACGGTCAGCGAGCACAGGCCGAGGTAGCGCAGGATCGGGCCCTCGTTCAGGGCCAGGTCCGTGATCTTGTCCAGGGGCACGTTCTTCTGGACCCGGAACAGGAAGCCCTTGCGGAAGTTCAGCGTACGCTCGGTCAGCTCACACTCGAGCGCCTCGTACTGGCGCTTGTGCACCGCCCGACCGATGAAGAACCAGATCGGCATCAGCAGGATTCCGAAGAAGGTGACCAGCAGCAGGAACATCGTCTGCAGCAGGTAGTAGGTCTTGAGCCGCGGGTCGAAGCGCGCCTCCAGGAGGATCCGGTCGGCCGGCAGCTGGTTGTCTTCCATGGCCACAGCCTAGGCGCTGGGAGTGGCCTGGGTCGAGCCCGAACAGCCCGACTATGCGCGAAGGCTAGCGACCGTACTGGTACTGGACCGGGACCGGCCGCACGAGGCCGGCCTCGGCGGCGGCGTCGAGGGTCAGGTAGGGATGCAAGAGGTGCGGGCGCGCCATGGCGCACAGGTCGGCGCGCTCGGCGGCCAGGATCGTGTCGGCCTGGTCGACGTTCTGGATCGCGCCCACGGCCATCACCGGGATGCTCACGTTCTGCTTGATGCGCTCGGCGAAGGGCACCTGGTACATGCGCCCGTAGCGGATCTTCGCGCGCGGCACGGCGCCGCCGGTGGAGACGTCGATCAGGTCCGCTCCGGCGGCCTCGAAGGCCTTCGAGATCTCGACCGCGTCGGCGCCGGTCAGGCCGTGCTCGTCGATCCAGTCCGTGGCCGAGATGCGCACCGAGAGGGGTCCGGCCCACGCCGCGCGCACGGCGGCCAGCACCTCGAGCGGGAAGCGCAGGTTGTTCTCGAGGCTGCCGCCGTACTCGTCGGTGCGCTTGTTCGAGGCCGGGGACAGGAAGCTCGAGAGCAGGTAGCCGTGGGCCATGTGCAGCTCGAGCAGGTCGAAGCCGGCCTCGGTGGCGCGCCCGGCGGCGGCGACGAAGTCGGCTGTCGCCTGCTGCATGTCCTCGGCCGTCATCGCCCGCGGCGCGTGCCAGTGCTCGTCCTCGGGGTCGAAAGGCTCGTCGGTGGGACCGACCGTCTGCCAGGCCGCGGCGCCGGTCAGCGGGCGGTCGCCCTCGGCGGGCGTGCTGCAGGAAGCCTTGCGGCCGGCGTGGCCGATCTGCAGGCCGATCTTGCCGGCCCCGTGCGTGTGGGCGAATTCGACGATGCGCTTCCAGGCCGCCGTGTGCTCGTCGGTGTAGATGCCCGTGCAGCCGGGGGTGATGCGGCCCTCGGGCGAGACGGCGGTGGCCTCGCACATCAAGAGCCCGGCGCCGCCGATCGCGCGGCCGCCGAGGTGCACGAGGTGCCAGTCGTTCGGCGTGCCGTCCACGGCCGAGTACTGGCACATCGGCGAGACCACGATGCGGTTGGTGAGCGTCATGCCGCCGACCACCAGCGGCGTGAAGGACGGCGGCGGCGCCTGGCCGTCCGCGGTGGTCCAGGCCTCGACGCCAGCGCTGCTGAAGGCGTCCTCGGCGAAGCCGTCGCGGATGCGGCCGACCAGCTCGGGGTCGCGCATCGCGAGGTTCGCGAAGGTGATGCTCTTCGAGCGCGTCATCAGGTTGAAGCTGAAGGTGTCCGCGTCCTGGGGCAGGAAGCGGTCCATGATCTCGAACCACTTCAGGCTCGTCGCCGCGGTCGTCTGCAGGCGGCCGGCGATGTCGTCGCGGGACTCCTGGTAGGCCGCCAGGATGCCGGGCACCGTGGACGCGTCGATGCTGCCACCGGCTGCTGCGTGGTCACGAAAGACCGTCGCGAGGGCCGCGGCGTCCTCCATCGCGAGCTTGGTGCCCGAGCCGATCGAGAAGTGCGCCGTGTGGGCGGCGTCGCCGATCAGCACGATGTTCTCGTGGTGCCAGCGCTTGTTGCTCACCGTCGGGAACTGGCGCCAGATGCTCTTGTTGCCGAGGATCGAGTGCTGCTTCCCGTCGACCTGCAGGTCGCGCTCGAACAGGCGCTGCATGTACTCGACCGTCTCGTCCTCGCCCATGTCGGCGAAGCCCGCGGCAGCAAAGGTGTCCGGCTGGCACTCGACGATCCAGGTCGAGGTGCCCGGCTGGTACGGGTAGGCGTGGACGCAGAAGAGCCCGTGCTCGTTCTCCTTGAAGACGAAGGTGAAGGCCTCGAGCGGGCGGTCCGTGCCCAGCCAGCAGAAGCGGTTCGGGCGCCAGTCGAGGGTCGGCTCGAAGTGCTCGACGAGGTGCTCGCGGGTTGCCGAGTTGATGCCGTCGCTGGCGAGGATCAGGTCGAAGCCCGCCAGCTGCGTGGGGTCGGTGATCTCCGAGCCGTGGTGGATCGTGACGCCCAGCTCGGTCGCGCGCGCCTCGAGGATGCCGAGCAGCTTGATGCGGCTCATGCCGCAGAAGCCGTGGCCACTGGAGCGCACGTGGTCGACCTCATCGGCGCCGATGCCACCGCGGAAGGTGTCGATGTCGCTCCAGTAGGCGAAGGCGTCGGTGATCGCGTCGACGACCTGGGGGTCGTCCTCGCGGAAGCCCGCCATGGTCTCGTCGGAGAAGACGACTCCCCACCCGAAGGTCTCGCCGCGCGCCTGGCGCTCGTGGATCACGACCTCGGCGGCCGGAAAGGCCTTCTTGATCAGGATCGAGAAGTACAGGCCTCCGGGGCCCCCGCCGATGCACGCGATCTTCATGGCGAGCAGGGTAACCAGCCCAGCCTGTCCGCGACAGAGCGGAGCGAGCTACCGGTGCCGGACTCGCCAGCCGACACGAGCCCTCGCCGTGGGGGTCGCGCGCGGCTGCCAGGCCCTCTACGAGGGGCCGGCGAGTCCCGCCTTCGTCGCCACGAACGAGCCACCACGGATGCCAGCAGCACCCCCGCCCAGGCCCGCGGGTGCCGCCCTTTGAGCTGCTCCCCCGGAGGGTCAGCGAGGGCCCGCCGTGGTGGCGAAGGAGTCCGCGCGCGAGGCATCCCAGAGCTCTTGCCAGTCGCCGGGGGCGTCCTCGCCCTGCACCAGGGCTCCTGCCGCAAGACCGGGATGGAGCTGGGCGAAGGTCCGGATCTGGGTGTCGCCTCTGCGACGATAGATCATGTCCGGCGTGATGTCGTCCGGATGCGCGACCCCGATCGCCGCAAGCATCTCGAGCAGGCTCTTGATCGTCGCGCCGTGGTAGCGCGTAACGCGCTTGGCCTTGTCCTCGACATCCAGGCCGTAGTAGAGCGCGGGATCCTGCGTCGCGACCCCGGTCGGGCAGGTGTTGTTGTTGCAGCGCAGGGCCTGGATGCAGCCGACTGCGAGCATCATGCCTCGCGCCGAGTTGCACGCATCCGCGCCGAGCGCCAGGGCGCGCACGATGTGGAAGCCGGTGAAGACCTTCCCGCTCGCGATGATCCGGACACGATCGCGCAGACCGGTCCCCTTGAGCGCGTTGTGAGCGAAGGACCAGGCGTCGCTCGCTGGCATGCCGATCGAGTTGCTGAACTCCAGGGGAGCGGCCCCCGTGCCCCCCTCGCCGCCGTCAACCGTGATGAAGTCCGGGGTGATCCCGGTCTCGAGCATGGCCCGACAGATCGAGAGGAACTCGATGCGGCGTCCGATGCAGATCTTGAACCCGACAGGCTTGCCGCCGGACAGGTCGCGGAGCTTGGCAAGGAACTGGAGCAGCTCGATCGGCGTCTTGAAGGCCGAGTGACGCGGCGGTGAGATGACCGCCTCGTGGGCTCTCACCCCGCGGATGCTGGCGATCTCCTCGGTCACCTTCTTCGCCGGCAGGATGCCCCCATGGCCGGGCTTGGCCCCTTGGCTCAGCTTGAGCTCGATCATCCGGACCTGCTCCAGGCCGGCCGTCTTGGCGAAGGAGACGGGGTCGAAGCACCCGGTGCTGTCGCGGCAGCCGAAGTAGCCCGTGCCGATCTGCCAGATCAGGTCGCCGCCGCCCTCGAGGTGGTACGGCGACACGCCGCCCTCCCCGGTGTTGTGGGCGAAGTTGCCCATCGAGGCGCCCTTGCTCATGGCCTCGACCGCGTTGGGGGACAGGGAGCCGAAGCTCATCGCGCTGATGTTCAGGAGCGATGACGAGTAGGGCTGCTTGCAGTCCGGCCCGATCACGAGGCGTGGCTCCTCGTGCAGCTTCACCGTCTCCGCGAGGGCGTGGGCGATCCACTCGTAGCCGACGCTGTACACGTTGCGCTGGGTCCCGAAGGGCAGGGTCTCGAGCTCGCCCTTGGCGCGCTGGTAGACCAGGCTGCGCACCTCGCGCTCGATCGGGTAGGCGTCGAGGTTGGACTCGATGAAGTACTGCTGGATCTCTGGACGCAGACCCTCTAGGCCGTAGCGGAAGCGGCCTAGCAGGGGGAAGTTGCGCAGGATCGCGCGCTTCGAGATCAGGGCGTCGTGGAGTCCGAGCCCGATGACCGGGACGATCACGACCAGCGACCAGAGGACCGGCAGCCAGGCCAGGGCGATCAGCGCGACGCACGCCAGCACAGCGGCGGACAATCCAAAGAACCAGTGTCGAATCATGGTGGCCCTCGCAGGCGCATGCAGGCCGACCAGGCTCCACTTGCATGGTGCTGGGCCAAACGCTGCGGGTGTTGGCGGACCTCCGCCGGGTGGTCTTGCTAGAGCCGGTACACGTTGCTGGCGCCGGGGAACTCCTCGCTGAACTCGGCGAGGGCGATCTCCTGCACCTTGGCCAGGAGGGCCTCGTCGTCGGTGTCGGCGAAGACGTAGAACTTCCACAGGCTGCGGTAGGAGCGCTCGAGGTCCTTGAGCCGCGGGATGCGCTCGGCGAAGTCCGAGAGCGGTCGCACGCCGTCCTCGCCGGGCCAGCGCACGTGGGTCTGGGCCTCCTTCAGCTGCATGCGCGCCGCGGGGCAGTAGATCATCACGCGCGGGCTCTTGCCGGTGGCGAAGCGCACCAGGTCGCGGATGCGCTCCTCGAGCTCGCGCCGCGCGGGGGCGCAGCCGGGCGCGAAGAAGCGCGCCACGAGCGCCTCCTGCACGTCCTCGTTCTCGTAGCGCGGGAAGACGCAGGCGCGCTTGGGCAGGCGCCGCAGCCGGAAGCGATCGACGAGCTGCATCACCGAGCGCTCGACCTCGCCGCCCGCGCGCACGGCGGCCATGTCCAGCAGTGGCAGCAGCGAGGCGTCGGTGCGGTCGAACAGCTCGGAGCCTTCGAGCGCCCCGGCCTCGAACAGGTCCCCCACCGTGCGCGAGATCAGCGCGCCGGCGGCGACCTTGGCGTGGTGGTAGTAGACGCGCTCCGAGAAGTAGTAGCGCGCCTCGAGCAGGCGCACGAGCTCGGAGACGATGTCCTCGCGGACGAGGTCGCGCTTGGCCACGTCGATGAACAGGTGCCCCGAGGCGCGGTCGACCTTGAAGTAGCTGACCAGCCGCGAGTCGATCGTCAACGAGAGGCCGGTGAAGTAGGCGTCGCGCAGCAGGTAGTCGATGATGTCCGAGCAGATCGTGTCGGACAGGATCTCGCTCCAGTAGGGCGGGATGCTGCCGCCCGAGGTCTCGTAGGAGAGCACCGCGAGCACGTCGTCGGCCAGGCCCAGCTTGGCCAAGAGGCGGCCGACCTCGGTCTGGTCGGAGAACATCGCCCGGTAGCGCGCGGGCGAGTCGTGGCGCTCGGCCAGCCCGGCCTGGTCCTCGATGTTGTGGCCGAAGGGGATGTGCGTGATGTCGTGCAAGAGCGCCGCGGCGCGGATCACGCGCGCCTCCTCGGGCCGCACGCCGAGGCACTGGCGCGGGTCGAGCTCGGCGTTCTTGTTGATCGCCGCGATGATGCGGTCGGTCACGTGCAGGGTCCCGATCGAGTGCTCGAAGCGCGTGTGCACCGCGCCCGGGAAGACCAGGTTGGCGGTCCCCAGCTGCTTGATGCCGCGCAGGCGCTGCATCTCGCGCGTGTCGAGCAGCGACATCTCCTCGTGGGTCAGGTACACGTCCCCGTGCACCGGATCGCGCAGCACGCTGTACTTGGTCGGTCGTCCCGTCTGGCTTCTCATGGGCCGAGGATTCTAGCGGCTCGTGGCGTTCGGGCCGAGGCTCCGAAGCAGGACCCGTTGGGCGCCGGCCTCGCACCGCTCTCTGAGGCGTGAGCTACTGCGGCTCGATGGCCCTGCGTGGCCTCAGGTTCCAGACGGCGATCACGGCCCAGACCGCGTTGACCACGAGTGGTGGCCAGGCGTGGAAGTGGGCCGTGTTCACGACCAGGAGACTGCTGCCCAAAAGGTTGGCCCAGGCGACGAGCGGCTCGGCTTGCTGGCGGCCGCCGTGCGAGGTGGCGTAGAAGGCCCACAGGAGTCCGGCGGCCCCGAGGGAGCCGAGCACCGTCGCGACGAGGTCGGTCACGGGCCTACTGGACCGTGACGAGGACGAGGTTGGACACGTCGGACCCCACCAGGCCACCGGGCCCGACGCCGAAGGTCACGTAGCTTGCGAAGGCGGTCGCTCCGATCAGGCTCGGGTTGTCTCCGAGGGGCAGCTCGAAGGCGGCCTCGCCCACGAGGTTCAGGCTGCCGAAGGTCCCGGGCACGTTCAGGAACGACAGGAACAGACCGTCCGGGTTGAGCGGCACGTGCAGGCCGAGGATGTCGAGGCCCGGGAGGAAGCCCTGGGACAGGCCGACGAAGTAGAACTTCAGCGGGTCCTCGGGCGCCTTCATGCGCAGCTCGAGGCTGCCGTCGTGGTGCACGCTGGGGACCACGAGGCCCGCCGGCCAGGTGCCGGTCTCGCCCGTGTTCTGGTTGGTCGGGGTGCCCTTGTCGCCGCTGCCGAAGCTGGCGGTCGCGGGCTGGAAGTTCGAGGCGACCCCCGGGGCGAAGGGGTCGATGCGCTCGGCCGAGACGCCGCTCTGGACGCTGAAGCCACCCGGGCCCCACTGGACCGAGTCCACCAGGCTGCCGCCGGGGTTGCGCAGCTCGAGGCTCTCGCCGCCGTTGTTCAAGGAGAAGTCGCCGAAGGGCGCGCCGATGGGCACCCACACATCGCCGTTGCGCGAGCGCCGGCCGTCCACGCCGATCACCAGCCGCTCGCCGTAGTCGAGCAGCACGCGGCTGACCAGGTCGAAGGAGTCCGAGCCGGCCTTGAGCTCGACCCCGCCGAGGTCGATCAGCTGGGTCGACACGTTGACCAGCTCGAACCACTCGCCATAGGTGTCGCTCGAGGCCACCGGGTCCACCAGCACCTCCGAGATCGCCAGGGTCCCGGGACCCGGGGAGTTGGCCGGGTGCTCGAAGGTCGCGAACTCGACCGCCTGCACCGCGGGCGCCCCCGCGGGCTTGGCCACGAAGCGGAAGCCGTCGGAGCTGACCACGATCGAGCCCTCGGCCGGGGTCCAGCCGCCCGAGCCGTTGTCCGTGTCGCCTTCGGTCGTGCCCCATGCCACGCGCGCCGCCGAGGTCTGGTTCCAGCGGTTCACGACCGTCTTCGACGGGTGGAAGTAGGAGTTGTCCAGCCCGCAGCTGTAGATCACCAGGCTGGGGTCGAGCACCGTCACCGCGCTGGACTGGGAGCTGGTGTTCGAGCCGTGGTGGCTGGCCATCGCCACCTCGACCTGGCCGATGTAGTTGGCCGCCCAGGTCTCGACGTCGGCGGTGCCGTTGCCGCCGCCCGTCAGGTCGCCGCCGAGGTAGACGTCGAAGTCCTTGTAGCGCACGACCACCGCGATCGAGCGGCCGTTCTCCGCCTGGGAGTAGCTGGACGGGTCGAGGTTGCCGAGCGGCGTCGCGCCGTTGGCCGAGACCACCTCGAGGGTCGCGCCGTCGCCCAGGGCCAAGATCAGCCCGAGGGTCGCGACCTGCCGCTTGGAGCCCACCGCCAGCAGGTACTGGGTCACCTGGGTGCCCGAGGGCATGTCCACGTTGCCGCGGTCGTAGGCCGCGCCGCTGGGCAGGAAGCCGCCGTTGAAGACCTCGTCCAAGCCGCCGTAGTGGTCGGTGTGCCAGTGGCTCATGAACGAGTAGTCGAGCCCGGTCAGGCCCAGGGACTGCAGGTAGGGCACCACCTCGGCGGTGCCGTCGCCGGGGTCGCCACCGTCGACCAGCACCGTCGTCCCGTCGGGCCCGATCACGAGCGCAGCCGCGCCCTGGCCCACGTCGATGAAGTGCACCTCGAGGTCGCCGGCCGAGGCCAGCGGGGCGGCGGCACAGAGGGCCAGGAGGGGGAGCAGGCGGGTTCGCATGGGTACCGGGGGCGGGGTCGAGGGACGCCCCAGGGTACCTGATTGCCCCTTGGATAGGGGCGAGCGGGGCCGGCTAGGTGTTCTCGACGAGCAGGCGCTCGACGTCCGTCAGCACGACGCGTAGCTCGGGGGTCAGGCTGCTCGGGTCATGCATCGGAATCCAGGACAGGAACCGGTAGTACACCTCCGCCATGGCCGGCCGGTCGTCCACGGCACAGAGCAGCGCGAACAGGTCGCGCGCCACCAAGGCGGTGCGCAGGGCCTGGTCCCCTTCCAGCACGGCCCGGTAGATCAGGACTTCCTCGAGGGTCTTCCTGGCCGCCTCGGGCTTGCCCGAGGAGCGCTGCAAGTCAGCAAGCTGCTCGGCGACCTCGAGGGCCTCGGGGTGCCCGTGGCCGTGCTCGCCCTGGAGCTTGCGCAGGCGCTGCTCGAGCTCCCGTCGCTGCTGCACCAGGGTCCCGCCTGCGCCCGCATCGGCGAGGCCCGGGTCCGTCATCGTGGGTCTGTGTTTGCGGTCCAAGGCACTCTTCCCTGCTGTACGAATCTGCATTCCAGAAGACCGCTGTAGTCGAGCCCAGGTTCCACCCAAAGCGTGCGAATGTGGAAGCTCCCGTTCGGTGCGCGGTCGGGGATCGAAGCGATCCTCGGCCAGCTACCAGCCCACGGCCGCCTGTCTAACGTCCTTCGACCCGCACGTATCGCCAAAAAACCGAGCATTTCCGCCAGGGATTTGGGGCCGGCGGGTCCTCACCCCAGCGTGGCAGCGCCGAGTCGCAGGATCACCCCACGTGCCACGCGACCGCCGTCGATCGCCGCCGAAACGATGCCGCCGGCGTAGCCAGCGCCCTCACCCGCGGGGAAGAGGCCGCGCAGGCCGATCGCCTCCTGCGTGTCGGACTCGCGCGGGATGCGGGCCGGCGAGCTGGTGCGCGACTCGACCCCCACCACCTGGCCATGCCGGCCGCCGAAGCCGCGCAGGCGCTCGTCGAAGTCGGCCACGCCGCGGCGCAGGCGCTCGCTCAGGCCACGCGGCAGGAGCCGCGCGAGGTCGACGCCCGTGAGGCCGGCCTGGTAGCTGGTCTCGAGCGGCTCGGTCACGCCGCCGGCGCCCGCGATGAAGTCGTCGGCGCGCTGGGCCGGCGCGCAGTTGTCGCCGCCGCCCCACAGGGCCGCCTCCAGCTCGAGCGCGCGCTGGACCACGATGCCCACGAGCGGCTCGTCGCGCGGCTCATCGGGCAGCCAGCCGTCGGCCAGGCGCTCGGCCGTCGGGATCAGGTCCCGGGCCGCGCCGAAGGGGTCGCCGCCGGACTCGATCGCCGAGCGCAGCAGCTTGGCCGCGCCCCAGCGCAGGCCCTTGCCGCCGCACAGGTCCTCGGGCTCGACCGCCACCACGATGCCCGAGTTCGCGAAGGGCGAGTCGCGCCGCGAGAGGCTCATGCCGTTGACGACCATGCGGTCCGCGCCGGTCGAGGCCGGCACGATGAAGCCGCCGGGGCACATGCAGAAGCTGTAGACGCCGCGGCCCTTGCGCTCGGTGGTCAGCTCGTAGAAGGCCGCCGGGAGCGAGGCGGGCCCGCGCAGGCCGCCGTACTGCAGCTCGTCCAGCCAGGGCTGGGGGTGCTCGATGCGCAGGCCCATGGCGAAGCCCTTGGCCTCGAGCACGGCGCCGGCGCGGCCGGCCATCGCCAGGGCGTCGAGGGCGCTGTGGCCGGTGGCCAGGATGACCGCGTCGCAGGCCAGCGTCTCGGTCCGGCGGCTGTCGTCGTCGGGGTCGGCGCTGCGCGTCTCGACCACGACTCCGGTGACCTCGGGGGACTCCTCGGAGCCGCTCGCGGGGCGCGTCTCGAGCTGGGTCGCGCGGGCGCCGAAGCGCACCTCGCCCCCCCCGGCGCGGATCGATTCGCTGATCGCGGCGACCACCTTCGGCAGGCGGTTCGAGCCGATGTGCGGGCGCCAGTCGGACAGGATCGCCTCGGGCGCGCCGTGGGCCACCAGCAGCTCGAGCACGCCGCGCACGTCACCGCCGTCACCGCTGCGCGTGTAGAGCTTGCCGTCGGAGTAGGTCCCCGCGCCGCCCTCACCGTGGCAGTAGTTGCTGTCGGCGTCGACCGCGACGCCGCGGTGGATGCTCGCCAGGTCCTTGCGCCGGCGCTGCACGTCGAAGCCGCGCTCGAGCAGGGTCACCCGCAGGCCCGCGCGCAGGAGCTCGAGGCTCGCCACCAGGCCGGCCGGGCCGCTGCCGATCACGACCACGTGCTTGGCGCTGGACTCGGGGGCGGCGATCGGGGCGGGCACCTCGAAGGCCGGGGTCACTTCCTCGCCCGGCTCGAAAGCCTCGAGCTTGACCTGCCAGCGGCGCACGCGCCGGCGCGCGTCGAAGGAGAAGCGCAGGAGGCGCGCGGTCGCGATCGGCAGCCCGTCGAGGCGGCTGCTAGCGAGGGCGGCGAGTTCTTCGGAGGTCAGCTCGTCGGGCTGCTGGTCCGAGGGCGCAAGCGCCAGGTCGATGATGTGCGGCATGGGAAGGCTCGGGGGGGCGACGGCGCGCGGTCGGACGACCGCGAGCTCCCGTCGGGCACCCATGATGACAGGTCCGGGCTGCGGCCGGGGCGCGAGGGGGAGTCTTCCTCGATGTCCCGGCCGGGGCCCCTGCCTACAGGGCCTCGACCTCGACCCGGGCGTCGTTGAAGGTCGAGCCGGCGCCGAGGTCCGAGAGCCCGTCCGGGCACAGGGCGTTCGAGGTCTGGCCGTTCTGGGTGTGGCGGCCCCAGAGGCCCTTCGGCAGGACGCAGGTGCCGGGGCGCGGCGCGTCGCGGCCGGCGGCGCCGGGCAGGCCTGCGCTGCGCAGCTCGAGGATGGTGTGCACCTCGCCGAGGTCGTTGAAGATGCGCACGGCGTCGCCGCCGGACAGGCCGCGGCGGGCGGCGTCCTCGGGGTGCATCACCAGCGGGATCTGGCCCTCGAGGGACTCGCCGAAGGTCGACGAGGTCAGGCGGCCGATGGCCGGGGACAGCAGCGTGAGGGGGTGACGCTCGCTGGCGGGGTCCGGCCGGTAGTCGTACAGGCCGAAGCCGCTGGCGCGCGCCTCGGCGTCGAGGGCCGGCGGAAAGAGGTGCGCGCGGCCATCGGTCGTCAGCGGGAAGTGGTCGACGAAGGGCACCGCTGGCTGGCCCGTGGCGTGCTCGTGGGCCGAGCGGCAGCCGCCGGTCTCGTCCAGCTCGCGGCGCTGGTCGGCGCCAAGGTCCATGCCGGCGATCAGCTGCTCGGCCAGGGCGCTGTCGCTCGTCAGGTCGCCGGGCTGCTCGAGGCCGAGGCGCCGGATCAGCTCGGTGAAGAGCACCGCGTTCGGACGCGCCTCCCCCTGGGGGTCCAGGGCCGGGCGGGCCAGGGTCAGGTAGGTCGTGCCGTAGGCCGAGGACAGCTCGGCGTGCTCGAGGAAGGTCGTCGCGGGCAGCACCAGGTCGGCGAAGTGGCAGGTGTCGGTGGCGACCTGCTCGGAGACGACCGTGAACAGGTCCGCTCGGGCGAGGCCGCGGTGCACGGCCGCCTGGTTGGGCAGGGTCGAGGCCGGGTTGCAGTTGTAGACGAAGGCGGCGCGCACTGGCGGGGTCAGGTCCGAGCCGAAGATCGGCTGGGCCCCGTCGTCGCCCGCGCACAGGGCCGGGCCGACGTGGTTGATATTGACCTCTCGCGTGGCGACCGGCGCGGCGCCGATGGCCGGCTCGCGGTCGATCGGCAGGGCGCGGCTCATGCTGGCGGTGAAGCCACCGCCGCGGCCGCCGCGGGGCCCGTTGAACTTGCCCGCGACCAGCGGCAGGGCCAGGATCGCCGCGCAGGCCGAGCCCCCGTTGCGGTTGCGCTCGACGCCCCAGCCGAGGCGCACCACCGCGGGCTCGGCCGCGTGGAAGAGCTCGGCGAAGCGCTCGAGGTCGGCGACGGGCACGCCGGTCTCCGCCGACGCGCGCTGGAGGCTCCAGTCCCTGGCCTTCTTGCGCAGCTGCTCGGCGCCGGTGGTGTGCTGCTCGAGGAAGTCGGCGTCGACCCAGTCGCGCTCGAAGAAGCAACCGATCAGCGCCAGGGCCAGGCACAGGTCCGTGCCCGGGCGCGGGGCGATGTGCAGGTCGGCGGCGCGCGCGATGCTGGTCGCGCGCGGGTCGACGACGATCGTCTTGGCGCCCGCGGCGACCGCCCGCTTGAGCACCTGCACGAGGTGCATGCCGCTCTCCTTCGGATTGACGCCCCACAGCACGATCAGCTGGGCGTGCTGGTAGTCGACGAGGTGCACCCCGGGCATCTTGCCGACGAGCCCAGCCGCCGCCGCGCCGCCGGGCGCCGCGCACAGGGTCCGCGCCAGCCGCGCCGCGCCCAGCCGCCGCCACAGGCGCTCGTCGAAGACCCCATCGGTCAGGGCGCCGTTCGAGCCGCCGTAGGAGACCGGCAGGATCGCCTCGCCCCCGTGCTCGCGGTGGACCTCGGCGAGGCGCCCGGCGGCCAGCTCGAGCGCCGCGTCCCAGGTCATCGGCTCGAAGTCACCGGGGTAGGAGCCCGGCCCCTTGGTGCCGCCCACCCGCCGCATCGGCGTCGTGATGCGCTCGGTGGAGTGCACGCGCGTGCCCATCGCGCGCACCTTGCCGCAGATCGCGCCGGCCGTCAGCGGGTTGCGCTCGTCCCCGTCGACCGTCGCCACGCGCCAGGGTGCGGTCGGCGCCTCGCGCTCGAGGGTCACGTCGAGGCTGCAGTGGTCCGGGCAGTCGAGCGGGCAGGCGCTGGGCAGGTTCTTGGTCTCCATGTCCTCGCGATTCTACCGGGCGACCGCCGGACGCG
>JARGPD010000020.1:37517-44129 GCA_029212845.1 Planctomycetota bacterium
CACAGGTCGAGGGCGTCGACCACGGGCGCGGCAGCCCTCACAGGCGGGCGAGCACCCAGCCCATCCAAGCCCCCGCGGCCGCCACGAAGCCAAGGCCCGACTGGACCATGCGCTTGCGGCACCGCTCGAGGTGTGACCCGCCTAGGTGCGAGGCCCCGCCGAGCGCTGCGACGCCTGCCCGTGTACCAGGCGGAACCCGATCCGAGCGTGGCGAGGAGGGGCTCGGGATCCATGCCGAGTGGGTGCTAACCCCGAGACCGGCTCCACAACGCGAACCCGGAGCCTAGACTCGGCCTCGGCGATGGACGCAAGCGGACACGAGCTAGGGCGGATCGAGCGCCAGGCCCTGATCGGCCTGGTCATGGTGGCTGCCGTCGCGTCGGGGATCGCGCCGGTGGACCGCTACACCTGGGGCCTCGAGCTGGCGATCGTGGTCGCGGTCGGGGCGGGCCTCGCTTGGCTGCGGCCGCCGGTGACGCGGGGGCTCGCTTGGCTGCTCGTGACCTACGCGCTGGTCATGCTGGTCGGCGCCCACTACACCTACGGCCAGGCGCCCCCGGGCGATTGGCTGGCCGGCTGGCTGGGGCTCGAGCGCAACCCCTACGACCGCGTCGGGCATGTGTTCCAGGGGCTGGTGCCGGCCTACGCCGTGCTGGTGCTGGCTCCAGGGGCGGGCCCAGATGCGGACCTGGCCGGTGCTGAGGCCGCGGGGGAGGGCGGCCTCTGGCGCGCGCTGCTGCGGCTGCAGCCTGGCGTTGTGGCCCTGGCCGCGGCACTCGGCACGGTGGCGTTGTTCGAGGGCCTCGAGCTCGTCTTCGCGGCCCTGGCACCCGCCGGCGCGGACTTCGTCCAAGCCCAGGGCGACCCCAACGACACGGCCTGGGACGTGGCCTTCGCGGCGGGCGGCTCGCTGCTCGCTGTCGTGCCGTCCTGGCTGCGACGGACCTCCCTCGACGCCAGTCCCCGAGCAACCGGCGCGCTCTCCGATCGGCGCCCCTCACCCTGAGGTCCGCCTGCCGGCGGCCAGGGTCTACCTCCTCTCACGGCCCCCCCGAAATGCAACCGGCGGGCTCCCCACAGCTGGGGAGCCCGCCGGCCGCTCGGGTCACCAGCTGACTAGCCGCCGATCAGCACGTCGAGGGCGTTGCCGAGGTGGATCGTGCCGCTGCCCGAGATCGTGCCCCCCTGGGTCGCCAGGCAGAGGCCCATCAGCGCGGGGCTGGCGGGCAGCGGGAAGCTGTGGGAGCCGGCCGCGATGTCGAGGCTGAAGAGGGTCGGCTGGACCAGCAGCTCGCCGAGGATCGTGCCGCCGGGGAAGACGCCCGAGATCGCGCCGGCGTTCGAGACGGCGACGAAGGAGAGCGGGTGGCCGGGGGTCGCGATGTCCACGCTCGCGGTCCAGGCCGCACCGATGGTCGGCACCGAGGTCGAGGTGTAGCTCAGGGGGTTGCCGCCGGCGCCGTTGCGCAAGGTGGCGCTGCCGTTGGGCTTGACCTGGATGTTGTCGAGGCCGACGTCCCAGTTCTGGAAGATGGCGAAGAAGCTCGGGTCGATGAACCAGATCTCGACGCGGTCGACGCTCGTGATCACGTCGTTCCAGTCGACGCCGGGGCGGAAGCCACAGCAGTCGCCGACCCAGCCGCCGGTCCAGCCAGCGGGCGTGGCGCTGGTGTCCTGGCTCGGGATCGCGAAGTCGAAGGCCTTCCAGCCGGCCCCCTGCAGCGGGATGTTCGGGCCGACGTAGTAGGCGTAGTCGTCGTCGGTGACGGTCACGGTGCCCTTGTGGTCGCGCAGCAGGATCGCCATGTTGAAGCCGGTGCCGTCGCCGAAGTCCATGTGGTCGAGGCGCGCATCGAAGCTGATCGAGCCGATGTCCTCGGCGCGGTAGTCCCCCGCCAGGGTGAAGGGGTCCGACGAGATGATCGGGGCGAAGGTGTCGGCCGAGGCCTGGTGCCACCAACCACCCGGGTTGCCGCCGGTGGCCTCGATGACGTCGCCGGGGTTGTAGGACCAGCCGGCTTGGTTCACCCCCCCGGTGAAGTCGTCGACGAGGACGAGGCCGCCGCCCGAGGCGAGGGCGGCGGGAGCCGAGAGGAGGAGCGAGGCGAGGGCCATGCCGAGGACGTGCTTCATGGGGAGTCGGGGTGAGCGGTGTCTGGGGCCAGACGGACGGTGGGTCCAATCTTGCCGGAGAACGGGGGATTGTGGGTGCCGGGTCCGGGCGCCGCGCTGGATCGGCGCGGGCAGCTCCGGGTGGGATGGAGTCGTCCCCAGCTGGGGGCGACGCCTGCAGGATAGCCCTACGCCCAGGTTGCTGGGAAGTTTCCCTGAAACTTCCCAGCGGGTGGGGTTTCCGCCCGCCAGCGCCTGCACTCCGGCCCCCGTGGTCGCAAAACCCGGCCCCCACGCCCCAGCACCGCCAGGGGGCGCCCCTCTACCAACGACCGCGGGGCGCCCACTGGGGTGAAAGTGGGGCGGGCCCTACTTCTTCAGGCTGCGGATGAACGCGACGATGTTGTCGAGCTCGGCACCTTGGATCTGCGGGTAAGCAGCCATGGCCGCGTCGAGGCCGTTGGCCGCGCCGCCGCCGTTGATCACACCCTTGATGTCGGCGTCGGTGACGCTGTCCTGCCAAGAGGCGAGGGTGTAGTTGCGGGGCTTGACCTTGAGGGCGACGGCGCCGATGCCGTCGCCGAGGCCGCCCTCACCGTGACAGACGACACAGCCCTGGGCGGTGAAGGCGGCCTTGCCGGCCACAGCGTCACCACCCCCACCCTCAGATCCACCACCACAGGCGGCCAGGGGCAGAGCGGCAAGGGTCATCAGGATCAGGGTCTTCTTCATCTTGAAATGCTGTTGTTGCGTTGGTGGTTGTCGTGAACCGGATTTATGGATTGCCCGGTCTTGTCATCATCATACGGCCGGCAAGGGGCTGGCCTTCGCCGGAACTTCGCTCATACTTCGCCCATGAGCCTCCCCATCTCCCCCGAGAGCCAGGCCGTCAGGGCCTTCGTCGATCGCCACTACCACCACTTCAACGCGGCCAGCCTGAAGGACGCCGCGCGCGGGTGGATCGACCAGCTGGAGTCCGGCAACCAGATGCTGCTAGCCATGGCCGGCGCGATGAGCACCGCCGAGCTCGGCATCTCCCTGGCCGAGATGATCCGCCGCGGCAAGCTGCACGCGATCAGCCTGACCGGCGCCAACCTCGAGGAGGACATCTTCAACCTGGTCGCCCACGACCACTACGAGCGCGTGCCCCACTACCGCGAGCTGTCGGCCAAGGACGAGGCCGACCTCCTGGCCCGGCACCTCAACCGCGTCACCGACACCTGCATCCCCGAGGCCGAGGCCATGCGCCGCATCGAGGCCTTGGTGCTCGAGCTCTGGATGGACGCCGATGCGAAGGGCGAGTCCTACTTCCCCCACGAGTTCCTCTACAAGCTGCTGCTGTCGGGCAAGCTCGAGGGCGCTTACCAGATCGATCCGGCCAATTCCTGGCTGCTCGCGGCAGCGGAGCGCGACCTGCCGCTGTTCGTGCCGGGCTGGGAGGACTCGACCCTCGGCAACATGTTCGCGGCCGCCTGCGTGCGCGGCGACGTGAAGAACGTGCGCACCATGAAGAGCGGCGTCGAGTACATGCTCAAGCTGATCGGCTGGTACCAGGAGCAGACCGTGGACAAGGGCCTGGGCTTCTTCCAGATCGGCGGCGGCATCGCCGGCGACTTCCCGATCTGCGTCGTGCCGCTGATCGACCAGGACCTCGAGACCGAGGTGCGCGTGTGGAGCTACTTCGCCCAGATCTCGGACTCGACCACCAGCTTCGGCTCCTACTCCGGCGCGGTCCCCAACGAGAAGATCACCTGGGGCAAGCTGGCCGCCGAGACGCCCAAGTTCATCGTCGAGAGCGACGCCTCGATCGTCGCCCCGCTGATCTTCCACTACGTCCTGAGCGAGTAGCGGCGCAGCGCCCGGGGTCCCGAGCCAGGCCTGCAGGTCACCCGGCCCACAAAGGGGATGTCTTTATCCCGTAATGGGCTCCAGCAGCCACGCTGGTGGGCTATCCTGCGCCCATGGACAAGCCCACGCAGCTCGAGGCCCTCGGCTCCCTCATCGGCGGCACCCCGATGCTGGCCATCCAGTGCAAGCTGGACGGCCAGGCCTACACCGTCTTCGCCAAGGCCGAGCACCTCAACTTCACCGGGTCGATCAAGGACCGCATGGCCCTGCACATCCTGCGCGAGGCGTACGAGAAGGGCGCCATCGGCGAGGACGACGTGATCGCCGAGGCCACCAGCGGCAACACGGGCATCGCCTTCGCCGCCATCGGCCGCGCCCTCGGCCACGAGGTGCGCATCTACATGCCCGACTGGATGAGCCGCGAGCGCGTGCTGGTGATCGAGAGCCTGGGCGCCAAGGTCGTGCCGGTCAGCAAGGACGAGGGCGGCTTCGTCGGCAGCATCGAGCTGGTGCGGCAGCGCGCCGCCGACGAGCCCGGCACCTTCCTGCCGAGCCAGTTCGACAACCAGGCCAACGTCGAGGCCCACCGCCGCGCCACCGGCCCCGAGATCCTGGCCCAGCTCGGCGCCATCGGCCGCGTGCCGACGGCCTTCGTGGCCGGCGTCGGCACCGGCGGTACGGTCATGGGCGTCGCCCGCTTCCTGCGCCGGGCGATCCCTTCCATAAAAGTCCACCCGCTCGAGCCCGCCGAGTCCCCCACCCTGCGCACCGGCTCCAAGGTCGGCAGCCACCGCATCCAGGGCATCAGCGACGAGTTCATCCCCTCGATCGTAGACCTCGACTTCCTCGATGGGGTCGTCGACGCCTCCGACGGGGACGGGATCCTGATGGCCCAGGCCCTCGCGTCGCGCCTGGGCCTGGCCGTCGGCATCAGCTCGGGCGCGAACCTGCTCGGCGCCCTGCAGGTCGCCCGCGAGCAGGGCCCGGACTCGATCGTCGTGACCGTCTTCCCCGACTGCAACAAGAAGTACCTGTCGACCGACCTGTTCAGCGTCGAGCCGGCCCTCGACAGCTACCTGACGCCGCGGGTCGAGTTCGTCGGCTTCGAGGTGCTCACCGGCACCCGCGTCGCCCCGGCCCCCGTCGGCTAGGCCCCGCAGCGAGGGCGGCACTTCGACCGAGGACCTAGTCCGCCGGCCGACGCGCCTCGGCGGGCATGCGATCGGCCAGCTCGCAGACGCGCGCGTAGTACTGCTCGACCTCGATGCCCAGCAGGGTCGCGCCGAACAGCTCGGCCTCGACGTGGGTGGCTAGGTCCAGGTAGTTGACCGTCGGCAGGTGGTACAGCACCAGCGGCACGAGCGCGGCCTGGTCGCCCTGGAAGCAGGGGCGGATGCAGAGCTCGAAGCCGTCGCCCACCGGGCTCGGGTTGGCGAACTCGCCGGGCAAGAGCGGCTCGTCGGCGAAGCGCAGCCGCACCGGGAAGCGCACGAACTCGCGGTCCTCGAGGATGCGCTCGAGGGTCGGCCAGTCGATCGTCAGGCCATAGCGCTCGCGGCACAGGAGCGCGCGCTCGACGATGTGCTCGCGCAGGGCTTCGTAGCCTTCGTCCTCGGGGGTCTGGGCGGGTTCCATGCCGGCAAGTGTAGCGGAACGCAAACCTAGGGCGGATGGTCCCGGTCGGCCCGCGTGCCGACGCTATGCTCGCTCCCCCATGGCACCCGAGCGCCCCTCCATCGAGCTGATCCTGGCCAACCTCGGCACGCCGACGGCCCCCACCGCGGCGGCCGTGCGCGCCTTCCTGGCCGAGTTCCTGGGCGACCCGATGGTCGTCGAGAAGCCGCGCTGGCTGTGGCTGCCGATCCTGCACGGCATCATCCTGCGGGTGCGCCCGAAGAAGGTCGCCAAAGCCTATGCCGAGATCTGGGGCCCCGGCGGCTCGCCCCTGGCCATGGGCACGGTCGCCCTCGCCGAGGCCGTGCAAGCCCACTGCGACCGCGCCGCTCTTGGCGGTGCTCTTCCCCGCGTTGCAGGGACTCACGCCGGCGAAGGCATCAACCCGACCGGCAGCGGCGCCCCCCACGCCCCTGGCAAGGTGCGTGTCACCCACTGCTACCGCTACGGCTCTCCGAACCTGGCCGAGCGACTTGCCGAGTCCACGCGCCTGTTCCCCGGCTCCGACCACCCCATCCGCGTGGTCCCGCTCTTCCCCCAGCGCACCGCCTCGTCCAGCGGCACGCTGGTCGACCTAGTCGCGCGCCTCTCGCGCAACGAGGACCCGGCGGGCCTTGCCCCCTTGAGCGGCCGCCTCGATGTAGCGGAGCTCGCCCCCACCGACCCCGGCTACATCGCGGCCCTAGCCGAGGGCGTTCGCGCAGCCTGGTCCGAGCTCGGCGTCGGCGTGCCCGCGGACCCCGGCCGCCCGCCGCACCTCGTCGTCTCCTTCCACGGCATCCCCGAGTACGTCAACCAGAAGGAAGGCGGCCGCTACACCACCGACTGCGCCGCCACCTTCGAAGCCCTGCTGCAAGCCCTCGGTCAGCCCCGCGAGCGCGCCACCTTGGCCTTTCAGTCGCGCTTCGGCCGCGACCCCTGGGTCGGCCCGGCCACCGACGAGGTCCTGCGGGAGCTACCCGCCCGCGGCGTCACCCG
>JARGPD010000021.1:0-20951 GCA_029212845.1 Planctomycetota bacterium
CGAGGTTGCTCGCGGTGCTCGAGAACATCACCGTGCCGCCGTCGGCCGAGATGCTGGCGGCGTAGCTTGCCGCATCGGTCGGCGAGCCATCGAGCGCCTTGTCCAGGCGCTGGGTGTAAGGCGCCTGGGCGCTCGCCGCGCAAGCGAGCACGGCGGCGAAGAGGACTGCGAGGAGGGGCGAGGGTGCGAGAGTGCGAGTTTCTAGAGCCATAGCTGGATTCGTTGGGGTGGAGGAGAGGCGTGCCCTAGGTCTAGACCCGAGCAGCTCCATCGATACGACGCCCAGCCGATCCCGCTACGACTCCCCCCCCGAAATGAACCCAGCCCCGCGCGTCCGGGGGACGCGCGGGGCTGGCTGTTCGGTGGTGGGCCGCACTGGACTCGAACCAGTAACCTCCACGCTGTGAACATGGCACTCTACCAATTGAGTTAGCGGCCCGAAGGGGCGGAGAATTTAGTCGGCCCGGGCCTCCAGGGCAAGCCCCCAGGGCCGGTTCCCGCCCGGATTCCTGGCAGCCGGCCCGGGCCTGCCCCTCAGAGGTCCGTCCCTGTCGCGCTGGGACCGCCGTTGAAGGCGAAGATGGTGACCGAGCCCCCGGTCACCGTGGCACTGATCAGCCCGGTGGTGCCGAGTTGCCGGCCACGCAGGAAGATGCCTTGGGCGTCGTTCGTGTCGCCCAGTGCAGCATCGTCGGTGGCACTCCGGAAGGCGACGACGCGGCCGTCTTCGGAGAGCACGGAACCTGTCATGTCGCCCGACAACGGCATCATCTCGCCGATCGTAGAGAGGTTGACGACCTCGAGTGAGCCGGTCCGCAGGCCCGTGGCATGCAAGCCGGCGGCCGGCGTACCATCGGGTGCCTTGTCGAGGCGATGGATGTAGGGAGCCTGTGCGCTTGCGGCAGTAGCGAAGGAGGGGGCGAGTGCTCCCACAAGCAGCGAGCGAGTAGAGCCATGGCTTCGGACCAGAGGGGTTCTTGGGGGGGCTGAGCGGGTTGGCAGCACACCGATCCCTGCGACATCAAGTAGCTCTCCAGCACAGAGCTGGAGTGCCAAACGCCAGGACCAGCATCCCCTAGACATCCGGGGGTCGAGGTGGTGCCAGGGGATCCGCCGGGCCAAGTTCCAAGACGCCGCAGCCGACGCGATCCCTACCGGACTTCCGCGAACACGGCTTCCATCCTCGCGCATGCCCACACGCGGGTCCTGTGCAACGAGCCATCCAGAGCGAGTGCCCTGGACGGCTCGTGCGCGGTCACTCGGTGGCATCCCCAGCGGTGCCCAAGGGGCTCGGCCACCGAAGACCCGCTAGTGGAGGGTGAAGCCCAGGTCAGGCATCGGAACCGGCGCTCTGTTGGACGGAGGAACGGGATAGAGCGTCGGCGTGATGTTCGAGCAGTTCCCAGTCAAGTCGACGAACTTGTTGGTGTTGTCCGTTGCAGGGGAGAAGCTCGCTGGGTCGCTCAGGAAGATCTCATTGCCTGAGAACACGATCTGGTCCACGTACTCTAGGGCTACGACGGTGTTCAGCATCATCGGCCTGTTGACCGTGTCGTAGAGAGCGCCGACGGACTGCACATTCACGTGCGTGAATGTGTTGTCCTTGACCGTCACGTCCGTGGCATTGGAGATGATGATGTTCGGTCCATGGACGTTATCGAGGTGGTTCCCCTCGATCAGGATGTTGGCGAACAGGTCAGCGGACTGCCAGCTCTGGCCCGTCCAGGCGGGCGTCTGGGGATCCCAGGTGTCGTTATAGACGACAATTCCACCGCGCAACGAGTTGACCCGCTCATCGCCCTGACCCGCATCACCAATCACGTTGTTCGTGATCACAACGCCTTGAGAGCAGGCCGAATCGCGGGTGCCATCCATCAGGTTCGTCAGGACCTCGATGCCGGCCATGCGGGTCCGAGAGGTCACGTTTCCGTCGATCGTGCCGTTGGATCCCCAGATCATGATCCCTCGGCCAGAGTTCAGCTCGCAGAAGTTGTTCGTGAAGGAGATGTTGTTCCCAACGGTCTCCAAGTTGGCAACCCGAACGAGGTCTGGGTCAATCACCGCCGGGGGCGGATAGATCGACTGGGTCAACGTCAGGTCGTAGACATCCGGGGTCGGCGGGTGCACGGTCTCGTCGCCGGGGATGGCCAGGTCCACTTGCGAGATGGTCCGCGTCTCGTAGCTGTTGGTGCCGAGGTCAAAGAATCGCACCTGGTCACCAGGCAGTGGCTCGCTCTGGAACGCGACGAGCTCCGTGACCCGCACCTTGTCCACCGCGAGTAGCGAGTTCAGCTGGAAGGAGAAGCCGTGGGAGGTGATCCCATCGTCGTCGGTCGCGATGACCTGGCAGTTCTTGATCTCGAGGGACCCTCGATTGTCCGAGACATGGATCCCGTCCCGGTTGGTCGAGACCAGCCGGGACGCGGTTCCGACACCAGGGGCATCTCCGGGGATGATTCGCACCTCATCGACAAGCGTGTCCTTCGAGGACCGAATCATCATCCCCATGTGAGCACCCGCATTGATCTCGAAGTCTTTGACCGTGACGCCGTCAACGTCTTCGATGAACACGATCGGCGCCCCGACCGCCCCATCAGGAATGGCTAGCAGGTCGCCGACCTGAAGGTTGTCCCACAGAGGGTTGATGCCCTGGTGAGTCACCTCCCACACATCGGTGGTGCCACTTACGAGGTTCACGGCACTGACGATCCGGTTCGCAACGCCGCCACGCCATCCCATGGTGGCAGGGTCGATCGCGTGCATGCGTTTCGCCCCAACCTTGGGAGGCAGATAGCCCTGGTCGACCTTCAGCCTCACGTAGCCATCGTTCGACCCGCTCGTGCCGAGGGAGAGAGAGTCCACGACACCCTGGCTAAAGGTCAGCGGTGCGCCAGCTGCACTTCGATAGTCGACCTTCAGCCGGGTCAGGGTCACGTTCGCGAGGTCTCGAACGTCGAAGCACCCGAGGTTGGTGACCAAGGAACCCGTTGTCTGGGTCATGACGATCTCCGAGACCCCGCCAGCTTGGCCGCGAATCAGGACACTCGTCGGGTTCGGGCCCGTCTTGCTCCCGTGGATGTTGATCGCGGATTGGCCCATGCTGAGGGCCGCCCGGATGTCGTAGCGCCCACTTGGGAAGTGGATAGCCACCGGGCCGGTGTCCCCTAGGGCAGCCGTGATGGCTGCCTCGATTCCCTGTGCGTCATTCGCGCCGTCATCAGGCACCGCACCGTAAGTGGTCACGTCGTACACCGTGGGGATCACGACCTGAGCCGCAGCTGGAGCGGCAGCGAGGGCGAGGACCGAGGCACACACTGCGAGGGTGCGCGTGCCGGTCCTGCCGAGGGGGAGTGAGCGAGGAAACTGCATGGGCGAGTTGAGTTGTTGGTTGCGAGAGCAGAAGACCTGGGACGCGAACGCTTCGCTGCCCCCTTGGGATCCAGCACCGTTCGTGTCCGCGCTGCGACGATGGCTCACGCATTTCCAGAGGAACTTGCGGGTGCGCGCCACAGCGCGCCTCCCACAACGAACCCAGCCCCGAGTCCGCCGCCGACCGGTGCCCGGGTCGGCCCCCTGTCGCGCGGGGCTAGACCGAACTAGACTCGGGTCATGGTCGCCCCCCACCTTCGAGCCCTCGCACTTGCTCCGCTATTCGCCATGGGCCTCTCGGGCTCGGCGGGGGCCTGGTGGATGTCCTCCACCGTCGGCAGTCCGGATGCCGAGGCGGAGGCTCCGCCGGTCGACTTCCTGCGCGACGTGCGGCCGATCCTGGCCGAGCGCTGCTTGCTCTGCCACGGCAACGACGCCGACGAGGGTGGCCTTCGCTTCAACTCGCTCGAGGCTGCGATGGTCGACCTCGGCGGGTACGCGGCGCTGGTGCCCGGCGACGCGGAGGCCAGCGAGCTGCTCTGGCGCGTGCGCGCCGAGGACGAGTCCGAGCGCATGCCCCCCGCCGACCACGACCAGCCCCTGAGCCCGGCCGAGGTCGACCTGCTGGAGCGCTGGGTCACCGAAGGCGCGCCCTGGGTCGAGCACTGGGCCTTCGCTCCGCTGGCGCCGTCCGCGCCGCCCCTGCCCGCGGCCGACGAGCCCGCCTGGGCCCAGGCCTGGGCCAACCACATCCAAAGCGCTGCCCCAGCGGACTCCCGGGGCTCCACCGACTCCCCACCACTTCCTGGCATCGACCCCAAGCCAAGCGCGAGCACCGGCGCACGCCGCGCCAACCCCGTCGACGCTTGGGTCCGCGCCGGCCTCGTCGACGCCGACCTGACCCCCGCCCCCGACGTCGACGACTTGACGTGGCTGCGGCGCGCCAGCTTCGACCTGATCGGCCTGCCGCCGACGCCCGCCGAGCAGGACCTCTTCCTGGCCGAGCCCGCCGGCCAGCGCCGCGCCCGCGCGACCGACCGCCTCTTGGCCTCGCCCCACTTCGGCGAGCGCTGGGCGCGCCACCTCCTGGACCTGGTGCGCTATGCCGAGAGCCGCGGCCACGAGTTCGACTTCACGATCCCCGGCGCCTGGGAGTACCGCGACTACCTCGTGCGCGCGCTCAATCGCGATGTCGGCTGGGACATGCTGCTCACCGAGCATGTGGCCGGCGACCTCGTCGAGCCCGCGCGCCTCTCGACCGAGGGCTGGAACGAGAGCGTGCTCGGCACCGGCTTCTGGCACCTCGGCGAGTCCGCCCACGCGCCGGTCGACCTCGAGATCGACCGCGCCGACCGCACGGCCAACCAGCTCGACGTCTTCGGCAAGACTTTCCTCGGCCTGACCCTCGCCTGCGCGCGCTGCCACGACCACAAGTTCGACCCGATCCCGACCAAGGACTACTACGCCCTGGCCGGCTACGTACAGAGCGCGAGCTACCGGCAGGTGCGCTTCGAGACCCTGCCGCTCGAAGAGCAGCTGCGCGCCGAGCTCGACGCGGTCGAGGCCAGCCACGGAGCCACGGCCCTGCGCGACCTGCGCCGGCGCTCGTCCCACGCCTCGATGCGCGCCACCGAAGCCCGCGGCCTGGCGCGCGAGCTCGACGCGCGCGTCGCCGAGGCCCGGGCCGAGCGGCGCCTGTTCGACTTCGAGCCGGACGCCACTGGGACGCCCCCGACCTGGGCCGAGCTCGGCTGGCAGGTCGAGGGCACGGCCTTCGGGGCTGGGCCGATGACCCGCGCGACCATGCCCGGCTGGTTCGTCGACCCCGCCTGCGAGGGCACCGGCTTCGTCAACTCCCACGACGGCCGCGTAGCCGCCGACTCGCCCGCCTCGGACGCCCTGGTCGGCCGCGCCCTGTCGCCGGCCTTCACCCTGGATCGCGAGCGCCTGAGCTTCCTCATCGGCGGCGGCAGCCACGCCGGCCAGACCGAGGTGCGGCTGGTCGTCGACGGCGACGTGGTGCGCAGCGCCACCGGTCGCGATGCGGGCGAGCTGGGCCCGGTCGAGTGGGACGTGACCGACCTGCTCGGTCGAGAAGCGCGGCTCGAGCTGCTCGACCAGCACACCGGTGGCTGGGGACACATCGGCTGCGACGCGGTGCGCCTCGAGCATCCGGTGGAAGGACCCGAGCTGCACGCCCTGGCCGCCGAGCTGGCCGAGGGCTCGCGGGCCGACGCGGCCCTGGTGCTGGCCTGGCGCGCGCACCTCGACGCGACCGCAGCTGCGGGCGCTCGCGTGGCCCCGGAGCCCGACCCGGACGCGGCCCTGCTCTGGCTGGCCGAGCGCGACCCCTTCTGGCAGAACGGCGTGGCCTTCACCGAGCGCCCCGCCAATGGCGCCTGGCTGACCGGGGTGGTCGGCAGCGGTCCGGGCATGGACCCGGCGAGCGGCTCGCCGGGAGGCACGCCCGGCCCCGTCGCCGCCTTCGCGCCGAACAGCCCAGGCTGGCGCGACGTGCCGACGCCGCTGCCCGACGGGCTCGGCGCGGTCGGGCTCGACCCCGCCTGGCTCGGGCTGAGCCGCGCGGACGCCACCGAGCCCGAGAGCACCCAGGTCGACTGGGACGGCGCCGGCCGGACCCTCCGCACGCCGACCTGGACCCTGGGCGAGGGCAGCCTGTGGCTGCTCGTGCGCGGCCGAGGCGTGGCCTTCGCGCCGGTCGAAGGGCACCGCACCCTGCACGGCCCGCTGCACGTCGAGACCCGCCTGCGCTTCGACACCGAGGACGAGTGGCGCTGGGTCGAGCACGGCGCCATGGCCGCCTACACCGGCCTGCGAGCGCACGTCGAGCTCTCGCCCGATGGCGCCGATGCGTGGGTCGGCATCGCAGCGGTCGCCCAGGGTAGCGCCCCGCCATTCTCCGAGCCCCGCGGTGGCCTCGACGAGCTCTTGGCCCAGCACCCCGAGCTCGCTCCACCGACGAAGCACCCCACCTCCGCCGAGCGCGCCTACGCCGAGCTCCGCACCGAGCTCGCCGCCCAGGTCCCGCGCACCTCGCGCACGGCGCCGGCCCTGCTCGACGGCAGCCCGGTCGACCAAAGGGTGCTCGTGCGCGGCCAGTCCTCGAGCCCCGGCGAGGTCGCGCCGCGGGCCTTCCTCGAGCGCTTTCGCGACCCGGGCGAGCTCGCGCCAAGGTCGACCGCTGCGGGCCTGCCGACCAGCGGTCGCCTGCAGCTGGCCGAGTCGATGCTCGAGCACACCGGACCGCTCGTGGCGCGCACCTTCGCGAACCGCGTCTGGATGCACCTGATGGGTCGCGGTCTGGTTCCGACGCCCGACAACCTGGGCACGTTGGCGGCCTTTCCGTCACACCCCGAGCTGCTCGATGCGCTCAGCTGCGAGCTGGTCGAAGCCGACTGGTCGCTGAAGTCCCTCGTGCGCACGATCGTGCTCAGCCGGGTCTACGGACTCAGCGGTGGAGCGCCTGACTCCCAGGACCCGCCGCGCTCACCGGACGCGCCCGCTGCGACGACGCGCGCGCTGACGCCTCGCCTCGACGCCCTGTATGGTCGCCGTGCTCCCAAGCGCCTCGACGCCGAGGCCGTGCGCGACGCGGTGCTGGCCGCTAGCGGCAGCCTCGACGTCACCCTCGGCGGCCCGCCCGTCCCGGTGTTCTTGACCGAGGCCATGAGCGGCCGCGGTCGGCCGGCCGAGTCCGGCCCCGTCGACGGCGCGGGCCGGCGCTCGCTCTACCTCGCCGTGCGGCGCAACTTCCTGCCACCCTTCCAGCTGGTCTGGGACTTCCCCCAGCCCGGCACGACGATCGGCCGGCGCTCGTCGTCCAACGTGCCCGCCCAGTCGCTCGCGCTGATGAACGATGCGTTCGTGGTGCAAGAGGCCGAGCGCTGGGCCGCGCGCTTGCTCGGCGCGGAGCGAGCGGACGCCGACATGCCCAACGGCAAGGCGTCCAACGACAACGAGCTCGAGCGCAAGCGCCTCGCCGCCGATGCCAACACGGACCGCGGGCGCATCGAGCTGCTCTGGCGCACGGCGCTCGGCAGGTCGCCGAGTCAGGCCGAGCTCGACGGCGCGCTCGCCTTCTTGGACTCAGCCGCCGCCCTCTCCCCGGAGGGCGACGCCAACGGGACCAGCGAACACCGCCTCGACACTTGGACCGATCTCTGCCACGCCATCTTCCAGCTCAAGGAGTTCGTCCATGTGCCCTGAAGAACACGCCGCGCTGCTGCGCCGTCTCTCGCGCCGCGCGCTGCTCGGCGGCTCGGCCATGGGCTTCGGGGCCTTGGCCTTCCACATGCTCTCTGGAGACGCGCGCGCGCTCAGGCGCGGGCGCACCGCGCTCGACGGCACCCGCGCAACGGCCGGCGTCCTGCGTGGGACGCCGCTCATCGGCAGCCCGAAGGCACGCGGGCCCAAGCGCGTCGCCAAGAACGTGATCGCGCTCTACATGGACGGCGGCGTGTCGCACCTCGACAGCTTCGACCCCAAGCCGCGGCTCGACAAGGAGCACGGCCAGCCGATCGGCATCGACGTGCCCAAGACGCAGTTCGCAGACGTCGGCAGCGTGCTGCGCTCGCCCTGGGAGTTCCGTCCCGGCGGCCAGTCGGGCATCCCGGTCAGCGACCTCTTCCCGCACCTCCGCGAACAGGTCGACCGGCTCGCGATCGTGCGCTCGATGACCAGTGAGTTCAGCGAGCACACCTTCGCGAACTACCTCTTGCACACGGGCCTGCCCTTCCAGGGGCGGCCGAGCATGGGCGCCTGGTGGAGCTACGGCCTGGGCTCGGAGAGCCAGGACCTGCCCAGCTACGTGGTGCTCAACGGCGGGCTGACGCCGCCGGGTGGCCTGGACAACTTCGGCTCGGGCTTCCTTCCGGCCGAGCACCAGGCGTCCGTGCTGCGCGCCCAGGGCGAGCTGCTCGCGAACCTGGCGCCCGCGCGCGGGGAGGCGCGCCAGCGGCGGCAGCTGGACCTCGTGCGGCAGCTCGACCGGCTCGGGCCGCTCGCGAAGGACCCCGCCGTCGACGCCGCGATCGCCAACCAGGAGCGTGCCTTCCGCATGCAGGTCGCGGTCCCCGACGTGGCCGACCTGTCGGGCGAGTCGGCTGCCGTGCGCGAGCTCTATGGCCTCGACTCCGACTACGAGCACGAGCGCACCTACGCGCGCCAGTGCCTGCTCGCACGACGGCTCGTCGAGCGCGGCGTGCGCTTCGTGCAGCTGACCTGCCCGGACACCGGCCACGACCGCTGGGACCAGCACTCGAACCTACGCGCCGGGCACGCCGACAACGCGCGCGCGGTCGACCGGCCGATCGCGGCGCTGCTGCAGGACCTCGCCGCGACGGGGCTGCTCGACGAGACCCTGGTCGTGTTCCTGACCGAGTTCGGGCGCACGCCGATGGCCCAGGGCACCGATGGACGCGACCACAACCCCTTCGGCTTCACCGTCTGGTTCGCGGGCGCGGGTGTCGCCGGCGGACGCGCCATCGGCGCGACCGACGACTACGGCTACTACGCCGTCGAGGACGTGCGCGACATCCACGACCTGCACGCCACGATGCTGCACCTGTGCGGCGTCGACCACCACCGGCTGACCTACCGCTTCGACAGCCGCGACGTGCGCCTGACCGACGTGCACGGCGACGTGATCGAGGGCATCCTCGCCTAGGCTGGCGCTACTCGTCCTCGAGCTCTTCGAGGCGCGTGCGCGTCAGGTCGGCGAGCGCCTTCTCGGCGCGGCGCAGCATCATGCGCACGGCGTCCTCGGTGCGGCCGCCCATCTTCTCGCCGGCCTCGCGCAGGGTCATGCCCTGGAAGACGACCAGGGTGATCGCCTGGCGGTGGTCGGGCTTGAGCTCGGCGATCGCCTCGCGGAGGATGTCGTACTCCTCCGAGCGCTGGACCTGGCGGGTGATCGAGAGGTCGTCGGCGGGTGCCTCGAAGGTCGGTCCGTCGTCGTCGGAGCCCGGGGCGCGCGCCTCGAGCGGGCGCTCGCGGGTCATGTCGCGCTTGCCCGCGGCGTAGAACTCGGCCTTGTCGCGCACCTTGTTCTGCAGGATGCGGCTGAGCCAGCGCAGGAAGCTGCCTTCACCGCGGTAGACGTAGCCCTGGAAGTCCCGGGTGGCCTCGCGGAAGGTCGTCTGGGCCAGGTCGTCGGGATCCTCCTTCCAGCGCAGGCGGGTGCCGAGCTGGCGGCGGGCGTACTCGACCATCGTGCCGTGGTAGCGCTCGAAGAGCTCGTTGAGCGCGGCGGCGTCGCCCTCCTGGGCGGCGTCGACGAGCTGCTTGACCTCATCGGTGACCAGGAAGTCCTCCGGCGGGGGCTCGCTCTCGAGCTCCTCGCGGAGGCGCTGGGTGGCGGCCTCCTCGGCCGGAACGGCGTCGGTCTGGGGCTGCTGCTTGGGTTCGGATTCGTCGGGGATCATGGCGCGCACAGGGTACTCGATCGACCTTAGCTACGGGACCCGCCGGGGGGCGTGAGCCGGAGAGGGCGTTTCCGACGGCCCGGCGCTAGACTCGGCGCGCGATGAGCGCGCCCACCCTAGTCCCCATCGACGAGCCCGCCGGGCTCTTCCTGATGCCCGGCGAGGGCCTGCGCTTCTTGGGCATCCCCTTCGAGACGCGCATGGTCGTGGTCCGCCTCGCGGACGGCACGCTCTGGCTGCACTCCCCCGTCGCCTTCAGCGCCGAGCGCCTGGCCGCCCTCCGCGAGGTGGGCGAGCCCCGCCACCTCGTCGCGCCCAACAAGCTGCACGCCCACCGGGTCACCGCCTGGCGTGCGGCCCTGCCCGACGCGCGGGTCTGGTGCTCGCGCGATGCTGCGAAGCGCGCCCCGGATCTGCGCGACGGCGAGCCCCTGCTCGACGACGAGCCGCCGCCCTTCGAGCCCGAGCTGCCCCTGCACACCTTCGGGGGCCACGCCTACCTCGACGAGGTCGTGTTCCTCCACCGCGCCTCGCGCACCTTGATCCTGACCGACCTGATCCAAGCCCACGAGCCCGGGGCCGACGGCCCCGTCTGGCGCACGCTGAAGCGCTGGCTCGGCATCGCTGCCCCGGGCGGCGTGCCCCCCGAGGTCCGCCTGACCTTCCGGAGCCGGGACGCGGCGCGGGCCTCGCTGGCCAAGCTCCTCGCGTGGGACTTCGACCGGGTGCTGATCGCCCACGGCCGCAACATCGAGACCGGTGGCCGGGCCGAGCTGGAGCGGGCCTTCCGCTGGCTCGGCCAGTAGGCAGCCCCGCGCGCCTCGGCACGGACTCCTCGTAGCACGCCCAGCCGCGCGCCCGTATCCTCGGGCCAACCCTGGAGCATCCCATGACCGAGCGCTTGCCTTCGAACATCTATCCCTGCCTGACCTACGCCGATGCCCACGCGGCCATCGCCTGGCTGTGCGAGGTCTTTGGCTTCGAGCAGCGCCTGCTGGTCCCGGACGACAACGGCGGCGTGCGGCACTCGGAGCTGCAGCTCGGCGAGGGCGTCGTGATGGTCAGCTCGCCCAGGCCCGACGAGGGCCGCGTGGCCCTCGGCCCCGGTGCCGGATACAGCCTCTCGGTACGCATCGACGACCCGGACGCCCACTTCGCGCGCGCCAAGGCCGCGGGTGCCGAGATCGTGCGGGAGCTTACGGATGAGGAGTACGGCGCGCGCGGCTACTTGGTCGCCGACCTGGAGGGGCACCGGTGGTACTTCGCCGACTACTCGCCCGGCGTGTGGTGGAGCTAGGCCGGTGACGGCCCCCGGCTTCGCGGCCCCGGTCCCGATCCTGCGCTCGTTCGACGAGGCCAAGGCGCGCGCCTTCTACCTGGACTTCCTCGGCTTCCGCGTCGACTGGGAGCATCGCTTCGCCCCGAACATGCCGCTCTACATGCAGGTCTCGCGGGGGGGCTGCGTGCTGCACCTCTCCGAGCACCACGGCGACTGCAGCCCCGGCGCGGGCCTGCGCATCGAGGTGCCCGACCTCGACGCCTTGCACCGAGAGGTCAGCGCCAAGGACTACCAGGGCGCGAACCCCGGCATCGAGGACCAGCCCTGGGGCACGCGCGACATGACGATCACCGACCCTAGCGGCAACCGCCTGATCTTCACCGCCGACAAGCCCGGCTGACTGGCGCGCGGGAGCGCCCACCGACACGATGCCCACGACCAGCCTCTTGATCCTGGCCCAGACCGCGCTGCCGACGCTCAGCCTGCCACGGCTCGCCCTGGGGCTGCTGCCGGCCATCGCGGTGCTGCTCGTGCTGCGGGCCTGGCATCTCGACGCGCGCAACGCCCTCTACGGGCTCGCGCGGATGCTCGTGCAGCTCTTGTTGATCGGCTACGTGTTGATCTCGCTGTTCGAGACCCAGAGCCCCCTGCCCGTCTTCGGTGTGCTGCTGGTGATGATCGGGGCATCGAGCTGGATCGCCCTCCGCAACCAGGACCGGCCGGTCGCAGAGCTCTTGCCGCGCGCGCTGCTCGCGATCGGCGTGGGTGGCGGCATCGCCTTGGCAACGGTCGTCTTCGCGGTGCTCGACCTCGAGCCCTGGTTCCAGCCGCGCACCGTGATCTCCCTGGCCGGGATGATCTTCGCCGCTGCGATGAACTCGGTCAGCCTCGCCGGCGAGCGCCTTGGATCGGAGATGAGTCGCGGCGAGCCCTACGTCGGCGCGCGCCGGATCGCGATGCGCGCGGCCCTGATCCCGATCACCAACTCGCTCTTCGCCGTCGGCCTGGTGCAGCTGCCCGGCATGATGACCGGCCAGATCCTCGCCGGCGCGGACCCGCTCTTGGCCGCGCGCTACCAGATCATGGTCATGTGCATGCTGTTCGGCGCAGCCGGCATCTCGGCCGCCCTGTTCCTCGCGCTGCTAGCCCCTCCGCCCGAAGTCGAACCAGCCGAGATCGGCGCTAGCTGAGCCCTGCGCTGGCGGGCGTCGGCTTTGGCGGGTGTCGGCCCTGGCGGGTGTCGACGCTGGCACGAGCGCCAAGTCGAACCAGTCACCGCGGCATTGGCGGAGGCCTCACCCGAGCTGCCGGCGGCGGCAGCTCGGCGGAACCAAGGGATGACCGATGCCCGGGGGAGCACCTAGCGGAGGCGCGGGGCCTTCGCCGAGGTGGCGACTCCGGGTCGTCGGTCTGGTCCGTCGAGGGTGGGGTTGGGGGTGGCTTCTCGGGAGGAGGCGCGGGACTTGGGGCGATTCGGGCTTAGGGGGCTGAGCGGGAGGCTGAGCGGGGCACTGGGGGCCGGCGGCTTCAGTCGCTGGTCAGCTCGAGGAAGCGGGCCTCGTCGATGGTCTCGACGCCGAGCTCTTCCGCCTTCTTCAGCTTCGAGCCGGCCTTGGCGCCGGCGACGAGCAGGTCCGTGCGCTTGCTGATCGAGCTCGCGACGCGGCCCCCCAAGGACTCGATGCGGCGCTTGGCCTCGGCGCGGGTCAGCTGCTCGAGGCTGCCGGTCAGGACGACGGTCTTGCCCGAGAAGCTGCCCGCGGTCGGGGCCGCGAGGGCCTGGGGTTCGACACCACCGGCGAACATGCGCTCGACCATGGCGCGCATCTCGGGGCGACGGAAGAAGCCGATGATCTCGGTCGCCATCTCGACGCCGATGCCGTCGAGCTCGATCAAGGAGGCCACCGCCGGATGCGGCTCGGGCTTCTTCTTGCGCGGCTTCTTCGCGGGCTTCCTCTCCGGGGCTTCGTCCGCTGCCCTAGGTTCGCTGGCAGCAGCATCGGCGTCCGCCGCCCCTCCGCCCGGCTGCTTGGCAGCTGGCGCGGCGTCGAGCTCGTCGGCAGCGCCTGGAAGCCTGGGCTCACCCACCCCCGACTCGGCCTCCGGGCCATCGAACCGATCGGCGAACAGGTCCGCTTGGCCCACACCAGCGCCCGCGACCTCCGCATCGGCCGCATCCCCAGCGGCGCCCGACCCGACAGCTGGCCCCGTCGCTCCGTCGCCAAGCTCCCCTTCGGTGGCCTCGGCCAAGAGCGGCTTGTCCGCGTCCTGCAGCACCACCTCCAGCAGCGCCTCGTAGGTCGCGAAGCGCTGGGCCAGGAGCTTGGCCGTCGCCGGCCCGACCTCGGGAATCCCGAGGGCGACCAGGAAGCGATCGAAAGGCACCCGCCGGCGCTCCTCGATCTGGGCGAAGAGGTTGTCGACGCTCTTCTGGCCCCAGCGCTCGAGCTCGACCAGGCGCTGCTTGTCCAGGTGGAAGAGGTCGGCCGGCGTGTGCATCAGGCCGGCCTCGGCGATCTGGTCGATCAGCTTGGGCCCGATGCGGTCGATCTCGAAGCCGCCGCGGCCGGCCAGCAGCTTGACGCGGCCGACCAGCTGGGGCCGGCACGAGAGGCCGTTCGGGCAGTGGTAGTACTTGCCGCTGGCGACGACGGCGGTGCCGCAGGAGGGGCAGACGCTCGGCATCTCGAAGCGCGAGCGCCAGCGCCAGGTCACGCCGGCGCGCACCTCCGGCTCGGCACCTGGGTCCGGCGTGGCCCCCTTCGACTCCTTGCCCGACCGGCTGCCACCGAGCCCTGGCCCAGAATCCTCGGCGGCCGCGTCCCGGGTGCTGCCGAGCTCGCTGCCGTCCTGCTCGGGCTCGGGCGCGGCGCCGACCAAGAGCGAGGCCGGCACCCCCGCCGCCCAGTCCGCGGGCTCGTCCCCCACGGCAGCTAGGCTCACGCCCGTCACCTGGGGGATCACGTCACCCGCACGGTGCAGGCTGACCCGGTCGCCGATCGCGAGGCCGAGCGCCGCCACGTGGTCGGCGTTGTGCAGGGTCGTGTGCCGCACGGTCACGCCGCCGACCTCGACCGGGTCGAGGTGCGCGCGCGGGGTCAGCCGGCCGCCGACGCCGACCATGACCTCGATCGCCCGCAGGGTCGTGACCGCCTCGACCGGCGCGAACTTGTGCGCGTACTGCCAGCGCATCGCCCGGGAGGTGCGGCCGAGGCGCTCGCGCAGGGCCAGGTCGTCCAGCTTGGCCACGACGCCGTCCATGTCGAAGGGGATCTCCCAGCGCCGCGCCTCGATCTCGTCGTGGTAGGCGATCGCGGCCGCCAGGCCCTGGACGCGGCGCGAGTGGCCCGAGTCGGGCAGGCCCCAGGCCACGCAGGCCTGGACCAGGTCGGTGTAGCGCGCGCCGCCGCTGCGCTCGACGAGGGTCCTGCGGGCGTCGACGCCGCGCTCGAGCTCGAGGCGGGTGGCGTCGTACAGGTGGAACTCGAGCGGGTAGCGGGTGACCTCGCTGGGGTCGTTGCGGCGGATCGCGCCGGCGGTGGCGTTGCGCGGGTTGGCGAGGATCGTCTCGCCGGCGGCCTCGCGCTGGGCGTTGAAGGCGTCGAAGCGATCGCGGCGGATGAGCACCTCGCCGCGCACCTCGAGCAGGGCCGGCGCCGGCCGCTGCGTCTCGTCGAGGCGCAGGGGCAGGTTGCGCACGGTGCGCAGGTTGGCGGTCACGTCCTCGCCCATGGAGCCGTCGCCGCGGGTCAGGGCGCGGGGCAGCACGCCGTCCGCGTAGGTCAACGAGGCCGAGACCCCGTCGAACTTGGGCTCGACCGACCACCACAGCTCGTCCCCGCTCTCGAGGCCGAGGAAGCGCAGGATGCGCTCCTCGAAATCGACCACCTCCGCGTCGCCGAACAGGCTGTCGATCGACAGCATCGGCACCTCGTGGGCGACCTTCTCGAAGCCCTGACCCTCGGCGAGGGCGGCCCCCACGCGCTGGGTCGGGCTGTCCGGGGTCGCGAGCTCCGGATGGCGCGCCTCGAGCTGCTGGAGCTCACGAAACTGGGCGTCGTAGTCCGCGTCGGAGACCTCGCTCCTGCCGTCGTTGTAGTAGCGGCGCGCGTAGCGCTCGAGGTCGGCGCGCAGCTGCGCGGCCCGCTGGGTGTCCTTCTTGGTCGCCATGGGGGGCCCATCATAGGCCTGGCGAGGCCCAGCACCGCCCCGTGGGCGTGCCACGAATGGGACTGACCGCGAGGTAACCAGCTTGGAATCCCCGATATCTCCAAAGTAGGGGAGGATCGGGCATCCCCATGGAACCCGTGCCCCCAAGGCCCGGTCCTAGGGAGCCGTCCGCTCCTCTCCAAGCCCCCCCCATCGTGATCCGTACCACCGCGACCGCTTCCGTTCTGGTGGCCCTGGCCCTTTCCGCAAGCGCCCAGAGCCACGACCTCGTCCCTAGCTACCACCCCAACGGGCCGATCTCCGGAGGCGGAGACCGGATCGAGTTCCACGCCAGCGATCCCTTCGTGCTCGAGGCCAGCCTGCCGGGCCTGGACCACGCCGCCAGCCAGGCCGCATCCTCTGGTTGGTTGGTCTATCTGGCCGTCTCCTCGGGGCTCCTCAGCAGCCCCGTCCCGCTCGGCCCGAGCGCCGACCTCTGGCTCAACCCGATCGGCCTCTCGGTGATCACCTTCCCGCCGACCCTCGAGCTGCCCGGCGTGCTGGCCGCCAGCCCGGGCATGCTGGCCGTCGACATCCCGACCCAGACGGCCGCCATCGACCTGAACCAGCCCGGCGCCCCGCTGTATGCGTCGGGCCCGGTCACGGTCTCGCTCTTGCCCCCGGCGCCGACCTTCACCGACCGGACGATCCCGCGCGGCTCCACCCTCGGTGGCCAGGAGAGCGTCTTCTTCGACGCCCCGAACCAGACCTACCACCTGCGCCACACCCTCGGCGGGGTGGTCACCGACTACGTGCTCGACCTGAACGACCAGGACCTCTCGATGGGCACCCTGTCGATGACCGAGCTCACCAGCGGGATCAAGGTGCTCGACGACGGCGGCGTCTACTACGCCCAGGGCTTCGGCCAGGCGATCTACCCGCCGCCGGCCTTCCAGCTGCTCGGCACCCACACCCTGACCGGCCACGGGATCAGCGGCAACACGGTCTGGATGGACTGGACCGACGTCCTGCCCAAGTTCTCGGGACCGGGCACGATCACGCGCAAGCGGCGCCACGAGTTCACCCTCGAAGGCCGCGGCGTCCAGGTCTCCGTCCAGGCGGTCGAGCCCGAGTCCGGCGGCGCCGACAACTTCTTCGCCTTCAACCTCGGCGGCTTCGCCAAGGCCGACGGCAGCACCTTCGGCACCCTCGAGCCCAAGCGCATCCCGTACATGGACCAGATCGGCGTGACGCTGCTCGATGACGGCTGGTTCCACACCACCTTCGTCGACCTCTTCCGCTCGAACGCGGCGATCCACTCGCCCGCCCAGTGGGGCGTCACGCCCGGCGGCGCGCGCTACACCGAGGTGATGAGCTACTCGCGCCAGACCGACTTCACGGTCCTGCCGATCAGCGAGGCTGGCTGGACGATCGTCTCCAAGGACATCGAAGACCTGTTCGTCGAGTCCACGGCCCCGACCTCGCCCCACGTGGCCGACCTCGCCGGCAAGGTCGGCGTGACCCTGGCCCGCGAGGCCCAGGGCAACCAGGCCTACGCCGACGACCTCGCCAACCTCGGCCGCATGCAGACCTGGATGTTCGACGAGGTCTACCTGTTCAAGTTCCACTGGATGAACCAGGACACCAACCGGCGCGCCCCGATGCACAGCCCGCCGGACCCCGATGGCGGCCTCGAGTCGGACTTCCGCTCGGTCATCACCACGGCCCTCGGCCTGGGCTGGAAGGTCGCCCTGTACACCGACTTCTTCAGCCTCGACCAGGCCCAGGGCAAGGACGACAACGTGCACTACTCGGAGACACCGGGCAGCGAGAACTTCTTCGAGTCCGCGGTCAAGGACGGCGACGGCAACTACCGCCTCGGCTACAACATCAACGAGGAGACCGGCGTGCCCGGCTCGCCGCTCTACAACACGCGCGTGCTCGCTCCCAAGCGCGCCCACGTGCAGCTCGAGCGCGAGTCCAAGGTCATGGTCGACGACTACGGCGTCAACGCGTCCTACTTCGACGTGATGACGATCACGGCCCCGGACCTGATCGTGACGGCCGCCGGGCTCAACGTCGGCGGCGTGATCAGCCAGGACCCGACCTCGCCGTCGGACCGCACCATCGGCAGCGCGATCGCCTCCTACAAGGACCTCTTCCGCCAGGGCAGCCTGCGCAGTGGCGGGCCGGTCGTCGGCGAGGGCTCGTTCCTCAACTTCGAGTCACGCTACGACTCGCTGTACGCCGGCTACCTCGACGGGACCTACCGGACCCTCTCGACCGCGGACCCGGCGGCGGGCGTCTTCTACTTCGGCGAGACCGCTCCCGTGATCGTCGACTACGAGCTGACCGTCTGCCACGACCGCATGTTCGGCTTCGGCATGGGCCAGTACACGCGCTTCTTCGACCCGTCCCTCAGCACCGGCGGGCCGGTCCAGGACGACGGGCTCGACAAGCTGCGGGCGACCCAGATCGCCTACGGCCACAACGGCTACTTCCTGACCTCTTCGGCCGTCGTCCAGGACGTCGACTACCTGACCCAGGCCCAGCGGGTGAAGGAGTACTACACGATGCAGTCGCTCTCGGCCGAGTGGGCCGGCGCCACGCCCCTGGCGATCCACTACCGCAACAGCGGCACGGGCCAGCCCTGGGTGACCCTCTCCGATGGCCTGCGCCAGGGATCGGTCGACTTCCACCAGCCGATCATCCGCACCCTCTGGTCGAACGGGCTCGAGGTCGTGGTCAACCGCTCGAACCAGACGGTCACCGAGCTGGGTCACGAGATCCCGATCTACGGCTGGGTCGCGGTCAACCCGACGACCGGCTACGAGAACCTGAACGTCATCGACCCGGTCCTCGGCACGCGCATCCAGCACGTCGTGTGCGCGGACTACGAGATGGCCGATGGCAACGGTGTGGCCTTCGCCGTGGGTGGTGCGATCGGGACCACCACGGACCTGACCGTGCGCAACCACATCCACAGCAAGACCCTGACCGAGTTGCCGACCGGCGAGATCGCCGTGCAGTAGCTCGGGAGTGCGGCCGACCAGGTCGCAGCCAACGACCGACGGGGCTCGGGAGGTTCGACCTCCCGGGCCCTGCTTCGTAGGCCGACCTAGCGCAGGTGCTCGGGGCGCACGGCGCCGGGCAGCAGGTCGGCCAGGTTGTAGCGCTCGGGGCCAGCGCCGCTGCTGGCGACGACAAGCTCGAGCTCGGGCGCGAACTCGACCAGCATCTGGCGGCAGATCCCGCAGGGCATCAGGCGAGCCTTCGGGCTGGCCCAGATCGCCAGGGCCTGGAACGAGCGCTGGCCCTGGGACACCGCCGCGACCAGGGCCGAGCGCTCGGCGCAGATCGTCGCGCCATAGCTCGCGCTCTCGACGTTGCAGCCGAGGTGCACCACGCCAGCATCGTCCAGCAAGGCCGCGCCGACGCGCACCTCGGAGTAGGGGCTGTAGGCCGCCTGGGCCACCCCATGGGCAGCCTCGAGCAGGGCATCGAAGTCGACGGTTGTCATGGGCGTCATCCTAGCCGGAAAGGGCCTGCGGCCGACCTCGCCACCCGCGGCCATTCGGTGCCAGGCGCACCCAGCGCCAGGGCTCAGCGCGCCGGACTTCGCCGCGGGGTCCCTAGAAGGGCGAGGGCGGCTCCTCGACCGGCTCGTAGCCGAGGAAGGGCACCGCGAGGCGCTCGGTCCGGCGGCCGGTGGTGGGGTCCTGCCACTCCTCGATGAAGAACTCGACCATCGCCTCGCGGCCGAGCAGGTCAGCGGGCTGCACCTCGAGCGCGCCCGAGGTGTCGAAGCCGAGCACCCCGAGCACCTGCTTGACCCTGGCGAGCCCGCGCTCGCTCCAGACGAGTCCATCCCACGCCGCGGTCCGGCCCGCCTGGTCACCCTCGACCACCTCGAGGCGCACGGCCCAGCGCAGCGCCCCCTTACGAGTCTCGCCCTCGCGCACCTCGGCGATGCGGCAGCGGTAGCGGCCTTCAGGCAGGTTGACGAAGGACTCGACGTCGTCGACCTGGCTGAAGTCGACGTGGATCGGCTGGCCGGGAGCCCCGCTCAGGGGCACGTTGGTGGTCGTGTCGAGACCGTTGAGGGGTGGAGTCATGGTGGGTCCTCTTCGTGGTTTGGAGCGGTCCCCCGGAGTGGGGTCCCGTGCCAGGGAGGACGCTCGGACCGCGCCACGGTGACGCTCGACCCGGAGGATCTTTGCCTCAGGAGGCCGCGGCGACGAGCTGCAGGAGCTCGGCGATGATCTCGTCGAGGCTCGTCCGCGGGCGGAAGCCGACCGCAGCTTCGAGGGCGTCGAGGCTCGGCACCCGGCGCGTCATGTCCTCGAACCCGCTGCCGAAGGCCTGGCCGTAGGGCACCAGCCGCAGCTCGGACGACGAGCCTGCGGCCGCGACCACACGCTGGGCGAGCTCGAGGATCGAGACCTCCTCGTCGGTCCCCACGTTGAAGACGCGGCCGGCCGCCGCCCCGCCCTCCCGGTTGCCGTCGATCAAGGCCGCGAGGGCGCGGGTCACGTCGGCCACGTGGGCGAAGCAGCGCGTCTGGGTGCCGTCGCCGTGGACCTCGAGCGGCGCGCCGGCGAGGGCGGCCGCCACGAAGCGCGGCAGCACCATCCCGTAGCGCCCGCGCTGGCGCGGGCCGACGGTGTTGAAGAGCCGCGCGACACAGACCGGCAGGCCGTGCTCCTCGGCCGCCGCGAGGGCCAGCCACTCGCCGGTCGCCTTGGCGGCGGCGTAGCTCCAGCGCGAGCGGGCCGTCGCGCCGAGCACGAGGTCGCCGCCCTCGGTGAAGGGCAGGGCGTCGGACTTGCCGTAGACCTCGGAGGTCGAGGCGATCAGCAGCGGACGCCCTAGGGCGGCCGCCGCGTCGACCACGGCCAGGGTGCTGATGAGGTTGTTGCGCAGGGTGCGTCCGGGGGCCTCGACGACCTGGCGCACGCCGACCGAAGCGGCCAGGTGGGCGATGGCGTCGACGTCGGCGGCCAGGCGCTCGACGAGGGCGCGGTCCCCGGCGTCCCCCTCGACGAAGGTCACCGTGCCCTGGCCGACATGGGTCGCCAGGTTGTCGGGCCGGCCGCTGGAGAGGTCGTCGAGCACCACGACCCGCCGGCCGTCCGCCACGAGGCGATCCACCAGGTGGCTGCCGACAAAGCCGGCGCCGCCGGTGACGAGGATTCGCTGTGGGGTGTTCGACATGGTCCGGCTACCGAGCGCGGCCGCCCAAGGTAAACCCTGGGCGGCGGCGCGGGCTGCTTGGACGTCCGGGATTCTGCCGCGCTTCCCCAAAAGCGCGAATCCCGAACAGGGCTCCGGTCTCCCCTGCGGGCACCCAGCGCACTATCGTGGGGCGATGACCACGCTCCTCCCGCTGCTGCTTGCCCTCGCCCTCCCCACCACCCAGGACACCGCGCCGCCCGAGCCGATCCCGATCACCGAGCGGATCTGGCACCTCGGCGACAACGAGACGCCCGAGTGGCCCGAGGGCCCCGCCGCCCCCGACGGCCAGCGCATCGAGCTGGAGTTCGAGGCCCGCGCCCTGGTCGGCGAGGGCCTGCTCCTGTGCCAGCAGCGCCACGTGAACAACGTCTGGCACCTCGAGCTGAACGGCGTCGGGGGCCGTGCGCGCGACCTGGGGGGCGCGCGCGCCGGGGACGGAGACCCCCAACCCCCCGCCGCCCCGGTGGACGGCCCCA
>JARGPD010000021.1:20961-27545 GCA_029212845.1 Planctomycetota bacterium
CGCGCGGGGTCCGCTCGACGGGGCGGCCGCGCTCGCCGTGCCCGTCTACCCCATCCCGCCGGCGCCCCGGGTCGACGGCACGAACCGCCTGGTGCTCTGGGGCGAGACGCCGACCGACGACATCACCTTCGGCGACCTCTCCTACCACCGCGCGGGCTACCGCGAGCTGCACCACCTGCAGCCCCTGGTGGTGCGCGTGACCGACAGCGCGGGGCAGCCCCTGCCGGCGCGCATCACGGTCACCGACATGGACGACGAGCTCGTGCAGCTGTACTACGCCGAGCGCGAGCTGACCGCCGTGCGGCCGGGTGTGGTCTACACGGCCGACGGCGAGGCGACCGTCGAGGTGCCGCCGGGCCAGTACAAGGTGCACGCCACGCGCGGGACCGAGTGGAGCATGGGCGTGGTGGTCGTCGGCGTAGGGCCTGACGCTGGCGCCGGCGCCAGCTTCCAGCTAGCGCGCGAGGTCGACACGACCGGCTTCGTCGCTGCCGACACCCACATCCACACCCTGACCCACTCGGGCCATGGCGACTCGTCCGTCGAGGAGCGCCTCGTGACCCTGGCCGGCGAGGGCGTCGAGCTGGCCATCGCCACCGACCACAACCACAACACCGACTACGCGCCGACCCAGGACGCCATGGGCCTGAACGACTGGTTCACGCCGGCGGTCGGCAACGAGGTCTCGACGCCGGTCGGACACTTCAACGGCTTCCCCCTGGACCCCAAGGACCCGGTCCCGCTTCACGACGTCTCCGACGTGGTCGCGATCGTGGGCGACATGCGCGCCCGCGGCGCCGGCGTCGTGATCCTCAACCACCCGCGCTGGCCCAACCACGAGGACAGCCCCCACGGACACCTCGACCTGGACCACGACACGGGCGCTTGGGTCGGCGACTGGGCCTGCCCCTTCGACGCGCTCGAGCTGATCAACAGCCAGACGTCGGAGCTCACCCCGATGCTGCTGTTCCGGGACTGGTTCGCCCTGCTCAATCGGGGCGAGCGCCTGTTCGCGGTCGGCTCGTCCGACTCCCACACCGTCGGCGGCGTGGTCGGCCAGGGCCGCACCTACGTGGCCTCGAACACCGACGAGCCCACGGCGATCGACGTCGACGCCGCGGCCCATGCGATCGCCAACGGGCACAGCTCGATCTCGATGGGCATCTTCGTCGACGCGCGCCTGCCCGAGGCCGACGGCGGCGGCTCGGTGATGGGCGAGCAGCTGCGACCGTGCCAGACCGAGCTGCACGTGCGCGCCCCGAGCTGGGTCACGCCGCGTCGGCTGCGGCTCCTGGCCAATGGCCGCGAGCTGGCGGTCTATGAGCTCGAGGACGAGGACCCCGGCCGCGCCTTCGGTGCGATCGTGCGCCCGAGCTTCGACCTGGACTGGCCCTGGCACGACTTCTACATGGTCGCCGTGGTCGAGGGCGACGGCGTGGGCAGCAAGGCCTGGCCGCAGATCAACGACTACACCCTGGCGGCGACCAACCCGATCTTCTTCGACGTCGACGGGGACGGCGAGTGGCACAGCCCGAATGAGCTCGCGGCGTCCCTGATCGAGGAGCACGGCGCCGAGTGGGACACCCTCGCGGCGCTGTTCGATGGCGTGGACGACGCGGTCGCCTGGCAGCTCTTGGAGCAGGCGGAGGCGATCCACGCCGAGCGCCTGCGCAGCGCGGTCGAGCAGCTGGAGGCGCGCCTGGGGTCCCTGGGGAGCTGGATGCGGGCCGAGGAGCAGGCGAAGAAGTAGACCCCGGTCCCCCCCCTTCCCTATCCCCCACCCACCCAGGGGATAATTGGGGGGAGCATCGGTATGGACGGCCGGGGAGGCCGGTGGTGACAGGCCTTCCCGGGAAAATCCCGGCGGGCGCCCTCGCCTGCAAGCCTCGGCGTTTCGGGGTAGCTTAGGGTCATGAGACTCGCCCTCGCCGCTGCCCTCTTCGCCCTGCACCCGGTTATTGCCTTCGCCGACGCCCGCGACCCCGTGCTCTTCCAAGCCTCGTCGAACGGCGGGCCGCCCCAGCTCACCTCGGCCGGCGACGTCTCGGTCGCCTTCTTCAGCGGGCCCCTCTCCGAGGACCTCAGCCTACGCCTCTCGGACGGTCGCGGCCTGTCCTTTGGCCCAACGATCTCCATCGACGCCCCGGGCACGAGCGACTTCATCTCCTCCCGCGCGGCTGCCGTCGTCGGCACCGAAGTGCACGTCTTCTGGAGCGACGACCGCCACTACCAGGTGCCGCTCTGGCCGATGGTCGCCTCGACCCCCTTCCTGCGCGTGCTCGACACCACCACGGGCGTCCTCGGCCCCGAGCTCGCCCTGCCGATCAGCACCCTGCCCGAGCACACCTCCGCCCTCGATCGCGACTTCGCGGCGACGCTCCACGCCGGTGCCGTCCACCTGCACGCCGCCACCTTCGAGCGCCGCCTCGACCCCACGACCGGGTCCATCGACAACGTGATCGTGCTCGACTCCTCCCACGACGGCGGCGCGACCTGGCTGCCGCGGCTCGAGCTGACCCCACCCGGCTCGGTCAGCTTCGGCTCGGTGCGCGTGCTCACCCAAGGCCCGAACGTGCACGTCCTCTACGAGGACGAGGTCTCCTTCGGCAAGTCCGAGCTCTTCCACCAGCGCTCGAGCGACGGCGGCCTGACCCTCGACTTCCCGGCGCCGCTCGCGATCCCCGAGTCCTACGAGGTCAACGGCTTCGACGTCGAGCTCGACGGCGCGCACCTCGCCCTGGCGATCGAGCGCTTCGCGAGCGACTTCGGCTACAGCTACACGAGCCTGGTCACCTCCCCCGACCGCGGCACCAGCTTCCACCCCCCATCGACGATCTCGTCGCCCGCAGTGTTCGTCGACCAAGGCTTTGAGGCGCGCATCGCGATCTCGCCAGGCACGTCCGAGCTGGTCGCCATCGGCACGGTCAGCGACCTGCTCTTCCAGACCCACGTCGTGGCCATGCACTCTCCCGATGGCGGCCTCAGCTGGTCCCCGGGTGTCGTGCTCGACACCGGGCCGCTCAGCCGCGTCGACGTGACCGCTGCGGGCCCCGGCCGCGATCGCGTGGTCGCCACCTGGCAGGCGGGCGTCGGCACCACGGGCCAGCTCGAGGCCCAGGTCTCCCTCGACCGCGGCAAGGTCTTCGGCCCCACGCTCCCGCTGGCACCCAACCTGGTCGCCGGGCGCTTCCTCGCCTGGAACGACCTGTACCAGAACCTCCTGGTCAGCTTCGCCGACTGGTCGAGCCCCAAGGCGACCTGGATCGGCGGCCTGCGCCCCCAGGCGATCGGCGTGAGCGGGGTGGCCGGCGGCTCGACCGCACTGACCGTTGACTTCGAGGGCTTCGACGGCGGCGCCGACCTGGCCTGGGTGCTGTTCTCGGACTCGGACGCCGGGCTCGCCCTCCCGGGCGATCGCGACCTGGGCCTGGGCGTCTCGGCGCTGCTCGTCGACAGCCTCGGCCTGGCCGCCAGCGGGCTCTTCGCTGCGCCCCTGACCCCCCTCGGCGGCGGCAGCACCGGCAGCCTGCCCGTGCCCGCCCCCGGCATCCCGCCGGGCCTGACCCTCTTCGCGGTCGGCGTCGGCATCGACCTGCAGAGCGCCACCGTCGTGGACATCTCCGACGCGGTGCGACTCGACACCTGAGCACATCCGCCTGGGATGGGGGTCGAGTCCACGCCCGCCCCGGTCGATGAGAGGGGACCCCATGCTCCCCGCCCTCACCACCGCCGTGCGCCGCCGCGGCTGGCTGCCCCTGGCCGTCTTCGGCTTCCACCTCCTGGCCTCGTTCGTGCTGAACGCCTACGAGGCCTGGCCGCCGCTCGACCTGCCGATGCACTTCACCGGTGGCGTCGCGATCGCCTACTTCGCCTGGGGCGCGGTGGACGCCTTCGAGGAGTACGGCCTGCTGCAGACCTCGACCGGCCTCCTGCGCAGCCTGCTGGTCTTCGGCCTCGGGACGACCGCGGCCGTCTTCTGGGAGTTCGGCGAGTTCCTCGTCGACCGCATCGCCGGCGCGAAGGAGCAGCTCGGCCTGACCGACACCCTGGCCGACATGCTGCTCGGCCAGCTCGGCTGCCTGACCTTGATCTGCTTCGCGCGCCGAGCGGCGCGGGGCTAGCCGAAGCGAGGCCCCCGCGCCGCCGAGTGCGAGCCGGCTACAGCACCGTCGTCGCCTGCAGGTTGGTCAGCTGGAAGCGATCCGGCTTGCCGACGAAGCCCTGGGTGTACAGGGTCAAGCCCGAGAGGGTCGGGTCACTCGGCAGGGTCAGCGCGGCGCTGTGTGCGCCGGGAGGCATCACGATCCCGGTGTAGAGCAGGCCGCTGCCCGGGCCAGCGGCGAGCTCGAGGAATCCGAAGGGCGCCAGCGCGAGGGGCGCGGTCTGGGCACCGGACCACCAGGTGAAGATCAAGTCGCCGACGCTGGCGTAGGTGTTCGCGTTGACCGTGCCGCCGACCGCGACCGTGGCGGTCACCTCGAGGGTCGGCCTGCGCTCGAGCGCCATGCCGCGCGGGTTCTTGATGTCGACGCTGCCCAAGAGGTCGCTGTAGACCTCGGTCGTCTCGGTCAGCGGGTCCACGCTGCCGTCGCCGTTGGTGTCGAACAGGAAGAGGATCCGGTCCGGGGTCTGGCTCTCGCAGACGTACAGCCCGCCGCCGGTCGCCGGGGCCAGGTCCCAGATCAGGCTGCTGGTCGTCTGCCACCAGATGCTGGCCTCGGTCATGGGGTCGATGACGCCGTCGGAGTTGTCGTCGCGGAAGCGCCAGATCAGCTCGTTGCCCGAGTCGGCCGTGTAGAAGTAGCCCGCCGAGTCCTGGGCCAAGCACCAGAAGAACGGCGTGTTGGCCTGGGCCGGCGGCGTGAAGAAGGTCGTGACCTCGGTCAGCGGGTCGATCAGGCCGCTGCCGTCCGCATCGTCGAGGCGATAGACGGCCTTCGGCACGAACCCGGTCGAGCCGCCCTCGACGTAGTAGAGCCGCGCGTCCTGCCCCACCACGACCGCGTTCGGGATCGAGTCGCCGGTGCTGCCGGCCGTGATCGGCTGGTAGTAGCGCACCGCCTCGCCCACATCGTTGGCGTCGCCGTCGGCGTTGAGGTCGCTCAGCTTGAGGATCGAGTCGATGCCGGCTGAGTTGTTGGCCTCGGCCACCCACACGTTGCCGAGCAGGTCCACGGTCACGCGGTTGGGCGACACCATCTCGAGCCCCGAGAGGTTGACGCCCGGGTCGCCGTCGAAGAAGACGGTCAGCTCCCCGGGGTCGTGGCAGTCGCCGTTCCCGTTCGCGTCGGCCAGCCGGAAGATCGCGTCCTCGCTCGTGTCCGACACGTACAGGTTGCCCGCGTAGTCGAAGGCCAGCGAGTTGTTGTTGCCCAGGCTCTGGGTCCCGATCGTGTCGCTGTAGAAGACCGTCGTCTCGCCCGGCCCGTTGAAGTCGCCGTTCAGGTCGAGGTCGACGCAGCGGACGATGCTGTCGGTGGTCGAGTCGGTGACGAAGAGGTCGCCGGTGTGCTCGAAGGGCACGAGCGGCGCGTGGAACTGGGCGAGGGCAGACGGAGCTGCGAAGGCGCTGAAGCCCGCGAGGGCGAGGGTGGTGGTACGCATGGTCGTTCGGGGGGTGGGCCCAGGTGCGCAGGCACTGCGCTGGCTTTTGGGACCAGGGTGAAGTGCGACGGAGCAAGGCCCGTGGGCCTTGGGTGAGGGAGCCCCGTCGCGGGGGTGTCAGCCAAGTGGCTCGGAGCCCAGAGCTTGGCCGAAGAGCTCGGAGAAGTGGGCGTAATTGTTGAGATTGATTCTCAATAGTAGCCGCGCGGTCAGCGCGCCCCCCCCTAGGACTGAACGGAGCTCCACGCCTCGACCTGGGTCCTTTGCCCGCTGCGCCGTCCGGTGCCGGCCACTACGGGCAGTCCGACGAGAAGCGCAGCACGAGCGCAGCGAAGCGTGCGGGGTCGTCGAGGTAGCAGGGATGCGGCGCCCCCTCGAAGACCACGAGCTCGGCGCCGGCGATCGCCGCAGCTGCCCGCTCGGCGAGGGCGACGGGAAAGCCTTGGTCCTCGCTGCCCCACACCAGCAGCACGGGCAGACCGAGCGCGTCGAGCCCGGCGGTGTGCTCGGCCAAGCCGACCGGCGCGACCGCCACGAGCCCGCGGGCTGCGAGCGCGCCGCTGTTCAGCGCGGGCAGGCACCAGCTCCCGGCCATCGACGGCGCGACGACGAGCGGCCGGTCGAGGCCCAGCGCGTCGCACAAGGCGGGCAAGAAGCTGGCCTGGTCCAGCTCGGCCGCTGGCGTGCTGCCGAAGCCCGGCAGGTCCACGGCCACGACGCGCTGGCCTCCCCCACTGAGGGCCTCGAGGGTCCCGAGCTCGTACCACGTCGCGCTGGTGAAGCTCCGGCCGTGCAGCAGGAGCACCGCGGGCGCGCTCGGCTCGCCGGCCTCGAGGACGTGCACCGTGGCGCCCGCGGCCTCGACGGTGCTGGCACGTGGCGCCGTGTCATCGGGCATGGGGTCGCGGAAGCAGGCGACGAGGGCCAGGCTCACGGCAGGGCGCCGACCCCGCTGGTCACCGTGGTGAACAGTCGGGCGA
>JARGPD010000021.1:27645-43833 GCA_029212845.1 Planctomycetota bacterium
CAGGCTCACGGCAGGGCGCCGACCCCGCTGGTCACCGTGGTGAACAGTCGGGCGAGGTTCTCTCCGAGCACCGCATCGACGGCGGCCGAGGTCATGCCCCGACGCACGAGGGCGTCGGCCAGGCGGGGGTAGTCGGCGGCGCTTCGCAGCTCGTCCGGGGTGCGCGGGATGCCGTCGAAGTCCGAGCCGATGCCGACGGCGTCGAGCCCAGCGTGGTCGACCGCGTGCAGCACGTGGTCCGCGACGAGCTCGACCGAGAAGGGCGCGGCCTCGCGCTGGTGGAAGGCGCACTTGGCCTGCCAGCGCGCGGCGCCGTTCGCGTGGAGCTCGGTGCCGGGCTCCTGCCCGATCGCGCGGTAGTCGGGGCGCGCGTAGATGGCCGCGTCGGCGGCGGCGGCCTCGGCCGAGAGGAAGCCACCGTGGAAGACGACCCCCACGCAGCCGCCCGCGTCGCCGAGCTGGCGCAGCTGGGCGTCGGTCAGGTTGCGGGGGTGGTCGTGCAGGCTGCGGCAGCCGGAGTGGCTTGCGAGCACCGGCGCGCGCGAGACCCCAAGGGTGTCGGCGAAGGCTTGGTCCGAGGCGTGGGACAGGTCGACGAGCATGCCGAGCTCGTTCATGCGCTCGACCACCTCGTGGCCCATGGCGGAGAGCCCCGCGGGCGGCTCGAAGCCGAGGTCGTCAGGGACCGGGCGGCAGGAGCGGATCCAGGGCAGGTGGTTGTTCCAGACGAGGGTCATCAGGCGGACGCCGAGCTCGTGGAAGCAGCCGAGCTTGGTCAGACTGGACTCGATCGCGTGGCCGCCCTCGATGCCCAGGATCACGGCGACCCGGCCGTCCTGGCGCGCCTCGGCCAAGTCGTGTCCATTGAGGGCCAAGCAAGCCTGGTCCGGGTGCCGCTGGGTGAGGGCGCGGCCGGCCTCGACCAGCAGCCGCGTGCGCTGGAAGGCCCCGCCGGTGCCGGGCAGGGGCTCGAGGTCCGGGGCGATCGCCGTGGGGTCCCAGCCGGGGGGGCGCAGCTCGGCGGGCGCATGCCAGGCGGGGGCCGGCGCGCGGGTGGCACCAGGATCCCCGGGGGCCACGAAGCGTGGCTCGCACCAGGCCGTCAGGACGACCGCGCCGAGTCCCCCGGCGCGGCCCCGGACCAGGTCGAGGTGCCCCGGCGTGGTCAGGCCGAGGTCCTGGCCTAGGTCGACGCTGCGCAGCACGGAGTCGACATGGGCGTCGAAGACGAAGGAGGGCTGGTTCATGGTTCCCCGCAAGATCCCGCCCCCCGGCGCCCCAGGCAAGCACCAGCGGTCGGAATGGTCCGAATCCCCTGGATTCCCGTGCTGCGCCCCCCCGCATCGACCCAAGGGGTTAGGTTTAGAATGTCGCAAAGAGCGGCGTTTTGGTTGGATGCACCGCGAGCTCCCCCGACCCGTGCTCCCTGTGGTCCTGTGGAGATCGCGTGCAAGGCGGCCCATGCCTCTTTGGCCTGGGTCGCCGTTTTCCTTCCTGGGGCGACGAAGGCCCCTGGAATCGTAGCCGTGAAGATCGCAGATGGATTGTCGGCATATAGCGTCCAAATGAAGCCCCCTGCGCAGCGGGACCCAAAATGGGAACTCCTAGGGCTTCCCCATCCCTAACCCCCGCCCACCCTAGGGGTATAGGAATTGACGCTCGGCGCCCCGGATGGTGACAGGGCACCCCCTGGTTCTTTCCGCCTGTCAGACTGACAGGTGCCCCCTTCCCGGCCCGCGCCCCCTGCCCATTTGGCAGCGAAGGCCCTCCCCTGCCCCTAGTGGCCGACACACAAACCACGTCCTCTACACGACTTGTGGCCGTGCCAAAGCCTCGGCACACCCCTTGCTTAGGCAGCAGAACCATGGCCACCATCCGCAAGATCCTGCTCGCCGACGACGACCCGTTCATCCGGAACGGCGTCGCGGACTTGCTCGAGTCCCTCGGGCTCGAGGTGCACCAGGCCGAGACCGGCCTGGAAGCGATCGAGGTGGCCCGGGCAACGCTGGTGCACGCAGCCCTGCTCGACATGCAGATGCCGGTCCTGTCCGGCCTCGACGCCATCGCGCGCCTGCACGACGAGTTCGCGAACTTGCCCTGCATCCTGTACTCCGGCGCCCTGACCCCGGCCACGGCCGAGATGGCCGCCGCCTGGGGGGCCTTCGCGGTGCTCAAGAAGCCCGTCGAGCCCTCCCTCTTGCGCGCCGAAATCCTGCGCGCCCTCGACCACTCGCCGTACCTCAATTAGTTCGAGGCCGGCGAGCACCCACTCATCCTCAACTCGAATCCCCAGCTTCAGCAAGCAAGAACACCATGGCTACCAAGACCAAAGTCAACATCCGCCCCCTCGGTGACCGCGTCCTCGTCCAGCGCCTCGAGGCCGAAGAGAAGACCGCCGGCGGCATCCTCCTGCCCGAGTCCGCGAAGGAGAAGCCGAAGGAGGGCGTCATCGTCGCCGTCGGCGAAGGCAAGCTCAACGACGACGGCAAGCGCGCCGCGCTGAACGTCAAGAAGGGCGAGCGCGTCCTCTTCAGCTCGTACGCCGGCACCGAGGTCAAGTACCAGGGCGAGGACTACTTGATCATGGCCGAGAACGACATCCTCGCGGTGATCGGCTAACCGCCTCCCCACCCTCACACCGAGCACCAGAGAATTACTATGGCCAAGCAGATCAGCTACGACAGCGAGGCGCGCGAGCACATCCGTATGGGTGTCCGCAAGCTCGCCCGCGCCGTCAAGGTCACCCTCGGCCCCCGCGGCCGCAACGTGATCATCCAGAAGTCCTTCGGCAGCCCGACCGTCACCAAGGATGGTGTCACGGTCGCCAAGGAGATTGACCTCGAGAACGCCTACGAGAACATGGGCGCCCAGCTGGTGAAGGAGGTCTCCGCCAAGACCAACGATGGCGCCGGCGACGGCACCACCACCGCGACCGTGCTGGCCGAGGCCATCTTCGAAGAGGGCCTGCGCAACGTGACCGCCGGTGCCAACCCGGTCGCGCTCAAGCGCGGTATCGACGCCGCCGTCGACGCCTGCGTGGCGAACCTCCTCAAGATGTCCAAGAAGGTCAAGAGCCGCGAAGACATCGCCATGATCGGCAACATCGCCGCCAACAACGACGCCGCCGTCGGTGAGATGCTCGCCGACGCCATGGACCGCGTTGGCCGCGACGGTGTCATCACCGTCGAAGAGGGCAGCGCCCTCGAGACCGAGGTCGACTGGGTCGAGGGCATGCAGTTCGACAAGGGCTACCTCAGCCCGCACTTCATCACCGACTTCAAGTCGATGGAGTGCGTCTTCGAGGACGCCTACGTGCTCATCCACGAGAAGAAGATCAGCTCCGTCAAGGACATGATCCCCGTGCTCGAGGAGATCGCCCGCACCGGCAAGCCGCTGGTCATCATCGCCGAGGACATCGAGGGCGAGGCCCTCGCCACCCTCGTGGTCAACCGCCTGCGCGGTGGCTTCCCCGTCGTCGCCATCAAGGCGCCCGGCTTCGGCGACCGCCGCAAGGCCATGATGGAGGACATCGCCGTCCTCACCGGCGCGAACCCGATCATCGAAGCCACCGGCGCGACCCTCGAGGGCGTGACCGTCGCCGACCTCGGCAAGGCCAAGAAGGTCATCGTCACCAAGGAAGACACCACCATCATCGAAGGTGCTGGCGACCACGCGACGATCCAGGGCCGCATCGGCCAGATCCGCGCCGAGATCGAGGGCAGCAAGTCCGACTACGACACCGAGAAGCTCCAGGAGCGTCTCGCGAAGCTGGCCGGCGGCGTCGCCCAGATCAACGTCGGTGCCGCGACCGAGTCCGAGATGAAGGAGCGCAAGGCGCGCGTCGAGGACGCCCTGCACGCAACCCGTGCAGCCGTCGAAGAGGGCATCGTGCCCGGTGGCGGCGTGGCGCTCCTGCGTTCGCGCAAGGTCATCGAGGCCCTCGAGCTGACCGGTGACGAGAAGATCGGTGCCCAGATCGTCTGGCGCGCGATCGAAGCGCCCCTGCGTCAGATCGCCGAGAACGCCGGCAAGGACGGCGCCGTCGTGGTCCAGAACGTGCTCGCCAAGTCCTCGGCCAGCTACGGCTACAACGCGGCCACCGACACCTACGAGGACCTGACCAAGGCCGGCGTCATCGACCCCACCAAGGTCACCCGCATGGCCCTCCAGAACGCCGCTTCGGTTGCCAGCCTGCTGCTGACCACCGACGCGATCGTCAGCGAGATGCCCGAGAAGGAAGACGCCGGCGCCGCCGCCGGTGCCCACGCGGGCCACATGCACTAGGTCCCCTAGGGACACGTCTCTGCGGCGCCGGGCTTCCCCCCTTGGAAGTGAATGCTCCATGGGCGAGAGTGGTACCCCCAGCCTCAGCCCCACTCCCTCCCATGCCCTTCCTCGCAGCCATCTCCCCCGGCCTCCTGTTCTTCGCGGTCGTGGTCCTCATCGGCTTCGTCGTGACCTCGGCCAAGCGCCACAAGGAGAAGCTCGACAAGACCTGGAGCGGCATCGGCCGCCGCCTGGAGCTCAGCTACTCGACCCGCAAGGCCATGGGCAGCGACCAGCGCAAGCTGCTCGGCGAGTTCCGCGGCTACCCGGTCAAGGTCAACACCTTCACCGAGGGGTCGGGCAACAGCCGCAAGACCTACACGCGCTACCGCCTGCGCTACACGCACCTCGGGCTCGGGCTCGAGCTCTCCCAGCAGCACTTCTTCTCGGGCCTGCGCAGCAGCCTGGCCGGCCGCCAGGACATCGTCGTTGGATCCAAGGACTTCGACGACGCGGTGATCGTCCAGGGCGGCTCGTCGCGCGAGGTGATCGACTACCTGACCAAGGACCGGCAGCTGGTCATCCAGCGCTTCCTCACGAGCCACCGCCGGGCCACGATCAACGACTCCGAGGCCAGCTTCATCGTGCGCAACGTCGCCAAGACCGAGGCCGAGATCGAGCAGGCCCTCGAGGACCTGCACATGCTCGCGATCGGCCTCGAGCGCCGCCGCTCGGAGCCACGCCCCCAGCAGCCCGCCGCCGGCGAGCCGGTCCCGATGCCGGACCCCAGCGACAACCCGCTCGCAGGCCTCAACCCCGAGCCGCGCATGGCCGAGTCCGAGCCCCTTGCCGGTGCCGCAGCCCTCGGCGCGACCCTCGCCAGCCCGCCGACCCCGATCGACGTGCCCCTCGGTCAGCTCGCCCAGGCCCGGGGCAGCAAGGTCACCGTCGACCGCCGCCGCGAGCAACCCGCGGACACGACGCCCGCGCCGACGCCCGAGCCGACGCCGAAGCCGAGTCCCGTGCCAACGCCCGAGCCCTCGCCCGAGCCCTCGCCCAAGCCACAGCCCGAGCCACGCACCGACGACAAGCCGCCGACCTCCTACGAGCCTCCCCCGGCCTACCAGCCCACGGCGGCCAACAAGCCGGCCTCGGCCTACGAGTCGCCGCCCGCCTTCGAGTCCTCGAAGCCGATCTCCATGGAGCCGCGCTCGATGACCCCCTCCAGCGGCGAGCTCCCCAGCGTCCAGCCTCCCGCGCCGGCGCCGGTCCCCGAGCCGGCGGCGGCGCCCGCCCCGGGCAGCCTCGAGAGCTCCGACGTCCCGGCCCAGGCCTCTGTCAGCTTCGACTACCCGGCCGTGCGCGCCGACCTGTTCGAGACCCACCGCATGAGCTACGAGACCAAGGCGCTGTTCGAGAACACCTACGCCGGCAGCCAGGTGCGCTGGACCGGCAAGCTCAAGCGCCTCTCGAGCTTCAGCTCGGACCTCGTCTTCCAAGGTCCCGGCGTCAAGGCCATGATCGAGCTCGAGCCCTTCCAGGACGGCAGCTTCGCCAAGGACATCGAGGCCTTCGTGCAGCTGCCCGCCGGCACCGAGGCCGACCTCAAGGGACACGTCGGCCAGGAGGTCACCCTCAGCGGTCGCCTCGTCTCCTGCAACCCCTTCATGCGCAAGCTGCACATCGCCGACGGCCTGCTCGAGTAGCGCACCCGAGCTCGGCTAGCGCAGCATGTCGTCCTGCATGGCCTGCATGCAGGCGACCTGGGCGAACTGCACGCGCGCGCGGTCGAGGTTGTGGCCCTCGCGCTTGGCGCCGAAGTAGACATCGCCGGCCAGGTGGTCGGTCAAGAAGCGCATGCCGATCACCAGGGTGACGAGCGGCCCTGCCAGGTGCAGCAGCTCGCGCTCGAGCGGCACGAGCGAGCCCGCCGCGCAGTCGAGGTAGCCGTCGCGCAGGGCGCGGTAGATCTCGAGGTCGGTGCCGGCCCGACTCAGGTCGCGCTCGTCCTCGGCCGAGGTGGCCGCGGTGAAGCGCACCATGTCGCCGAAGTCGTACAAGAGGAAGCCGGGCATCGCGGTGTCCAGGTCGACCACCGCGCGCGCGGCCCCCGTCGTCCTGTCGAACAGCACGTTGTTCAGCTTGGTGTCGCCGTGCACCACGCGTGCCGGGAAGCGGCCCGAGGCGTAGTGGGCCTCGAAGGCCTCGACAAGGCCGCGGTTCTTCGCGACGAAGTCGAGCGCCTCGGCGCAGCCCTCGAAGCCCGCGATGCGGTCACGGTCCTGGCCGGCAGACACCTCGGCCACCCCGGCCTGGGCGGCCTCGAACTGGGCCAGGCGCAGGCCCGGGCTGAAGAAGCCGGGGATCGTCTCGACCAGCTCGGCAGGCGGGATCGCCTCGAGCCCCTGCTGGAACCAGCCAAAGATGCGAGCGACCTCGAAGGCCTGCTCGGGTCCGCTGCAGCGATCGAAGGCCTCGGTGTCCTCGACGAAGTCGTAGGTCCGCCAGGGCCCGTCGGCAGCGCGCAGCCAGTGGTCGCCCGCGCGGGTGTGGACCAGGCGCAGGGACTCGTAGGGAGAGCTCGCCTCGACCTCGGCCAGTCGCCGGGTGACCGCCTCGACGTTGTGCATCAGGCCGTCCACGTCGGCGAAGACATGCTCGTTGATGCGCTGGTGCAGGTAGCGCCGCGCCTGGCCGTCCGCCGACCAGGTCGAGACCCAGGTGCGGTTGATGTGGCCGCGAACCAGGGGCTCGAGGCCGACCAGCTCGCCGGCGATGTCGAAGGCCGAGACGGCCGCCTGTGCCTCGTCCCGCTCGGTCACGCCACGCCCCCTCCGGCCAGGGCAGCGCGCAGGTCACGGACCGACAGCGGCCCGCCGCTGGCCAGGCTGGCCGCGTCCGGGTACAGGTGCCGCTGGGCCGCCCCCTGCACATCGTCGGCGGTCACCGCGGCGAAGCGCGCGGGCAGGCTGGTCAGGTGGTCCTCGGGCAGGCCGAAGCGGTACTGGCTCACGAGGAAGCCGACGCGCCTGCTGGCGCGCTCGAAGCCCAGGCCGAAGGAGCCCGTCAGGTAGCTCTTGGCGACGTCCAGCTCGGACGCGCTGACGGGCTCGTCCTGGATGCGACGCATCTCCTCGAGGAAGCCAGCCACCGCGCGGTTGGTGTGCTCGGGCGAGGTGCCGATGTAGGCGGTGAAGGTACCCGGCAGGTTGCCCGCCGACGCGTGGATGTTGGCGTGCACCGTGTAGGCCAGGCCGTCCTCGTCCCGCAGGCGGCGCGAGATGCGGTCGGTGAAGCCCGGGCCGGTGCCGAGCACGTGGTCCATCACGACCAGTGCGGCGTAGTCCGGGTGCCGGATGCTCACGCCGAGGTGGCCGAGGTACAGGTGCACCTGCTTGCGGCTGGCCTGGAAGGCCGCCACTCGTGAGGCGCGCGCGGGGAAGGTCTGGTCGGGCGGGCCGAGGTCCTTGCCCGTGCGCCAGTCGCCCAGGCTCTCCTCGAAGAGCCGCTTGACCGCGCTCGGCTTCACGTCGCCGCAGACCGCGATCACCGCCCGCGAAGCGAGCCAGTTCTTGCGGTGGAAGGCGACCACGTCACGGCGCTCGATCGACTCGACCGACTCCGGCGTGCCGTAGTGCGCGCGCCCCAGCCAGTGGTCGCCGTAGACCAGCGAGCGGAAGCGGTGCATCGCCTGGGAGCGCGGGTCGTCGCGCTCGAGCAGCATGCGGTCGAGCACGCGCGACTTCTGCAGGGCCACGCGCGCCTTCGGGTAGCTGGGCGTGACGACCATCTCGCTGAGCCGCTCGCACAGGACGCGCCAGTGCTTGGAGATGATCGTGCCCGAGACCCCCGAGCTGTCGCCCTGGACGCCGCCGCCGAGGGGATCGAGCTCGGCCACGAGCTCGTCGGCACTGCGCTGCTTGGTGCCCTGGTCGACGAGCCGACCGGCGAGCCAGCCGACGCCGTCCTTGCCGGCTGGGTCGAGCGAGTGCCCGCCGCGCATGTGGACCTGCACGGCGGTCATCGGCGCACCGGGTCGCGGGGAGACGAACAGGCGCGCGCCGTTCGAGAGCTGGTAGCGCACGACCTCCATGGTGGGCGCGGGGGCGGCACCGAACTTCTTGGTGGCGGTGATCATCGGGGCAGGCTCCAGGCGACGACGCGTCGGTCTTGGGAGAGAAGCTGGGCGGCGGTGCGCGCGATGCGCGCCGGGGTCACGCGCTTGTGGCGCACGCCCCCGTCGAAGGCCAGGCGCCAGTCGACGTCGGCGGCCATGCCCCCGAGCTCCTCGGCCAGCTCGGAGATCGTCTCGCCGGTGCCGATGTCGCTGGAGATGATGCGCGCCTTGACTCGCTTGAGCTCGTCGGCGGTGACGCGCTCCTCGGCCAGGCGGCGCAGCTCGCCGTCCAGCTCGGCCTCGAGGGCCTCGGGCGCGGTGCCCTGAGCGCACTCGGCGAACAGCCAGAAGACGCCCGCGTCGACGCGGGTGTCGTTGCTTGCGGAGACGCTGGTGGCGAGGCCGTCCTCTTCGACGAGCCGCCGCACCAGGCGCGACGAGCGCCCGCCGGTGAGCAGCGCCGAGATCACGTCGAGGTCGTAGTCCTCGTCGGTGCCGACCGCGACCGTCGGCCAGGCCATGCACAGGCGTCGGCCCTGGTCGTCCCAGGTCAGCTCGAGCCGCGTGCTGGCGGAGCCTGCGGGCGGCGCGGCGCTGGCGAAGGCCGGCACGGGCGCGGGGCCCGGCTCGATCTTGCCGAAGTGCTTGCGGACCGCGGCGAGGGCGCTGCTCGGCTTGATGTCGCCGGCGACCACCAGGGTCGCGTTCGAGGGCTGGTAGAAGCGCGCGTGGTAGGCGCGCATGTCGTCCGGCGTCATCGCCAGGAGGCTCTCGCGGAAGCCGATGATCGGACGCCCGTAGGGATGCCGCCCGAAGAGCGCGGCCTCGGTGCGCTTGGCCAGCACGCTCCAGGGATCGTCCTCGCCCATGCTGAGCTCTTCCAGCACGACCTTGCGCTCGGCGTCGAACTCCTCGGGGTCGAGCAAGAGCCCGCGCATGCGGTCGGCCTCGATCTCGAGCGCCGTCTGCCAGCGGTCGCTGGCGAAGCGCATCCAGTAGGCCGTGTGGTCCTTGCCGGTGAAGGCGTTGTTCTGGCCGCCGAGCACGGCGGTCAGGCGGTCGACCTCACCCTTGGCGAGCTCGGCGCTGCCCTTGAACATCATGTGCTCGAGGAAGTGGCTCATGCCGGCCTCGGCCTCGCTCTCGTGGCGCGAGCCGACGCGGTAGTAGAGCACCACCGTGACGACCGGGTCGTCGTGGCGCTCGGCGAGCAGCACCTGCAGGCCGTTCTTGAGGCGGTGCTCGGTGACCGCGGCGCCGGCGCGCAGGTCCGGCTGGGTGGCTGGACTCAACGGCGACCCCCGCGGCGGCCGCCGCTGCTCTGCTTGCCGCTCTGCTTGCCGCTCTCTTGCTTGCGGCCGCGGACGCGGGTCGAGGTCGAGCCGGGTCGGCGCTCACCAGCGCGGCCGGCCGCCGGACCACGGGTGGGGATGCGACGGCGCTGGGGCTGCTCGGAGCCCGAGTCCAAGAGCGCCTGGACCTCTTCGGGCTCGAGCATGCGCCACTGGCCGACGCCGATGCCGCGGTCGCCGATCGGACCGATCTTCATGCGGTGCAGGTCGCGCACCTTGTAGCCGAAGCGCGCGAAGATGCGGCGCACCTCGCGGTTCTTGCCCTCGGTGAGGGTCACGACGATCTCGGTGCCGTGGTCGTTGCGGCGCTTGACCAGCACCTTGGCACCGCCGGTGCGGCCCTCGGCGAGGTGCAGGCCCGAGCGGATCTTGTCGAGCGCGGCGTCCGCGACGAAGCCCTCGATCGAGACGCGGTAGGTCTTCTCGACGCCGAACGAGGGGTGCGTGACGCGGTGGGTGAACTCGCCGTCGTTGGTCAGGATGATCAGCCCGGAGGTGTCGACGTCGAGGCGCCCGACCGGATACACGCGGCCCTTCTCGTCGTCGTGGATCAGGTCCCACGCGCGACGGCGCAGCTCCTTCTCGTCGTTGGTGCAGACGACGCCGGTGGGCTTGTTCAAGAGGTAGTAGCGGTGGCGCTCCCCGCTCGGCTTCAGGATCACGCCGTCCCACTCCACGCGCTGGGAGGCGGGATCGACCTTGGTGCCGAGCTCGGTCACGATGTGGCCGTCGACCATCACCTCGCCCCCGGCGATCAGCTGGTCGGCGCGTCGGCGCGAGGCGATGCCGTTGTCGGCGAGGTACTTGTTGAGGCGCACGAGCCGCGGCTCGGCGGCTGCTTGGTCGTTGTCGTAGGTCATCTTCGTCAGGTTCGTTCGGCGTCCCTCTCGGGAAGGCCTCGCCGCGCGGTGGCGGCTCGAGATGCGGTCAGGCCTCAGGCCGGACCGCGCATGTCCACCAGCCCCAGCGTCCCGCCGGTGGCCTCGACGCGATAAGCGCCGAGGGCCGCAGGCAGGAGCCAGACATCGCCGGTGGTGAGTTCTAGGGTGCCGGCCTCGGTCACGAGGCGGCCCGTGCCGCGCACGGCGGCCAGCACGACCGGCTCGCCGAGGGCGTCCGGATCCTGGGTGGCCTGGGTGTCGCCGGTGAGCGGGGCGCCGGGCTCGACGACCACGCTGCCCATGCGGAAGGCCGGGCAGGCGGCCAGCTCGTGGGGCGCTCGGCTCAGGTCGGCGGGCGGCAGCACCGGCTCGGGCGAGGGGCCGAAGTCGAGGCACTCGAGGGCTGCCTCCACGTGCAGCTCGCGCGGCAGTCCGTCGAGCCCGACGCGGCCCCAGTCGTTCACGCGGAAGGTCGTGTCCGAGTTCTGCTGCACCTCGATCAAGGTCACCCCGGCGCCGATCGCGTGCACCGTGCCGCCGGGAACGAAGTAGCACTCGCCGCGGCGAGGCGCGTGGATGCGCAGGAGGTGGTCGAGGGCCTCGCCGCTGTGGGCGGCCTCGGCGAAGCTCGCCGCGTCGACGCCCTCGGCGAAGCCGTGGTAGATGCGGCCGTCGTCGGTCGCACCCAGGATCAGCCAGGCCTCGGTCTTGGCCTCCCAGCCCGCGCGCCCCGCGGAACGCGCCTCGTCGGGATGCACTTGAACCGAGAGGTGCGCGGCCGCATCGATGTACTTCACCAGCAGCGGGAAGCGGCCGTCGGGCGTGGCCCGCACGCGGCCGAGCAGGTCCTCGCGGTGGCTCGCCATGAGCTCGTCGAGGCGCTTGCCCGCGAAGGGCCCGGCCCAGTCCGCGGCGACGACGACCGAGTTCGCGTCCTCGCGATCGACCAGCTCCCAGGTCTCGCCCACCTGCACACCCTCGGGCAGGTCGAGGCCGAGGCCGCCGTCCTCGGGCCGGTTGGCCAGGGCACGGCCACCCCACACCTTCTCCAGGAAGATGCGCTCGAAGCGAAGGGGTCGGTCCAGTCGGTCCTGTTGGGGGGTCGTCATCGTCGGGCGCCTCGCGGCGAAGCCGTTCCGGGTGCCCTCGGGCCCCGGCTCGTAGCCCACCATTCTACCCAGTCGGGCAGGCCCATGAGGTCAAATCTAGTCAGCTCACCTCGCCGTCGTTCAGCTCGGCGAACTCGTGGGCGTAGTCCAGGTTGGCGAACTCGAAGTCCACGGACCGCTTGAAGGCCGTCACGTCGAAGACCGGCGGCCAGAAGACCTGCACCAGGATGTACGGGGCCATGACCAGCAGCATGACCCCCATCGCGACGTAGCGCCGCGCGGGCCCCTCCATGTCCCCGAAGAGGCTCAGGGCGATCGCCACGGCCAGGATGGTCAGGACCAGGGTGAAGCCCCGGGAGCGCCAGCGCTGGCGGCCCATCGCGTCGGCGCAGGGGACGCAGGCCGGAGCCTCGACGACGAACCTGCGGCCGAAGGAGAAGCTGGTGAAGGTCCACCAGCCGATCGCGTTGGTGCCCACGCGGTAGGAGTCCTCGGGCTCGCCCCGGCCACAGGACACGCAGCGCTCGGGGAAGCGCGGCTCCTGGTCCTTGGGCAGGCGGACGTCGTGGCTGAGGGCCACGGCAGCTAGGCGACGGCAGCGGGGATCCGCGCTTCGCAGTGGCGCTTGAGGCTCTCGAGCTCCTTCTGCATGGCCTCGCAGCTCGACTTCTTCATGAACAGGCCCATGAACAGGATCATCAGCTTCATGAAGCCCTTGCCGTTCACCTGGGCCTCTTGGGTCACGCGCGTGCGGCCGCCGAGGTCCTCGAAGAGGTAGAGCGCGGTGATGTCGAAGTACTGGCCCACCATGTGCGACTCGCTGAGGGTCGGGGGCTCGTGCCGGGTGATGACGCCCTCGAAGTCCATGCGCTTGCCGCGGTCCTCGGTCACGATCCGGAAGCGGGTGCCGACGCCGCCTCCGTCGACCTCCTCGAGCAGCTGGTCCTCGACGCAGGTCAGGCTCCACTCGGCGACGTCGTTCAGGGTGCGCTCGAAGACCGCCTCGATGGGCCGGTCGATCTCTACGCTCAGCTCGTGTTGCATGGTGCTCTCATCGGGTTGGTTGCGTGCTGCAATTGTATAGGTACACCGCCCCAGGGAGGCTCGCTCCGGGTCGAGTCCGTGCCCGGGTCCAACCTGGGCGGGTCAAGACGACGCATCTCCCCGCGCCCCCGCCCCGGGCGTCCACGCGAACAGCAGCACCACCGAGCCATCGTCGTCCACCAGGGGCTCCTCCCGGCCCATGCCGCACTTCTCCAGCACCCTGTGCGAGGCCGTGTTGCCCTCGGCCGTGGTCGCGATGATGCGCTGCATGCCGAAGCGCTCGGCGCCCCAGGCTAGCATCGCCCGGGCCGCCTCGGTCGCCAGGCCGCGGCCCCAGGCGCCGCGATGCAGGGCGTACTTCAGCTCCGGCTCGGCCTGGCCGCCGGGGTGCACGAGGCCCATGAAGCCGACCACCGCGCCGGTCTCCTCCAGCACCAGCGCCGACATGCCGTAGCCCACGCGCTCGACGTTCGCCGCGGTCACCTCGACCCAGCGCTCGCACTCGTCGCGCGGCAGCACGACCCCGTCGCCCAGCGGCCGCATGGTCTCGGCGTCGCCATAGACCGCGAACAAGGCGTCCACATCGCCGGGCCCGAGCCGGCGCGCGTGGAGGCGCGCCGTCCGGAAGAGGATCCCCTCCGCGCTCACTCGCTGGCCTCGGCCGGGGTGCCCTGGTGGAAGACCAGGCGCCAGCCACCGGGCTCCCGGCGCCAGTGCGAGCTGCGCCGCGAGCTCCGCAGCTCGGCCCCGTCGGGCCCCAGGACCCGCAGCAGGTAGGTCACCAGGGCGTGGTCCTCGCCCATGGCGTGCGCCTCGAAGTCCTCGAGCTGGTAGCGCTCGGCCGGCTCCGCCACCCCGCCGGCCGCGACCGCGACGACGCCGGCCCGGTCGAAGCTCTGGCCCGAGGCCCCGAACTCGCGGAAGTCCTCGGCGAGCAGCCCCTCGAGGGCCTCGGACGAGGCGCGCACCCCGGGCTCCAGCAGCCGGAGCTCGAGCGCCTGCAGCTGCTCGGCGAGCGCGCCCGACGGCGCGGACGAGAGGGCACGCCGCTCCCCACCGTCGTCCTCGTCAAGCATGTAGACGCCCGACATCATCGAGGTCTTGACGCTGGCCTCGCGCCGGTTGCCGTCGCGGTCCTCGTAGACCACCCGATAGATGCGCGCGCTCTGCTCTCCCAGCCAGCCGGGCCCGAAGGGGGTCCAGGTCTTGTGCACCACCCGGCCCCCGCGCTCCTGCACGTGGCGCTCGATCCGGTCGCCGTCGAGCGAGCCGGCCCAGAGGCGAATCAGGACCACCGCCACGACCACGAGCGCGATCATGAAGATGGCGGGCATGGCGTCGGTTTCGTTGAAGAGCAACATGGCGTAGGGGGCCCAGGGGGCGGTACGGCACAACATTCCGAGGCGGTTCGTTCGAGTTGTTGAAGCCTGGGTGTAAGAGAAGTCGAAGAACCTACGGAAGGCCCGCCCAACTTGTGTCCCAAATGTGTGTTGAGGCAACTCCCGGGGGCCCGGAAGGTACGCTCCCCCATCATGGGACATGCTGGAACACGAGTCCTCCTTGTTGAGGACGACGAACGCATCTGCGAGATGCTGGCTGAAGCCCTTCCCCAGGGGAATTACGACCTAACCGTCGTCCGCGACATGGCCTCGGCCCGGCTGAGGGTCGACGAGGGCTTCGACCTGATCCTGCTCGACCTAGGGCTGCCCGATGGCGACGGGATCGGCCTGTGCCGCGAGCTGCGCGAGCGCTCGGACATGACCCCGGTGCTGATCCTGACCGCCCGCAGCGAGCCCTCCGAGCGCGTCCGCGGCCTCGAAGCCGGGGCCGACGACTACCTGACCAAGCCCTTCCACCTGCCCGAGCTCGAGGCCCGCATGGGCGCCATCCTGCGGCGCACCCAGGGCTCGCCGGCAGCTGGCCGCCTGAACTGGTCCGACATCTGGATCGACCCGAACACCCGCGAGTCGGGGGTCGGCGACAAGCGGCTCGAGCTCAAGCGACGCGAGTTCGAGCTGCTCTTGTTCCTGGTCCGCAACCCCGAGCGCGCCTGGACCCGCACCCAGCTCTTGGACCGCGTCTGGGGCCCCGACCGCGCCTGCGACGAGCGCGCTGTGGACCTGAACATCGCGCGCCTGCGGGCCCAGGTCGAGAAGAACGCCTCGCGGCCGCGCTGCATCCAGACCGTCTGGGGGGTCGGGTACCGCCTGGCCGATCTCCAGTGAATCAGCCGCTCCCTTTCGTCAAGCGGATCGGCTTCCGAATTGCCGTCGGGATCGCCTTCGGCTTCTTCGTCGCCAGCTGGCTGACGATGCCCGTCTGGGACTTCCTCTGGAGCGTGTTCCATCCGGACATGGAGGGCCTGGCCTGGTACGAGGGCTGGACCCGCGGCGAGCTGGTCGCGGTCTCTTTCATGTACACGGCGGTCGGCGCCACCCTGGGCGGGATCATCGGGCTGATCGTGACGCGCGCCTCCCTGGCTCAGCTGCGGCGCATGGCCCAGCAGGTCTCGACTCCGTTCGGCATCGACGACGCCCTGCCGGGTCCCTTCCTGGTCGAGGGCGAGGACGAGGTCGCCCAGCTCGCCCGGGCGCTCAACGCGATGCGCGCCCGCGGCGTCGACCTGATGGAGAGCCTGCGCAGCCGCGACGCGGCCCGCAGCGAGTGGGTCGCCCAGGTCTCCCACGACCTGAGGACGCCCCTGACGGCGCTGGTCACCTGCCTCGACCTGCTCGAGAAGCGGCTCGAGTCGGACGGCGACGCCCACACCCGCGAGCTCGTCTCCGCAGCCCTGCACGACGCCGAGCGGGTCTCGCTGATGTCGGAGGACCTCCTGCGCATCGCGCGGCTCGAGGTCGACGCCTGCCTGCAGCGTGAGTCCGTGCTGCCCGGCGAGCTGGCCGAGGCGACGCGCTTCGGCCTGTCGCCGCTCGGGACCGAGCGCGGCATCGAGCTCGAGCTCGACCTGCCCGAGGACCTGTCCGCCATCGAGTGCGACGGCGGCCTCATGCTGCGCGCCCTCGAGAACATGGTCTCCAACTCGATGCGCCACGCGAAGAGCCGCATCGTCCTGCGCGTCGACGAGCGTGCGGCCGGGATGCGCTTCACGGTCACGGACGACGGCAACGGCCTGCCCGTGGACGGCGAGCGAGTCAGCTTCGAGGACCTGCGCCAGGCGCGCGCGGGCGCGGACTCGACCGGGCTCGGCCTGATGGTGACCGAGCGCGTGGCCCGGGCCCATGGCGGCGAGGCTGGGTGCCGCAATGCGGAGGTCGGTGCCGAGGTCTGGATCCAGGTGCCCCTGCGCCGCGGCGCCTGAGGCGAAACCGCAGGTTCTAGGCTCGCGCCGGAGCAGGCCTAAGGGGCTGCTAGACATAGGGTTAGGACTAGGGGCCTAGGATCGTTCGGACTCATGGGGG
>JARGPD010000022.1:0-4204 GCA_029212845.1 Planctomycetota bacterium
TCGCGCGGGCCGGTCGCGCGCGGCGGGGTTGCGAACCGCGCTGCGGGGCCCCCCCCCCCGGGGCGGGCTGGGGGGGCCCCCGCACCCCCTGGGGGGGGGGGGGCGCCCCAAGTCATGGAGTCGCCTCAGTCCTGGGCGTCGGCTTGCCCGGACTCGATCCAGTCGGCGACCTGGGCGGCGACCCAGTCGGGGTCGTCGTGGGGGATCTCGTGGCCGGCCGAGGGGTGCATGCGGTGCGGCATCGCGAAGCGCGCGGCCAGCTTGGGGGTGCAGCCGGGGTGCACCATGTGGTCGGCGTCGGAGCCGAGGAAGAGCACCGGCACCGGGAGCTCGCGCGGGGCGCGCCAGAGGGTCGCGGCGAAGAGCTGCTTGTTGGCGACGGGGATCGGGATCGGCGTGGTCTCGGCCAGCTGGACGTTGAGGGCGACGAGCTCGTCGAGGCGCGCGGCGTCGTTGGTGATGATCGCCAGCACGCGCCGCTCGCGGTCGGGGAAGTCCCGCGCGAAGAGGGCGCGCAGGTAGTTGGGCGTGCAGCTCGGCAGCAGGCGGCGCCAGGGCGGCGAGAGGTTGGCGGCGCTCGAGACGATCACCACGCCGCGCTGGAAGTCGCCCGGGTGCCGGTGCAGCCACTCCATCGCGACCATGCCACCGAGGCTGATCGCGAGGATCGCCCAGGGCTCGTCGGCCCGGTCGGGCGGTGCCTGGACGCGCAGCTCGAGCCAGCGGGCGCGCAGGTCCTGGACGATGCCGGCGACGCTCCATGGGGCCGCACGGTCGCGGGCGGTGCCGACGCCGGGCAGGTCCAAAAAGTGCAGGCGCGCGCTGGGCAGGTGTCGGCGCAGGGCCTCGGGCTGGCGGTCCCAGTGGACCGCGGCGCGCGCGAGCCCCTTGAGCAGCAGCAAGTTCCAGGGCGGGGTCATGGGGTCAGGGTAGCGAGGGCGGCCCGCAATTTCGTCGGCGTGGCGTGGGTCCTTGGGGCCCGTCGGGGGGGCGGCCCATCGGCGAGCCGATGCCCGGAGGGCTCGCTCGCGCCGATCCGCGATTGAGACCCACTGGCCGGGGTCGTGGGGGTGGATCCGGGCTAGAATGTTCGCGCCTCCAGCACCGGATCGGCCGGTGCCATGGGGCCGCCACGCCTCACCTTCAAGGTCCCCGAGCGCCATGTTCCAGCGCCCCCTCGACACGTTCACCCGCCGCCATGTCGCCCCGCGCGAGGCTGACACGTCCGCCATGCTCGAGACCCTTGGTCTCAGCAGCTTCGACGAGCTCGTCGACCGGACGATCCCCAAGGCAATCCGGCTCGGCCGCAAGCTCGACACGGCCGCCGGCCTCGAGGATGGCCGGGGCGAGGCCGAGCTGATCGACGAGCTGCGCGAGGTCGCGGCGAGGAACGTCGTCAACAAGAGCTACATCGGCCAGGGCTACTACGGCACGGTTCTGCCGCCCGTGGTCCAGCGCAACGTGCTCGAGAACCCCGGCTGGTACACCCAGTACACGCCGTACCAGGCCGAGATCAGCCAGGGCCGCCTCGAGGCGCTGCTGAACTTCCAGACCATGGTCAGTGACCTGACCGGGCTCCCGATGGCCGGCGCCAGCCTGCTGGACGAGGCCACCGCCGCGGCCGAGGCCATGAGCCTCTGCCTGCGCGCCCAGCGTGGCAAGGGCGAGGTCTTCTTCGCCAGCGAGCTGTGCTTCCCCCAGACCCTCGCGGTCCTGCGCACGCGCGCCGAGATGGCCGGCATCACGCTCGTCGTCGGCAACCACGAGGACTTCACCTTCGAGCACGAGGCCGGTCGCGTCTTCGGCGCCCTGGTCCAGTACCCCGACGTGAACGGCGAGGTGCGCGACTACGCCGCCTTCTGCGAGCGCGCCCACGCCGCCAAGGCGATGGTCGTCGCCGCCGCCGACATCCTGTCCCTCGCCCTGCTGACACCTCCGGGTGAGTGGGGCGCCGACGTCGCCGTCGGCTCCTGCCAGCGCTTCGGCGTGCCGATGGCCTACGGCGGTCCCCACGCCGGCTACCTGTCGACCTCCGACAGCTACAAGCGCTTCATGCCCGGCCGCCTGATCGGCGTGTCGAAGGACACGGCCGGCAACCCGGCCCTGCGCATGGCGATGCAGACGCGCGAGCAGCACATCCGCCGCGACAAGGCCACCAGCAACATCTGCACGAGCCAGGTCCTGCTCGCCAACCTGGCCGGCTTCTATGGCACCTACCACGGTCCGGACGGACTGCGCGCCATCGCCGAGCGCGTGCACGGCTTCACCGCCGCCCTCGCGACCGCCCTCGTGCGCCACGGCCTCGTGGTCGAGACCGGCACCTTCTTCGACACGCTCGTCGTCGCCGTCGAGGACGCCGCCGCGGTCCACGCCGCGGGCCTCGCGCTCGGGCTCAACCTGCGCCACGTCGACGACACCCACGTCGGCCTCAGCATCGACGAGAGCACCGATGGCGTCGACCTCCAGACCCTGTTCGCCGCCTTCGGTGGCGAGGCCAGCCTGCTCGCCGAATGCCTCGACGCCCAGCCCGACCGCTTCGCCGACGGCGGCGGCGCCAGCTTCGCGCGCACGAGCGAGTACATGACCCACCCCGTCTTCAACAGCTACCAGGCCGAGCACGAGATGCTGCGCTACATGCGGCGCCTCGAGTCGAAGGACCTGTCGCTGACGACCTCGATGATCTCCTTGGGCTCGTGCACGATGAAGCTCAACGCGACCAGCCAGATGCTGCCGATCACCTGGCCCGAGTTCGCCGGCCTGCATCCCTTCTGCCCGAAGGACCAGGCCACCGGCTACGCCGAGCTGGTCGACCGACTCGACCGCATCCTGAGCGAGATCACCGGCTTCGCCAAGATGTCCTTCCAGCCCAACGCGGGCAGCCAGGGCGAGTACGCGGGCCTGCTCGCGATCCGTCGCTACCACGAGGCGAACGGCCAGGGCCACCGCAACATCTGCCTGATCCCGACCTCGGCCCACGGCACCAACCCCGCGTCGGCGGTCATGGCCGGCATGCAGGTCGTCACCGTCGCCTGCGACGAGAACGGCAACATCGACGTGGCCGACCTCGCCGCCAAGGCCGAGGCCCACGGCGACAACCTCGCCGCGCTGATGGTCACCTACCCCTCGACCCACGGCGTCTTCGAGGCCGCGATCGTCGACGTCTGCGCCAAGATCCACGAGCACGGCGGCCAGGTCTACCTCGACGGCGCCAACATGAACGCCCAGGTCGGCCTCTGCCGCCCCGGCGACTACGGCGCGGACGTCTGCCACCTGAACCTGCACAAGACCTTCGCGATCCCCCACGGTGGCGGCGGTCCCGGCGTCGGCCCGATCGGCGTGCAGGCCCACCTCGTGCCCTTCCTGCCCGGCGACCCCGTCGCCGACAAGGCCTGCGGCTCGGCGGGCGCGGTCTCGGCGGCCGAGTTCGGCAGCGCCGGCATCCTGCCGATCTCGTACATGTACTGCGCGCTGCTCGGGGTCGAGGGGCTCGAGCTCTCGACCAAGGTCGCGATCCTCAACGCCAACTACATGGCCAAGCGCCTGAGCGGTCACTACGACGTGCTCTACACCGGCGAGGACGGCTTCGTGGCCCACGAGTTCATCCTCGACCTGCGTCCCTTCGAGGCCTTCGGCATCCACGCCGAGGACGTCGCCAAGCGCCTGATGGACTACGGCTTCCACGCGCCGACCATGTCCTTCCCGGTCGTCGGCACGCTGATGGTCGAGCCGACCGAGTCCGAGTCCAGGCAAGAGCTCGACCGCTTCGTCGACGCCATGATCCTGATCCGCGCCGAGATCGCCGCGATCGAGGCCGGCACCATGGACCGCGAGGACAACCCGCTGCTCAACGCGCCCCACACCGCCGGCGACCTCGCCAGCGATGACTGGTCGCACCCCTACTCCCGCGAGCAGGCGGTCTTCCCCACCCCGTGGACCCGCACCTCCAAGTTCTGGCCCTCGGTCAAGCGCATCGACAACGGCTACGGCGACCGCAACCTGATCTGCTCCTGCCCGCCGATCGACGCTTACGAGGAAGAGCCCGCGCCCGAGCCCGTCTCGGTCTGAGGCCAAGGCGCGCGCCCCTAGCGCGAACCCAACGCAGAAGCGGGCCCCGCCCGACCCACGCGGGCCCCGACCGGGCCGCAGCGGGTCCCCCAGCCCGGGGGCGGGGGGGCGCCCCGGGGGGCAGCCCTATTCGCCGGAA
>JARGPD010000022.1:4214-20752 GCA_029212845.1 Planctomycetota bacterium
GGGGTCGTCGCCCAGGGCGCGCCCCCTGCGCGCTACCCCACCGCAGACGCGCCCCCGGCGGGACCCGGCGGGGACCGGACGGGGCCGCTGCTTCGCAGCTAGCGCGGGCGAGCGGGCTCGCCCGGTGCGTCAGCCTTCTTCGCGCTTCTTGGCCGCGATCTCGCGGAACGACTCGGCGATGTCGGCCAGGGTCGAGCCCTCGCCGCCGCGGGCAGCCATGGCGTCGGCGTGGCGCTCGAGGGCGTCCGCGTCGTCCTGGCCCATGGCCCAGTTGTAGAGCGGACCAAAGGCCAAGCGCATCGTCGTGTCCGAGGGCGCGGGCGAGAGCGAGGTCGCTAGCTCGACCAGGCGCGCGGAGACCTTGCCGCGGTCGCCGCCGCCCCAGTACTGGTCGACGAGCCCGTCGACCTCGATGTCGCGCTCGAGCTGGCGTAGCTCGGTGGCCTCGGCCTCGGTCGCGACCTTCAGAGCGTCCGCGAGGCGACCGCTGAAGGACTCGAAGGTGGTCGCGCGCAGGCGACCCTCGACCAGCAGGATCTTGGCCTCGAGGCCGGCCTCGCCGGCGGCCTTGCGCTTGGCGAGGGCGTCGCGCTCGTCGAGACCCTTGGCGGTCTCCTCGTAGCGCTTGGCGGCATCGGACATGTACTCGTCCCCATCCGGGAAGGAGGTGCGGATGCCAGCGGCGACCTTGCGCAGGAGCGCGGCGTCGCCGGAGTCCTTGGCGCTGTCGCCGATCATCGTCCAGAAGTTCATCGCCTGGCGACCGCCGGGCGAGGGGATGCGGCCGTCGGCGTGCATCTGCAAGAGGCCGGCGAGGCCAGCCTCGGCGTCGCCCTGGTAGCCCTCCATGATGAAGCCCCAGGCTTCGACGTCGACGCGGGTCTGGCTGATGGTGGCCGCTTGGGCCACGGACGGGTCGTCGCCGAGGGCGTCGGCACGGGCTAGGAACTCGTCGTCGTTGACGCGCCCGAGCGCGTACTCGAGCAGCAAGAGCTCGGTGGCCGCGTGGGGCTTCTTGGCCGCGGCGTCGGCGGCGACGGCCTTGATGCGCACGAGCGCGTCGGCGGTCGCGGCGAAGGACTCGACCGAGCGATCCTTGGGCTGGCCGAGCACCTCGCCATCGGCGTCCATGAACGCGAGGCTGGGGAAGCCGCCGAAGCCCTTCTCGCGGAGCAGGCTGTCGTAGGGGTGGTCCGTGATGCGCGTCGTGATGTGCAGGAAGGGCACGACGGTCTCGGCGAAGGCGGGGAAGTTTGCGTCGGAGAGCGCACCGCTCTCCAGGGAATCACAGGGGCCTCAGGGTGCGTAGGAGCGCGAGAAGTAGGTGAACAGCACCTTGCCTTCCTTGCGCGCCTTCTCGCGGGCTTCGTCGTAGTCGGTGATCCAGCCACCGAAGGAGACGAACTCCTTGGCCAGCTTCTTGTCGTACTCAGCCTGGTACTTGGCCTGCTGGTCGGCATCCTGCGCGAGCGCAGGGCCTCCGAGCAGGGCGGCAGCCAGGGGAATCAGGAGGAGGTTCTTCATGTGGGGGATCCTAGCGCATTGGGTGGGCCCCGGAGCGACCCGGAACATCCATGGAACAAGTGCAGCGACGGGAGGTGGGTCCGGTGGCCAGCCGATGGGGTCGCCTGGGGTCGCCTGGGGCCTTGGCGGCGTGGAGCTGCCTGGCACGGCCGGGTTGCGATGTGGTGCGGACGTGCCCGGGGCGGTAGGGTCTGCCGGACATGGATGCACAGGACCCCGAGGGCTTTCGGCGGGCGGGGCGCGACCTCGTCGATCGGTTGGCGGACTATCTGGCCGGGGTTGGCGAGCGCGAGGGAGCCGTGCTCGCGCCGCAGGACCCCGATGAGCTCCTGGCCCGGTTCGCTACGAGCCCGGGCGCTGCGCCCGCCGCAGACCCCGCCGCGCGCCTGCTCGAGCTGAGCGAAGAGCTGCTCGCCCACTCGAACCACGTCCACCATCCCGGCTACGTGGGTCACCAGGTCGCGGCGCCGCTGCCGCTCGCGGCCCTCGCCGAGCTGCTGAACGCGCTGCTCAACAACGGCATGGCGATCTTCGAGATGGGCCAGCTGCAGACCGTGCTCGAGCACCGTGTCGTCGGCTTCCTGTGCGCGGCCCTCGGCTTACCCCGTGGCGAAGGCGGCGCCGGCGGCGTGCTGACCCACGGCGGCAGCCTCGGCAACCTGACGGCCCTGCTCGCCGCGCGCCAGGCCCAGCTTGCCACGAGCGGCCACGACGTCTGGACCCATGGCCAGGCCGAGCCCCTCGCGGTGCTGGTCTCCGAGCAGGCGCACTACTGCATCGCGCGGGCCTGTGGCGTGATGGGCTGGGGCAGCGCGGGGGCCCAGCCCGTCGCCACGGACGCGCGCTTCGCCCTCGACCCGGCCGACCTGCCGCGGGCCCTCGCGGCCGCCGAAGCCGCCGGCCGACGGGTGGTCGCCGTCGTGGCCAGCGCCTGCACCACGGCCACCGGCACCTTCGACCCCCTGCCGGCCATCGCGGACTTCTGCGACGCCCACGGCCTGTGGCTGCACGTCGACGGGGCCCACGGCGCGTCGCTCGCCCTCAGCCCGCGCCACCGCCACCGGGTGGCCGGCATCGAGCGCGCGGACTCGGTCGTCTTGGACCTGCACAAGCTGCTCGGCCTGCCCGCGCTCAACACCGCCGTGCTGTTCCGGGACGAAGCGCGCTCCTTCGAGGCCTTCGCCCAGGAGGCCAGCTACCTGTTCCAAGCAGCCGCGCCCGAGGAGCAGTGGTTCAACCTGGGCCAGCGCACCCTGGAGTGCACCAAGCGCGCCCTCGGCGCCACGGCCTGGATCGCCCTCGAGGTCCACGGCCAGGACCACTTCGCGGACCACGTCGACCGGCTCGTCGGCCTGGCCCAGGAGCTCGCCGACTTGGTGGCGGCGGCGCCCGACTTCGAGTGCGCCCACGCGCCCGAGGCCAATATCCTGTGCTTCCGCTACCGCCCCGACCTCGCGGGCTCGAGCGCACGCGGGCAGCTGCCCTTGGCCGAGCTCGACGCCCTGCAGGCCCGCATCCGTGCCAAGGTCGTCGCCTCGGGCAGCCACTACCTGGTCGAGGCGCGCCTGCTTGGCGCCGGCTGGCTGCGGGTCGCGCTGATGAACCCGGCGACCGAGCGTGGCGACCTCGAGGGGCTGCTCGGGGCCCTGCGGGCAGCAGCGCGAGGCTAGCCGGGGGCAGGGTCTGGGACCCGAGGACCGGGGGTGGATGTGTCCAAAGTGCAGGTTCCGGGCAGCGCTCGGCGCCTCTGGCGATCCCAGGGTATTTTTGCGGAACGCGCTGCGACCACGCGGCGTCGTGAGCCCCTCATCCCTCCAAGTTTCGCCCCCTCGGGGGCGCGCCACCTGCCATCCCGATGAAGCTGACCCACCTGCTGCCCGCCCTGTGCCTCACGGCCACCGCCGCCGCCCAGACCACGCCCGAAGGCGCCGAGCTCCCGCGCAACCTGACCCCGGCCGAGGCCGCGTCCCTGGCGCGCAGCCCGATCCTCGCACCCAAGGCGGTCACGCCGCCGCCCGCCGGTCCCGTGCACTGCGTGGCCGAGTACGAGCCCATGGCCGCGATCGTGATGGCCTACGAGGGCAGCTCGTCCTGGAAGAACATCCTGGCCGAGATGGCCGCCTTCATCACCACGACCGGCAACGCCGACGTGGTCATGGTGCTCGACACCGCCAGCGAGCAGTCGACGGCCCAGTCCAACCTGCAGAGCTTCGGCGCGAACCTGGCGCGGGTGCAGTTCGAGGTCATCCCGACCGACTCGATCTGGCTGCGCGACTACGGCCCGCGCTACATCTACCAGGGTGGCGTGCGCGCGATCGTCGACCACGAGTACAACCGCCCGCGGCCGGCGGACAACGCGCTCAACAGCAAGCTCGGCCCCGCGATCGGGCACCGTGTGTACGAGCTCCCCCTCGTCCATGGCGGCGGCAACTACCACCTCTCGGCCCTCGGCGACAGCTACTCCACGCGCCTGATCGCGAACGAGAACCCCGGCCTGAGCGAGCCGCAGATCATCCAGACCTGGAAGGACTACCAGAGCGTCGACACGACCCTCACCTCGCCCTTCCCGACGTCGGTGGACTCGACCCAGCACATCGACATGTGGATGCAGATCATCGCCGATCGCCAGGTGGTGATCAGCGACTGGCCGTTCAACGTCGGCAGCTTCCAGGACCAGGTCTGTGACGGCGCCGCGGCGACGATGGCTGCCGCGGGCTACACGGTCACGCGCGTCCCGGCGCGCTCGATCGGCGGCACGCACTACACCTACACCAACATGGTGATGTGCAACGACCTGCTGCTCTTGCCGCGCTACACCAACGCCAGCATGCTGGCCCACAACACCGAGGCCTTGAACGCGATCCAGGCGGCGCTCCCGGGCAAGACGATCCAGCAGATCAACTGCCAGAGCATCGTCACCTCTGCGGGCGTGATGCACTGCATCGTCCAGCACATGCCGGTCAACCAGAACGGCGCCCTGCCCGGAGCCTTTGTGATCAGCTTGAACGGTGGTGAGAGTCTCAGCCCTGGCTCGACCTTCGCCGTGGACTACGCCACCGACGACGACGCGGGCGTGACCAACGTGACCCTCGAGTACTCGAGCAACGCCGGCGCGAGCTGGTCCCAGCTAGCCAGCGGCCTAGCGCCCTTCGGCAGCTACCTGTGGAGCGTGCCGACCCAGACCACGACCCAAGCGCTGCTGCGCGTGACGGCCTTCGACGGCGCCGGCAACTCCACCTCGGACGTGACCGACGCGACCTTCACCATCGGCGGCGGCAGCGGCACCGCCGGCCAGAACCTTCCCTATGGAGTCGGCAAGCCGGGCCTGAGTGGCGTGCCGGTGCTCTCCTCCAGCACCCCGCCGAACATCGGCCAGCCCTGGACCGCGGACGTGACGAACGCCCTGGCCTCGTCGCCGGGTTGGCTGGCCTTCGGCTTCTCCCCGGCCTCGATCCCCTTCGACGGCGGCACGCTGCTGCTCAACTACACCCAGCTGTACGGCATCGCGACCGACGGCGGTGGCGCGGCCAGCTGGTCGACCACGATCCCGGCCAACCCGGGCATCCTCGGCCTGTCGGTCTTCTGGCAGGTCGCGATCCCGAACGACCCGGGCGCCGCCGGCAGTGGCTACGCGCTGACGAACGGCCTCGAGGTCCTCGTCGGGCAGTAGGCCCAGGGTCCAGCGGAGCTGGGGCGAGGACGCGGCGCTCAGCCGTCGGGCCCTCGCTCGCGCGTCGGCTGCCTGGCGTAGGCCGCCGAGCCCCCCCGCGGGATCGAGAGGCTCGCCCACGCGGACCCGCGGGCTTGCCGGGCGAGCAGCACGAGCTGCCCGACGTGGTAGGCGACGTGGGCGACCGACCGGTGCAAGGCCTCGGTCACGGTCAGCGCCTTGCCGCGGATCGTGACCGTGGCCTCGAGGTCGGTGGGCGTGAGCGCGCCCAGGCTCTGCTCGACGACGTCCCAGGCGCTGGACCAAGCGGCGAGCAGCTCTTCGCGGGTCAGGTCCGGCGGCTCGAACTCGCCGTCGCGGTCGCGCCAGGGCTTCTCCCCGTCGCTGGTCAGGAAGTCGCTGAAGCGCGAGCGTAGGTTGCCGGCCAGGTGCTGCACCAGGATCGCGACGCTGTTGGCGTCGGCGTCGGTGCGCGCGTGCAGCTGCTCGTCGTCGAGCTGCTCGAGGGCCAGCTCGGCCAGCCTGCGGTAGCGCCGGTACTCGCCGAGGATCGACGGGACGAGGGTGGGGGAGCTCATGGGCTCCACCGTAGCCTGCTGGCCCGATCGCACCAAGCCCAGCGGCCTTGGCCGCGGGGCGTCGCCGGCGGTCCGAAGGCGAAGCCCTCGCGCCGCCTAGCGGCCGGGCGGAATCAGCGGGAAGCTGAACACGCCGGTGGTCGCCATCGGCGGGTACTCGACCTTGACGCGCAGGGTGTAGAACTCGCGCGGGTCCCAGCCGAGGCGGCCGAAGGAGTCCTTGATGAGCTCGGTGTAGCGCGGGTACAGCGGCGTGGCCATGGCGTGCAGGCCCATGCCCAGCTCGCGGACCTCGACGTTGATCGGCAGGGCCATCTTCTCGCGGCGCACCGAGGGCGGAGGGAGGCGCCCGTCCAGGCGGCTGAAGATCCGGAAGCTGGCCTCGTCGAAGCGCGGCAGATCGCGGTGCACGATCATGTCGAACTGCGACTCCTGGACCGGGAGGGTGTAGTCCGTCAGGAACTCGCCGTGGGTGTCGGTCGGGGTCGCGTGCATGCTGGCGAAGCTGCGATCGATGCGCCCGAAGAAGGCGTCGACGCTGCCCTGCTTGCCGACCGGCACGCCGGGCAGCTCGATCACGAGCTCGTCCGCCTCTTGGCGCGTCTCGAGCGGCGGCAGGTGCGGGGAGGAGAAGGCCGGCAGGAGCGGACCGCCGAAGAGCTCCTCGGCCTTGGGGTCGAGGGCCGCGGTGCTCGGCACGCCCGCGCTGCCCTGCTGGTCGGAGCCCTTCCAGATCGTGGTGCCGTCGTCCTGGTAGGCGCGCAGGCGCAGGAGGGTCCAGGGGGTCTCCGGGCGCAGACGACGCAGGCCTAGGAAGCCGGTCAGCAGCAGGTTGTCGAAGACGTCGCTGCCGGGCTTGTCGGGTGCCATGACGAAGGTGGTCAGGCGCGCGCGCACCTGCATGCCCCAGACGCCGCTGTTGCCGCGGTAGGCCAGCTTGCGGCTGGTCTCGAGCTGCTCGCTGTCACCATCGGAGTCGAGCATGCCGTCGAGCATCAGCTCGAGGGTCGCCTTGTCGCCGGAGTGGCGCTCGATCAGGGTGTCGAGCTCGGCGACGGCGGCGCGGGTGCGCTCGACGACGCTGGCGTCGGCCCCGTGGCGCTCGAGGGCGTCGAGCAAGAGCTTCATCCCGGCCTTGCCCGGCAGGTGACGGATCGCGTCCTGGGGGCCCGTAGCGCGGATGATCTTCGAGGCCTTCCAGGTGAGGTTCTTGTTGACCTCGAGCTTGCGCGCCGCGGGGTACGGCTTGGACATGTCCAGCTCGGCGGCGGCAAAGACCTCGATCAACGATCCGCGGAGGATCTGGAAGGCGTCGAGGACCTGCCGCTCGAAGGAGAGTTCACTCTGGGTACCCATGGGGACCACAGTGTGTCGGATGGGGGCGGACATGACTTGGGGGGCGACGGGAGAAAGAGAAGGGTACTTCCCTGGGGAAGTACCTAGGTATAGCACGCCGCGGGGGCTCTCTGGGGGCCCAGGGCCGGATTCCGGCCCATTCCTGGCGGAAGCGGCCCGTGCCGGGTCCAGGCGCGCATCAGGCGGGCTCCCCGGCGCACTTGGGGCCGCCCATCCCTAGATTTTTGGCCCAGGGAGAGGCCTCCCGTCCGCCCGCGCAGCCCGGACTCCCCCCGGGAGCTCAGCCAGCCTGGGGCGACGGCCGCTCGCCCGTGGGCAGCTGGCGGAACCAGCTTCGGCCGACCAGGGCGCCGACCAGGGCCGCGCCGACCAGGACCAGGTACACCGGGCGCAGGTCCCCGAACAGGTCGTACATCAGCCCGCCCGCGAAGGCGAAGACCGAGAAGCTGAGCGTCATCAGGAGGAACTCGGTCGCGAAGACCCGGCCGCGGAAGGCGTCGTCGATGCGGCGCTGCCAGTAGGTCGTCGAGCCGACCCACTGGGCGCTGCCGCCCATGTGCGCGAGGGTCACCGCAGCGAGGGCCAGGGGCAGGTTCGGGGCGAAGACCAGGCACAGGTAGCCGAGCGCCCCGACCAGCATGCCGCCCCAGGTCATGCGCACCAGGGCGCGCTCGTTGGAGCCCCACAGTCGGCGCGCGACCAGGGGGCCGAGGCCCGTGCCGACGCCGCGCGCGCCGAAGAACAGGCCGATGGTCGCGCCGGCCGCCTCGAGGTCGAGCGCCTCCCCCGCGCTGCCGTCGTAGGTGGCGGCGAGCAGGGGGAAGAGCACCAGGAAGCCGCCACAGGGACTCCACAGGACCTTGGAGAAGAGGATCGGCCAGATGCCGAGCTGGCGCACGTGGGCGAAGCCGCGCCGCAGGTCGGTGAGCAGCAGCACGTCGCTGAGTCGGAAGGCCTGGGGCTGGACCGGGGTCGGGGGCAGGACGAGGGTGATCAGGAAGCCGGCGCTGACCAGGTAGGTCAGGGCGTCGAGGGCGAACACCGCCTGGATGCCGATGCGCTCGACCAGGGCGCCGCCGAGGAAGGCGCCGACGGCCAGCATCGTCGACCAGGTCACCGCCGAGAGGGCGTAGGCAGCGTGCAGGTCCTCCCGGCGGACCGTGTTCGGCAGGGCGCCCGAGCGGGCCGAGTCGAAGAAGATGCTGACGCTCATCTGCCCGAAGATCAGGGCGTACAAGAGCGGTAGCTCGCCGGGCTCGTTGACGAACAGCAGGCACAGGACCACGAGGCAGCGCAGGAGGTCGGCCGCGATCATGATCGCCTTGCGGGACAGCCGGTCGGCGAGGGCGCCTGCGAGGGGGCTGAAGGTCGCCGTCGGCAGCATCCGCAGGGCGTACTCGAGGGCGAACAGGAGCCCGACCCCGACCTGCTCCCCGGTCCCGCCGAGCTGGCCGATCAGCGCCAGGACGGCGATCCGGTTGAACCAGTCGCCGAGGGCGCTGACAACCTGCGCGCTCCACAGGCGGGCGAAGCGCGGGTTGTTCCGGAGCAGCGCGAGCACGGCTAGGCCGTGTCCTGGCGCTCGGGGATGCCCTCGTACTCGGCGATGCGCTGGCGGACGAGGTCGGGGATCTCGCTCGAGCGCAGCTCCGCATCGCACCACACCAGGCGCGCGCTGACCCGCGCCAGCACGAGGTCCCCACAGGCGACCTCGTACTCCTGGTCGAAGCTCTTGTTGCCCATCCGCGTCGTGCGGGCGCGCACGTCGAGCTGCATGCCGGCGCGGCCGGGCGCGAGGTAGCGCGCCGTGGTCTCGCCCAGGAGGAACTGGAAGTCGGCGAAGCCCTCGAGCAGGCCGAGCGCCTCGAAGTAGCCGTAGCGCGCCTGCTCGACGATGGTCAGGTAGACGGCGTTGTTCAGCACGCCTGCGGCGTCGATGTCCTTCCAGCGCACGGGCTGGGTCATGTGGAACCGGTAGGGCATGGCCGGGATGATACCCTGGCGTCCATGCGAGTCGCGATCACAGGCAGTTCGGGTTTGGTCGGGCGTGCGCTGGTCGCGGCGCTCGAGGGACGCGGGGACGAGGTCTTCGGGGTCGAGCGCTCCGACCCCGGCGCGGGCGGCCTGTTCTGGACGCGGTCGGGGGAGGCGCGGCTCGAGCCGGCCGACGGCGGCGGCCTCGACGCGGTCGTGCACCTGGCCGGCGCGCCGATCGCGGCCAAGCGCTGGAGCGAGTCCTACAAGCGCGAGATCCGCGAGAGCCGCGTCGAGGGCACGCGCGCGCTTGTGGCGGCGATGGGGGCCATGGCCTCGCCGCCGCGGACTTTGGTCTCGGCCTCCGCCGTCGCGATCTACGGACCGGGAGCGGGGCCCAAGAGCTCGGCCGGCCTGGTCCCGTCGCCGAGCGAGCAGGACCTCGGCGGGTCCGGGCGCGGGCCCGGCCGCTGGACCCGCGCGACCCACGGCGACGACGAGCCGCTGCCCGAAGCGCGCGTGCCCGAGGCCGGGCTGGCCGGGGACACGGGCGACTTCCTGACCGACGTGGCCCGCGGCTGGGAGCGCGAGGCCTTCGCCGCGCGGGCCCTGGGCGTCGAGCGCGTCGTGACCCTGCGCAACGGCATCGTGCTGGACCCCGCCGGCGGGGCCCTCGAGCGCATGCTGCCGCCCTTCCGCTTCGGCCTCGGCGCGCGCCTCGCCCGCGGCACCCAGTGGATGAGCTGGATCACCCTGGCCGACCTGGTGCGCGTGATCCTGTTCACCCTCGATGACGAGCGGGTCGACGGACCGCTGAACACCGTCACACCCGAGCCCGTCACCAACGACGACTTCACCAAGACCCTGGCGCGCGCCCTGGGCCGGCCGCTCTTGCCGGGCATGTTCGTGCCGCGCTTCGCCCTGCGCCTGCTCGTCGGCGAGTTCGCGGACGCGGCCCTGCTCGAGAGCCACCGCGCCACACCAGCGGTGCTCGAGTCGCTGGGCTTCGAGTGCCGCACCCCCGGTCTCGCGGCCGGCCTCGCCGACGTCCTGGGCTAGGACCCAACCCCTTCGGGGTCGAACGCACCCATGGACCTCCACGATGACTGGCCCCGCATCCGCGGTCACTTCCGCGGGCTGACCGCCTGCTCGATCGCCACCGTCGACGCCGACGGCTCGCCGCGGGTGACCCCGATCGGCTCCCTGTTCCTCCGCGGCGACTGCACCGGCTTCTTCCTCGAGCGCTTCACCTGCGCCATGCCCACGAACCTCGACCGCGACCCGCGCCTGTGCGTCATGGGGCTGCGGACCGGCACCTGGACCTGGCTTTGCGCCCTCGCCCGCGGATCGTTCCGCGAGTACCCGGCCATGCGCCTCTTCGGCGTCGCTGGTCCACGCCGCGAGGCGCGCCCCGAGGAGCTCGCCCGCTTCGCCCGCAAGGTGCGCCTCGCGACGCCCCTGCGCGGCCACCGCGCCCTGTGGCGCGGCTTCTCCCACGTCCGCGACCTGACCTTCGAGCGCGCCGAGGGGGTCAACCTCGGGACCATGACCGCCGGACTCGGTCCGCGCTAGGCCTCGCCCACCTCGAGCGTCGCGGGGCCGCGCCAGCGCACCCACGCCAGCAGCAGCACGGACACGACGAAGAGTCCGGTGCACAGGCCCCACCAGATGTCGGTCAGCTGGCCCGGGGTGCCGGCAGGGTGGTGCAGCAGCCACCAAGCGAGGGGCAGGCCGAGGACGTAGAAGCCGATCGCGTGGGCGAGGGCCGGGATCCGCGTGCGGCCCATGCCGCGCAGGATGCCGCTGCACACGCACTGGGAGCCGTCGAAGACCTGGAAGAGCGCGGCGATCGGCAGGAGCCCGGCGGCCAGGGCGAGCAGCTCAGGCTCGTCGGTGAAGGCCCGCGGCACGAGCTCGTTCCCGAACACGAAGGCGACCGACACGGCGAGCATGAACACGCCGGACATGGCGAGGGCGACGTAGGCGGTGCGCTGGGCGCCGCGCGGGTCGCCGGCGCCGATCAGGTTGCCGACCCGCACGGCCGAGCCGATCGAGACGCCGAGCGGCACCATGAAGATCAGCGCGATGATGTGGAACACCAGGCTGTGGGCGGCGAGGGCGTCCTCGCCGAGGTGCCCGGCCAGGATCGACGAGGCCTGGAAGGCCCACATCTCGACCGCCAAGGAGGCCGTGATCGGCAGGCCGATGGCGGCCACCTCCCAGAGGCTCCGGAGCTGGAACGACGAGCGGCTCCAGGGCACCCAGTAGCCGACATGCAGGCGCCTGGCTCGGACCCAGACGACCATCGCGAGGACCATGCTCGAGCGCGTGACGCAGGTCGCGATGGCCGAGCCCTCGATGCCCAGCTCGGGCGCGCCGAGGTTGCCGAAGATCAGCACCCAGTTGGCGAAGGCGTTGACCAGGTTGACCGCCAGCATGATCCACATGCCCGGGTGCACGATGCCCCGCGCCTGCAGGTACTGCCGCACGGCACCGAAGGCTAGGAACAGCGGCAGGCCGGGCAGGTTGATCAGGATGTAGCGCCGCGCCATCGGGATCAGGTGGGCCGGCTGGTCGAGCTGGGCCAGGATCCAGGGTGCGGCGAAGCACACGAGCGCGATCGGGATGGTGATCAGGGGGACGAGCACGAGCGAGCGCTGCAACACCCGCGCGATGCGGTCCCGGTCGCCGGCGCCGTGGGCTTGGCTCATCAGCGGGTCGGCACCCATCAGGATGCCCATCATCGGGATGGTGATGCCCATGAGGATGATGTTGCCGAGGGTCGCTGCCGCCATCGCCGAGGGGCTCACCCGGCCGAGCATCATCATGTCCACGACCCCGAGGGTCATGCCGCCGAGCTGGGCGAGGACCACCGGGCCGGAGAGACGCGTCAGGCGACGGATCTCCTCCCGGGTGGACTTCACGCTGAACTCGGACATGCCCCGGGATTCTACGTAGCGGGCCCACAACGTACGGTGGGTGTTCACCTTTCGGCCCAAGTGAGATCGACTCTCACCTAGGATGCCCACAGCCGTAGCCTTCGGCCCAGCTTCCAAGCACCCCAAAGTCCCTCACCCGACACCAATGCTCCAGTCCCTCAGCATCCTCGGCGGCCTCGTCCTCGGCGCCGCCCTGCTCGTCCCCGGTCCCGCCACCGCCCCTTCGACCACGGTCGAGGACGGCGTCTGGACCATCGACGCCGTCCACAGCACCGCGCTCTTCAGCGCCGTGCACCTCGGCGCCTCACGCTTCTACGGCCGCTTCAACGAGCTCAGCGGCGAGATCACCTTCGACCCGGCCAAGCCCGAGGCCAGCAGCGTGAAGTTCACCATCCCGGTCGACAGCGTCGACACCAACAGCAGCAAGCGCGACCAGCACCTGCGCGGCCCCGATTTCTTCTCCTCGAAGGAGTTCGCCACCGCGAGCTTCGAGTCCAAGTCGGTCAAGGTCGCCCAGAAGGCCGCGGACGACAAGCCGCTGATGCTCGAGGTCACCGGTGAGCTCGAGCTCGCGGGCAAGAAGCGCGAGGTCACCGCCATGGTCGAGCAGGTCGGCATGGGCCCCGGCTCCCGCGGCGGCGAGCTGGTCGGCTTCGAGGCGCGGCTCACGATCCAGCGCTCCGACTTCGGCATCGACTACATGCTCGGCGGCCTGTCCGACGACGTGCAGCTGATCCTCAGCGTCGAAGCCGCCCGCTAGGCGCACGGCCTAGCGACATGATCCCGAGCGGCGGGGGGGGCGCAGCACGCCGGGGCGCCCCCGCCGCGGCCCGGTGCGCCGGGCGCCCCGCCGCGCCGCCCCCCCCGGGCCCCCGCGGCCCCCCCCCCCCCCCCCGGCGGGGGGGGGCCCCCCCCCCACCCCGGCCCCCCCCCCCCGCGACCTTGTCCACGACGACCACCGCGCCGCGAACCACCGAGCTCCCATGGAACCGATCCTGATCCTCATCAAGGTGACCGTCGCGGCCCTCGCCGCTGCGGGCCTCGTGCTCTTCGCCGCCGCGCGCCTTGGCACCGATGGCCGGCCGCGTCGCTATGCCGGCGCGGCGCTGATCGCTGCGCTGATCGGCGCCTACCTGGCCCAGTACGGCCTGCCGACCCTGCCCTTCGGCGAGGACTCACTGCGCGCCCACACGCGGCTGTTCTGGGTCCTACCGATCGGCCTGATCGCGACGCTCCTGCCCTGGCGCAGGGCCCTGCTGCCAGTCGCGGTGCTGGTGCCGCTGGTCATCATGCAGGCCTTCGATGGGGGCGAGCGCGAGGCCGCAGAGTGGCTGAGCCTGGTCGGCCTGGTGCTGGCGTTCTGCGTCGTGACGGCGACGGGGGACCTGGTCTTCCGGCGCCGCGACGGGGCCCACACCGCGGTGCAGCTCGGGCTCTTCGCCGGTGCCGCGGCCGGGGTGATCGGCGCCACGGGGACCATGGCCTACGCCCAGTGGGCGGGCGCCCTCGGGACGGCCTGGGGTCTGACCGTGCTGCTGGCCTGGCGAGCGAAGGACGCCGGACGCCTCGACGGTGCGACCCTCGCGCTCTTCGCGTCGAGCTTCCTGCTGCTGGCCACGCGCTTCTCCGAGCTCGACCCCTTCGACGCGGCGCTCTTGATCGCCGCCCTGCCCATGACCGTGCTGGCCGAGGACTTCTTCGAGGCGCGCCGCGCCCGCACCGCGGTCTCGTGGCTCGTGCTGCTGGCCGTCCTCGCCACCGTCGCCCTGCGCGTCTACCTGGCCTGGGAGAGCGATCCCTACGCCGACTACTACTAGGTCCGGCGCAGCTCGCGGATCCGCTGGTGGTAGGCGGCGCCCACGTTGTTGCGGGTCAGCATGCCGATCACGTGGCGCCCGTCGGCCTCGGCGACCACCGGGATCTGGTGGATCGCGAGCTGGTTCATCTTCTGGAGGGCGTCGTTCAGGCTGTCGCCGGCGCGCACGGTGGCGACGTCCTCGACCATGAAGTCGCGCACGATGACCAGGTCCTGCACGTCGGTCTCGCGGAAGATGCGACGGATGTCCGAGAGGCTGAAGATGCCGACCAGGTGGTCGTCGTTGTCGACCACCGGGAAGTAGGTGCTGGCCGCGCCGGACACGATGTCCAGGGCCTTGCGCAGGGTCGCGTTGTGGCTGACGCGTGGCAGCTCGGAGTCGTAGTCGACGACCTCGTCGACGCGCATCTTCTCCAGCACGTCGACCACGAAGTCGCCGAAGTGCGCCGGCGAGTCGGCCGGTCCCGGGACCTGGGTGTCGTAGATGCCCCAGCCGCGGGCCAGGATCAGGTGCACCACCGCGACGAGCATGAGCGGCAGCAGCAGCCCGTAGCTGCCGGTCATCTCCGAGACGATGATCACCGAGGTGATCGGCGTCTTGGCCACGCCCGCGAAGAAGCCTCCCATCCCGACCAGCGCGAAGCTGCCGGGGTTGATGCCGAGGTCGGGGAAGAGCGCGACCCCGGCTTGCCCGACGATCGCACCGAGCAGGGCGCCGATGGCGAGCGAGGGCGCGAAGACACCGCCGGAGCCTCCGCTCGCGATCGAGAAGCTGGTCGCGAGGATCTTTCCGACCACCAAGAGGGCCATGGTGCCGATCGCGAGCTCGCTGGCGATCGTGCCCTTCATCAGCTCGTAGCCTCCGTAGAGGATGCCCTGGTCGCCGCACAGCGGGGCGATGGCGATCGCGAGGATCGCCACGAGCAGCCCGCCGACGGCCGGGCGGGCGGGCTTCGGCAGCCAGCTCGCTCCACCCAAGAGCTTGTGTGTGCCGTTGAACGTGCGCACGTAGACCAGGCTGACGATGGTGCACAAGAGCGCCAGCACCAGGTAGATGGGCAGGTGCATCGCGTCCTGGTGCGTCAGGCCTTCGAGCACCTGGGGCGCGATGTGGATCGCCTTCGTCTCGCCGGTGATGCCGCTGTAGGTCGTGTAGGCGACGATCGAGGAGATGATGCAGGGGATGATCGCATCGCCCTCGAACTCGGGGCGGCGGTACAGGACCTCGGGCGCGAAGAGCGCGCCGGCGAGCGGGGCGGAGAAGAGCGCCCCGACCCCGGCGCAGGCACCGGTCAAGAGGAACAAGCGCCGGTCGCGATCCCCGAGCTTGAGCGCCGTCGCCGCGTTGCTGCCGATGCCGCTCCCGATCTGGGCCACCGGCCCTTCGGTGCCCGCCGAGCCCCCGGTGCCGATCGTGATCGCCGAGGTCAGCGCCTTGAGCGCGACGACGCGCTTGCGCACGCGACCCTCTCCGTCGTGGAAGGTGCGGATCATCGCTTCGGTGCCGTGGCCCTCGGCCTCGGGCGCGAAGCGCTGGGTCAGCCAGCCGACGAGCAGGCCGCCGGCGGGCAGGATCACCAAGAGCGGCCAGGTCCGCAGCAGGAGGGCGCCGAAGCCCTCATCCCCGCCACCGACCCCCTCGCCCGAGAAGTGGGTAGCCTGGTGCAGGCTGCCTTCCTTGATGACCTCGACCAGCCACTGGAAGCCGACCGCCGCGAGCCCGCCGCCGATGCCGATCAGCGCCGCCAGACCGATCCACTTGCCCATGTACCCAAGGCCCGAGGTCTCGAGCTGGCTGAAGAGGGTTCGAAGGCGACGGGCCATGGTCCGTGCAGGATAGCGAGAGACCAAGGCCCGTCGCGCGCGTCAGGCGCCGAACATCCCGATCAATTCGGCCTGCCCCTAGAGGTAGCCGATGTCCTTCAGCATCTCGATCGTGGCGGCGCCGGCGTCGAGTCCTTCGATGCCGGTGACGCCTAGGGCTCGGCGCCGCTCGGTGGCGCTCGCTAGGCGACGCAGCAGGAGGTCGCGCAGCTCGGCGTGCACCTCGGGCTGCTCAGCGGCGACGTCGCGCAGCTCCTGTGGATCGAGCTCGAGGTCGTACAGGCGGCTGGCCCCTTCGGCCTGCGTGCCCGGTGTGGCGCCCCAGGTGGACGAGCCCGGGGCCAGGTGCAGGGACCAGCGGCCATGGCGAACCCCGTGGATCGTCTGGGCCAGCTCGCCGTTCCAGATGCCACGCCGGGTCGAGTAGAAGACCGGTCCGCCAGCGCCCGCGAGGGTCTCGCCAGCTCCCATGCTCCCCTGGCTGGCCGCGCTCAGCAGCTCGAAGACCCAGCGGTTGCTGACCGGCTCGGTCCGCTCGACCCCGGGCTCCACGCCAGGCCCGGCGAGCACCAGCGGGACCCCGACGAGCTCGGGATAGAGGCTCTGCCCATGGTCGAACATGCCATGCTCGAAGAACTCCTCGCCATGGTCGGCGGTGAACACGACCAGGGTCCGGTCTTCGAGTCCGAGGCCAGCCAGGTGCTCGAGCAGGCGCCCGAACCACAGGTCGCCGGTGTGCACGACCTGGTCGTAGGAGCCGTCGAGCCAGGCCTGGTGCTCGGCCGAGATCAGGCCGTCGAGCAGGGGGCGCGGCGCGTCGGCGGCCACGTCCGTCTCCAGGTCGAACACGTCCTCGG
>JARGPD010000022.1:20762-35233 GCA_029212845.1 Planctomycetota bacterium
GCCATGGTGGCAACTGGTGGCGATCCCGGCCACCGGCGGGCTGGTCGTTGGCCTCCAGCCACAGCTCGCGGAAGCGCTCCTCGGGGCGCACGTGGTGGAAGCCGTCCGGTCGCGCCGCGGGCAGGGCGGCCACCGAAGCCACGTCGGGCTGGTAGGGGCGGTGGGGGTCGACGAGGTGCAGGTACAGGAAGAAGCGCTCGTCGGTGTGCTCGTCCAGCCAGTCGATGGCCGCTGGCACGAGCACGTCCGAGTCGACGAACTCGGACCTCGCGGGCGCGTCGAAGTGCTGGAAGCCCTGGTCGAAGTTGTGCGGCGCGCTGATCAGCCGGTTGCCGACGAAGGCCGCGGTGGCCGCGCCGGCGCGCTGGTAGAGCTCGGCAAGGGTGTCGAGCTCGCCGAACAGGTAGGAGGCGCCCGGCTCTTCGACCCCGTGCTCCTCTGGCAAGAGGCCCGTCAAGAGCGAGCCCGTCGAGGGCCAGGTCCAGCTCGAGGTCGCAAAGGCGCTGGTGTAGCTGGTCCCACGGGCGGCGAGCTCGGCCAGGTGCGGCGTCGTCGGCCGACCGTAGCCTCCCACGCTGGTGCGATCGCCGCGCAGGGTGTCCATCACCACCAGGACGACGTTGGGTCGCTCGGGGGTGGCCCGGGCGATCGGGACCTCGTTCCGGGTGAGCAGGCGCAGTCGGCCGAAGCCGACGAGCGGGGCGGCCTCGCCGAGGGCGGCCCACGCGACCGGGTCGGCGCTGGTCGTGCCGAGCTCGACGCGGTCGCCGGGCCCGAGCCGGAGCGCCTGGCCCTCGGCGCCTGTCACCTCGCTCCAGCCACCGATCCCCGAGGCCGTGCGCGTGAGCGTGGCCTGGCCCGCGGCCTCCACGACGCCGTTGACGCTCACGCTCCATGCGAGGTCGAGGCTGGCCTGCGGTCCGAGCGCGCGGCACGAGCGCCCGTCAATGCCGAAGGCGGCGTCGAGCTCCGTCGCCTCGGTGACCTCGAAGGCCACGCGCGCGATCGGCGCCAGCAGCAGGCTGGGCGCCTCGTCGGGATCGAGCGCCTCAGCTGTCGGGCGCGCGGGCCGGATGTGGCCGACCCGGACGGGCTGGTCGGGGACCTGGTCGAGCACCTCGAGCCGGTCCCGGTGGAACAGCAGCTCAGTGTCGATCTCGGTCACGCTGCGCGTGGTCGGCTGCTGGCCGCAGGCGAGCAGCACAGGCCCGAGCAGCAGCAGCGCGCGGCCGAGGCGTTGGGTCTCGCGAGCCACGCTCAGGCCTCCTCCGCGTCCGGCCAGAGGGTGGCGCGCTTCTGCTTGGCTTCGCGCAAGAGCCGCAGCAGCGCGGGGCCCTCGTCGGCCAGGAAGATCGTGTCGAGGTTCAGCTGGCAGGCGGCGCAGAGCGGGCGCGTGCCGCGGTAGCTCATCAGGTCCTCGGTCCCGAGCCCGACGTGCTCGATGCCGTAGCGGTCGGCGTCGAGCGGCGTGCCGTCCTCGTGGAAGCCGAAGAAGCGCTTCACCTCGGCGGGCGTGCGGCGGCAGAGGTAGCAGCGATCGGACCCGCTCTTGTCGAGGGCCTCGAAGTACTCCTGGAAGCGCTCGTCGAGGCTCATCGGCGCTCGCTCCCGTCCGGGTGCTCGACCTCGAGCGCGAGCAGACCGGCAGCGCCGCCGTCCAGTCGGTAGCGCGCGAGGGCTACCCGCGGTCCGAAGACGGCCTCGAGGGCGGCCAGCTCCTTGCGCAGGCTGGCCTCGTCCAGGGTGCGTCCGTCGCGCTCGACGATCGCGGCCACGCAGCCGCCGGCCTCGAGCCGCCCGACCGCCTGCACGACCCGACCGGCGTGGCGGCCGACCTCGAGCACCTCGCAGCCCAGCTCGTAGGCTGCCTCCCGGGACAGGTGCTCCATGACAAAGTCGACCAGCGCGTCGTCGAACATGCGCTCGAAGTCGGGCCGCACGTACTGCTCGAGCACGCGCCCGCCGCGGTCCGCCTGGATCAGGGACAGGTTCGGCTGCACGTGGCGGAAGTGGAAGGCCACGAAGCGGTCGGCGATGCGGTAGACGCCTCGCCGCGAGCGCAGGGGGTTGGGGTCGGTCAGCGGGATCGAGCGCTCGACCAGCCGCAGCTCGCGCAGGGTGTGCAGGTACTTGTTCGCGGTGGTCGAGTCGACGCCGACGACCAGCGCGATGTCGCCGACCTTCTCGGCGCCGCCGGCGACCGCCGCCAGGATCGAGTTGTAGGTGGCCGGGTTGTTGAGCTCGGTGCGCAGGAGGAACGAGACCTCGTCGAAGAGGTAGCCCTCGGGGCGCAGGATCTCGCGCAGGAGGTTGTCCTCGATGCTGCGGTCCTGGCGGAAGCGGCGCAGGTAGGCGGGCATGCCCCCGAGGATGCCGTAGCACAGCACGCGCTGCTCGAGGCTCCAGCTGGGGTGGAAGCGCACCGCCTCGGACGGCACCAGGGGCTCGAGCCGGCGCTGGCCCGTGCGCCGGCCGAACAGGGGCGAGCGCTCGGCCAGCACCTCGCGCTCCATGAACGAGACCTGGCTGCCGCACAGCACCAGCATCAGGCCGCTGTTCTTGCCGCGCTGGTCCCAGAACTGCTGCACGAGCGAGGGCAGGCCCTTGGTCGACTCGCAGAGGTAGGGGAACTCGTCGAGGATCAGCACCATGCGCTGCTCGTTGCAGCGCTCGGCGGCGAAGTTCAGGGCGCTGGGCCAGTCGGGGAACTCGATCGAGTCCAGCATCGGGTCGCCGAGTCCGTCGCGCATGGCGTCACGGAAGGCGCGCAGGTTGTCCTTCTCACGCACCTGGGCGGCCAGGAAGTAGACCGCGCGGCGGCCCTCGCAGAAGCGCTGCAGGAGCTCGGTCTTGCCGACCCGGCGGCGACCGTAGAGGACGAACAGCTCGGGGTCGCCGGAGTCGTACAGGTCCTCGAGGACCTCCAGCTCGCGGGCGCGGCCGATGAAGGGGCGTTCGATGGTGGGGTTCATGGATGTAGCATACGGCCTCGTATTATACGTTCAAGTATAATACTGGGGTGGGGCGGCGAGCTGCCGGACCCGGGCAGGGCGAGTGGGGCCGGCGGTTAGCATACCGGCCCGTATTATACGGTCAATTATAATGAATATCGGGCCCCTGGCCGCCTCTCCATCCCCCAGATCGGGACTTTCTTGACGGCTCGCCTCGGCGGCAACCTAATGAGCGCCCCCTCAGCCCCGACCGCACCATGCAACACCCCCTGGCCAGCCTGGCCACCCGCTACCGCTTCAACGAGAGCCTGCTCTCGACCATCACCGAGGGCTTCTCCCCTGAGGACTGGGCCGCCGCGCCCGAGAGCGGCGGCAACAACCCGATCTGGATCCTGGGTCACATCACGGCCTCGCGGCGCTTCCTCCTGCGCCGGCTGGGGGTCGAGGTCGAGGACGAGGCCTGGGAGCGGCACTTCGCCATGGGCACCCAGCTCCAGGATCCGGGAGCCTACCCCAGCCCGGCGACCCTCGTGGGGCACTTTCGCTCCGCCGGTGAGGCCCTCGTCGAGCGCTGCGCCACCTTGGACGCGGAGCAGGCCCGGGCGCCCTGGGGCAGCGCCTTCCCGGACGGCTCCGAGACCCTCGACGGCGGTGCCCACTTCCTTTATATGCACGAGACCTACCACCTCGGCCAGATCGGTCTCTTGCGCCGGATCCGGAGCAAACCCGGCTTCGCCTAAGGGCACCAAGGCCGTCCCACATTCGGTCCGAGCGGTCATGCATGGGAACTTGTCTCACCACGGCCGCATCTAGGAGCCTTATGCTTCGGCCCTGTACTGCCATGCGTTCCACCAACATCCTTCGCCTGGGCCTCGTGCTCCTGGCCACAGCCCTGCCCGCCGCTGCCCAGGCTCCGTGCAACGTCTGGGCCGTGGACACCAGCTCGCCCCAGCTCGACGATCGCTTCGGCGCTAGCCTCGACGGCGTCGGCGGCACCTGGGTCGTCGGTGCGCCCGGCCGCCTCGGCTCGGGCCAGGCCCTGGTCCAGGAGGTCAAGCTGAGCGGGACGACCCTGGCCGGCCTGCTCTGGCCCTCGGACCTCTCGGTCCAGGACAACTTCGGAGCCAGCGTGGCCCTCGACGGCGACGTGATCGTGGTCGGCTGCCCGGGCGACGACGACGGTCAGTTCGGCGCTGGCTCGGCCTACGTGTTCGAGCGCTTCCTCGGCAGCTGGGTCCAGACGGCAAAGCTGCAGGCCGGCTCGGTCGGCCTCGCCGCTTCCTTCGGCTCGGCCGTCGCGGTCCAGTCTGGCTGGATCGCGGTCGGTGCGCCCTTCGACTCCCAGGTGGCCGGCGTCGCCGGTCGCGTCTCGCTCTTCGAGAAGTCCGGCGGCAGCTGGGTCCACCGTCAGGACGTGCCCGCCGGTGCGGCGAACTCGCGCTTCGGCACGAGCCTGGACTTCGACGCGGGTCGCCTCGCGGTCGGCCAGCCCGGCCTCGGCGCCGGCCACGTCCAGATCCTCGAGCGCTTCGGCTCGACCTGGATCACGACCGCCGACCTGACGCCGCCCGGAGCTTCGGCCAAGGCCGAGTTCGGCTGCTCGGTGTCGCTCGACCACGGCCTCTTGCTCGGCGGCGCGCGCTCGGACTCGATCGCCATGGACAGCGCCGGCGCGGCCTTCCTGTTCGGCCTCTCGGGCACGACCTGGAGCTTCGCCCAGCGGCTCGAGGCCAGCACCCCCGGCGCCAGCGACCGCTTCGGCGCCGCGGTGGAGCTGCATGGCTCGCGGGCGCTGATCGGTGCGCCCGGCGAGGACAGCACCGCGCTCAACGCCGGCTGCGCCCACTCCTTCGGGCGCACCACGAACCCCGGGCCCGGCGGCTTCGCCCTGTGGTCCGAGGTCGCGACCTATGGCAGCCTCGGCGCCGAGACGGGCGCCGCCTTCGGCTCTGCCCTCGGCCTCGATGCCGACCACGTGTGGATCGCCGCGCCGGACGAGGACACCGCCGCGGACAATGCCGGTCGTGTGCACGCCTTCAGCTTCGAGCGCTCGGACTGCGCACCCCTCGCGGTCGGCCCGCTCGAGGTCTCGGCCAGCTCCCTCGACCGGCTCGAGTTCGTGCTGCACGCGGACCCGGTCCTGGCCGGCCTGCCCTTCTTCCTGCTCGGCAGCAGCCTCGGCACGACCCCTGGCGTGCACGTCGGCGGCCAGCTGCTGCCGCTCAACCTGCTCGATGGCGGCTACGGCGACGAGACGCTATTCCACGCGGGCCTCGCGGGTCCGATCACGAACATCGGCCTGCTCGACGCCAAGGGCGACGGCGTCGCATCGATCGACCTCTCGGCGATCGCCTCACCGATCCTCCAGGGCATGACCCTGCACCACGCCTACTTCGTCTTCAACGGGGGGCTCGCGTACTACGCCAGCCCGGCCGTCGGGGTCGAGGTGCTCTTCTAGGCGCCGCCCGGCACGGCCCGCGCGGCGACACGAAAGAGCGGCGCGACCGGGTTGAGCCGATCGCGCCGCTGAGGTCCCCCCCCGGGGACCCCCTTGCTGCTCCCTTATGCAGCGTGCTCGTGGTCGTTCGGGCTGGTGTCCTCGAGGTTCGGTTCCTCGGCCAGGACGAAGTCCGTGCCGTCGAAGTCGACCCGTGCGGTCTGGCCCTCGGCGAGGTCGCCGGCCAGGATCGCCGCGGCCAGGAGGTTCTGGACGCCGCGCTGCAGGGCGCGCTTCAGGGGCCGGGCGCCGTACTCGGGGTCGAAACCGCGCTGGGCCAGCTCGGCCCGGGCCGCGTCGGTCAGCTCGAGGGCGATGCCCTGGCGCTCGGTGCGCTCGGCCAGGCGGCGCACCTGCACGTCGACGATCGCGGTCAGCTGCTCGCGCTCGAGGGCCTTGAAGGTGATCACCTCGTCGAGTCGGTTGAGGAACTCGGGTCGGAACCACTGCTTCAGCTCGTCGCCGTCGCGCAGGTTGCTGGTCATCAAGACCAGCGTCTGGGTGAAGTCGACCAGGTTGCCCTTGCCGTCGGTCAGTCGGCCGTCGTCGAGCAGCTGCAGCAGCACGTTGAAGACGTCGGGGTGCGCCTTCTCGACCTCGTCGAAGAGGATCACCGTGTGCGGCTTGCGGTGCACCGCCTCGGTCAGGCTGCCGCCCTCGTCGTAGCCGACGTAGCCGGGAGGCGCGCCGATCAGTCGGGCGACCGCGTGCTTCTCCATGTACTCGCTCATGTCGAAGCGCACCATCGCGCCCTCGTCGTCGAACAGGAACTCGGCCAGGGCCTTGGCGGTCTCGGTCTTGCCGACGCCGGTGGGGCCCAAGAGGAGGAACGAGCCCAGGGGGCGGTCCACTTCCTGAAGCCCTGCCCGCGAGCGGCGCACGGCCTCGGAGATGGCGGTGATGGCGGCGTCCTGGCCGACGACGCGCTCGTGCAGGTGCTGCTCCATGTGCAGCAGCTTCTGACGCTCGGCCTCGAGCAGGCGCGTGGCCGGGATGCCGGTCCAGCGACTGACAACCTCGGCGATCATCTCGGCGTCGACCTCTTCGGGCAGGAGGGCGCCGTTCTCCTGGGCCTCGGCGAGCTCGGCGCGGTTCTTGTCGAGCACGCGCTCGGCCTCGGGCAGCTCGCCGAAGCGCAGCTCACCGACGCGCTCGTAGTGGCCGGCGCGCTCCTCGCGCTCGGCCTCGGACTTGAGCGCTTCGACCAGCGCCTTGCCGGCGCGGATCGAGCGGATCAGGTCCTTCTCGCGCTCCCAGCGAGCGCGCAGCGCGGTGCGCTCCTCGCTCAGCTCGGCCAGCTCGCGCTCGATCTCGGCGACACGACCCACGGCGTCCTTGCGCTGCTCCTTGCCGAGCGCCGAGCGCTCGATCTCGAGCCGGCGGGCGACGCGGTCGAGGCGCTCGAGCTCGGGCGGCGCCGAGTCGATCGAGATGCGCAGGCCCGCCGCCGCCTCGTCGACCAGGTCGATCGCCTTGTCGGGCAGGAAGCGGTTGGACACGTAGCGGTCCGAGAGGTGCGCCGCGGCCACGACGGCCTCGTCGAGGATGTGGACGCCCGAGTGCAGCTCGTAGCGCTCTCGCAGACCGCGCAGGATGCTGATCGTGTCCTCGACGCTGGGCTCGTCGACCATGACCGGCATGAAGCGCCGCTCGAGGGCCTTGTCCTTCTCGATGTGCTTGCGGTACTCCTCGACGGTGGTCGCGCCGATGCAGTGCAGCTCGCCGCGGGCCAGGGCCGGCTTGAGCAGGTTGGCCGCGTCCATCGCGCCTTCGGAGGCGCCAGCGCCGACGAGCGTGTGCAGCTCGTCGATGAACAGGATCAGCCCGTCGCCGTTCTCCTCGGCGTCGCGCACCTCGTCGAGCACCGCCTTGAGGCGCTCCTCGAACTCGCCGCGGTACTTCGCCCCGGCGAGCAGGAGCCCGATGTCGAGGTTCATCAGGCGCTTCTTCTTCAGGCTCTCGGGCACGTCGCCCTCGACGATGCGCAGGGCCAGGCCTTCGACGATCGCGGTCTTGCCGACGCCGGGGTCACCGATCAGCACGGGGTTGTTCTTGCGGCGGCGGGACAGCACCTGGGTCACACGGCGGATCTCGTCGTCGCGGCCGATGACCGGGTCGAGCTTGCCGGCCTCGGCGTCGGCGGTCAGGTCGCGGGCGTACTTGGCGAGGGCCTCGCCGGTCTCTTCGGCACCGGGCTCGTCGACGACGGCGCCGGCGCGCAGCTCCTCGATGGCGGCGCGCACCTTGGCGGTCTCGAGGCCGCGGCCGGTCAAGAGCCCGGCCATGCCGCCGGCGGCGCCGGACGGGGACTCGTCGGTCTTGACGAGGCCTAGCAGCAGGTGCTCGGTCGAGACGTAGGTGTCGCCGGAAGCGCGCGCCTCGGTGCGGGCCTCGGCCAGCACGCGGGCGAGGTCCTGGGAGGGCGCGAGCTGGGCGCCGCTGACCTTGGGCAGGCGGCTGAGCTGGCGGGTCACCTCGGTGGCGAGGGCCTTGGGCTCGACGGCGAGCCGCTCGAGCACACCGGCCATCACCCCGGCGGGGGCCTCGAGCAGGCCAGCGGCGAGGTGCAGGGGTGTGACCTCGGCGTGCCCGCCGGTGAGGGCGAGGTCCTGGGCGCGGCCAATGGCCTCGGTGGATCGGGTCGTGAAGTCGTTCTGCATGCTTCGCCTCCTGGCGTGGGGTTCGGGAGCCCAAGGGCAAGCCCTGTGCCAAGGCCCGGGGGATGTCCAATTGCCGCTCTAGGCATCAGGAACGCCTCTTTTTGGGCCCTCAAGGGGCTCGAGCGGCCTCGCAAGCCTGCCAGCCTGGCTGGTTATCAGGACTTTTTGCTGCCATTTTGGCCGGACAAGACGGCGATGGCAGTCCCACTTGGCACGCCCCCGGGGCCTGACGGCGGCTCGAAATCCTGCGGTTTGCAGAGGCGAAAGTCGGCCGGGTCGGGACCCCCCTGTGGGTCCATGCCGGGCCCAAGGCGCAGGGCTCGGACCCGCCCTCGTCCCAACCCAACTTCAGAACCCAGGGAGCCTCCCGATGACCATCGTCCTTGAAATGTCGACCGACCAAAACATCCTCGCCACTCAGCTCAACGCGGCGTGGGACCCGATCGCCGCCCGCTACCCCTGGGCCCAGGTCGCCGCCTCCAACCTTCAGATCCCGGCCGGCTCGACGATCGTGGTGATCGCACACGGCAACGGAACCGAGATCGGCAATGCGCACCCCGGACCGATCGACATCACCCCCCAGGCCTTCCTCGCCTTGGTCCAGGGCAACATGGCCGCTGGGGCTCCGGGACAGATCTTCATCTCTACCTGCGGGCCGGGCATCGCGGAATTCGCAGCGGGCGTGGCGCTGGCGGCTGGCCAGAACAACATCTGGCAGCACACCTCCATCTTCGGCCACAGCGACCCGGTCGCCGGACCCGTCCCGCCACCCGGCGACATCAGCTGGTTCCAGATCTTCGCGGGCTAGGGCGCTGCCCACGGTCGGGCTCAGTCGATCGGCCGGGCGACCTGGGCCGCGCACTTCGGGGAGCGGTGGACAGGCCCTTGGGCCGCGTCCGCCGCCCCAGCCGCAGGCCGCTCGGCCCCGGTCCATGCTGGCAAGGGCCGGGCTCCCGCACCCCAGGCCGCAGTCAGCGGCCGGAACGACGGGCGGCCTCTTCGCAGCCGGCGGCTCAGGCGCCTGCGATCAGCGCGCGCATGGTCGCGATCGCTTCGGCCACGCCACCGAAGGTCGCGCGGCTGACGATCGAGTGCCCGATGTTGAGCTCCTCGATGCCCGGCAGCTTGGCGCAGGGGCCGACGTTCTCGTAGTTCAGCCCGTGGCCCGCGTTGACCCGCAGGCCGAGCTCGAGCGCCAGGCTAGCGCCCTCGGACAGGCGCCGCAGCTCGGCCGCGCGCTGCTCGCCGGACGCGTTCGCGTAGCTGCCGGTGTGCAGCTCGATGAAGGTCGCGCCGCTGTCGGCCGAGGCGCGGATCTGCTCCGGCTCGGGGTCGATGAACAGGCTCACGGCGCCTCCGACGGCGACCAGCCGCGGGATCGCGTCGCTGAGCCGCGCGCGCTCGCCGAGCACGTCGAGGCCACCCTCGGTGGTGACCTCCTTGCGGTTCTCGGGCACCAGGCAGAAGGCCTCGGCCCCGCTCGCTTCGGCGATCGCGACCATCTCGGGGTCGAGGCTCGACTCGAGGTTGAGCAGGGTCCCGATGCGCGCGCGCAGCTGCACCACGTCGGCGTCCTGGATGTGCCGCCGGTCCTTGCGCAGGTGGCAGGTGATCCCGTCCGCGCCCGCAGCCTCGGCCGCGAGGGCCCAGGCGACGGGGTCCGGCTCGAGCCCCCTGCGGGCCTGGCGCAGGGTGGCCACGTGATCGATGTTGACGTGCAGACGGACCATGGAGACTCCGGGAGAAGGGGCTGCTCGGGAGCCTAAGGGGGCGCGGCGTGGGGGGGAGCCCCAGGGCGCGGAATTGTGGCCCGCGCGACTGCATTCGAGCGTCGACCCCAGCTCGCCCCGCGGCCTGCGCTCCGTCGCTGACGCGGTCGCCGCCCCGGGGCCTTGCCGACCACGGGCGAACCCAACCCGGCATCCCGAAGGCATAATCGCGCCCATGCGAGTCATCGGAGGAACCCACCGCGGCCGGCGCCTGGCCGCGCCGCCAGGACGCGGCACCCGGCCCATGTTGGACCGCGTGCGCGAGGCGATCTTCAATCGCCTGGCACCCTGGTTCGGGCCCGGCGAGGAGCCCCGCGTGCTGGACCTGTTTGCCGGTAGCGGGTCGCTCGGCATCGAGGCCCTCTCCCGCGGCGCGGCCTTCGCGCGCTTCGTCGAGCGCGGTCGCGAGGCCGGCGCGACCCTGCGCGGAAACCTCGAGTCCCTCGACCTCGCGGACCGAGCCGAGCTGCTGGCCAGCGATGCCCTCGGCACCACTGCCCGCGAGCCGGGACCCTGGGACGTCTGCTTCTATGACCCGCCCTACCCGCTGCTGGCTGAGCCCGAGAGCCGCAAGGCCGTGCTCGACACCGCCACCGCCATCGTGCGCGGGCCCCTGGCGCCCGACGGTGTCTTCGTCCTGCACACCCCGGGCGGCTCGGTCGCAGGGCCCGACCTGGCGCCCGACCTCGAGGCCGCCCTCAAGACCTACGGGACCACCGACATCTGGTTCCTCGGCCGCAGCGAGTAGGTTCCCCATGTTCGCTGGCCACGCGCGGCCCGGTGCGAGGCAGCCAGAGCTCGAGTGGGGCGCCCGAGCAGCGCCAGGTCGCAGTTCCGAAGTCATCCACCGAAGCGCGTTACGAGCGAAACCGCACGGTGCTAGGGCCGCCACTCTCGCGTTTCGCTCACACCAACGACCACGGTTCCCCCCATGGCTCCTTTTCAAGCTCGTGCGCTGCCCATCGCGGCAGCCTCCATCGCCTTCGCATTCTCCGTAACTCCTTCCGGGGCGCAATCTTGCGACCTGGTCTATGACTTCAACCAGGACGCCTCGCCGCGCTCCTCGAACCCCGAGGCCGCGCGCCTGATCGACGGGGTCCCCGTGGCCCCGGGCGGCTTCGTCCCCATGGGTGGGGCCTGGTACTTCCGGGCGACGACCCAGCTCGAGGGTACCGAGCTCTGGCGGACCGACGGGACCGCCGCCGGGACCCAGCTGGTCGCGGACATCGCGCCGGGTCCGGTCGGCTCCGATCCGGCGGGCTTCACGGTCCACGCGGGGCTACTCTACTTCCAGGCCCGCACCGACGCCGAGGGCGTCGAGCTGTGGAGGAGCGACGGCACGGCCGCCGGCACCTCCCTCGTCACCGACCTGGAGCCCGGGCCGGGAAGCTCGAGCCCGATCAACCTGACCACGGTCGGCAGCGGCCTCTGCTTCAGCGCCGAGGCCCTCGGCAAAGGCCCGGAGCCCTGGGTGACCGACGGCACCCCGGCAGGCACCGTGCAGCTCGCGGACACCCTGCCGGGCAGCACGGGCGGCGGCCTCCTCCGGCCGACCACCGGGACCTCCTCCGGTGTGGCCCTCTTCCATGCGGTGGGGGTGGACTTCTTCGGCTCCACCCAGCCGAGCCTCTGGCGAACGGACGGGACCCAGGCGGGCACGACCCAACTCTTGGTCCTGCCCGGGACGACCCTGGCGAGCTCGGTCTCGAGCTCGATCGAGTACGGCGGGGCGATCTACCTCGTGGTCGACACCCTGGGCCACGGCCGCGAGCTCTGGAGGAGCGACGGTACGGTTGCCGGGACGACCCTGTTCCATGAGCTCGCCCCGGGTCAGGACGACGGTCTGGCGGCCTTCGGCCCGGGCTCGATGGCGGTCTATGGCGGGCTACTCTACTTCGTCGGGAGCGACGCGGCCGGCGTGGGCCAGCTGTGGCGCACGGACGGGACCCCCGCGGGCACCCTCCCCGCCACGGACGCGGGCGGCGGCGCCGTCGGGTCCGAGCCGATGGAGCTGACGCTCGCGGCCGGGCGCCTGTTCTTCACCGCCCGCGACGCGGCCGCCGGGCGCGAGCTGTGGAGCGTGGCCGGGACCTCGATCCAGCGCGTCGCCGACGGCTTCCCCGGGCCCGCCGACGGTGTGCTCCCGGGTGCGGGCCAGCTCGTCGACCTCGGCACGGAGCTGGCCTACATCGGCTTCGGCTTCCTCACGGGCTTCGAGCCCTTCCACTCCGACGGGACGGCGGCCGGCACGGGCCTGCTCGCGGACACCACGCCCGGCTTCGACCTGCTGATCCCCTCGGACCTGACCGCGGGCGCGGCCGGCGGCTTGCTGTTCGCCCACGAGGATGCTTCGAGCGGGCGCGAGCTGTGGGCCAGCGATGGCACCGCACCCGGCACCGGCATGCTGGTCGACGTGGCACCTGGCTCGGTGACCGCTGGCTCGACCTTCAGCGAGGTCTTCGCCCACAACGCCTCGCAGCTCTACCTCGGCGCGCTAGGCGCCGAAGGGGTCGAGCTGTGGAGCTGGAGCCCCGCGGGCGGCGCGCAGCTGGTGAAGGACATCCGACCGGGCAGCTTGGGCAGCGCTCCCGTGGAGTTCTACGACGCCTGGATGGGGGACCATCAGGTGACCCTGTTCAGCGCCGAGGACGCCAGCGGGCGCGAGCTCTGGCGGACCGACGGGACCGCGGCCGGCACCCTGCAGGTGGCGGACCTCGACGCGGGCCCGGGCGGGTCCTCGCCGATGGGATTCTGCAGCGACGGCAGCCGGACCTACTTCTCGGCCACGACACCGGGCCTGGGGCGTGAGCTGTGGGTGACGGACGGGACCGCGGCGGGCACCTCGCTGGTGGTCGACCTGCGTCCGGGTCCGGAGGGCTCCAGCCCGCACAGCTTCGTGGCCCTGGACGGCCGCGTCCTGTTCGTGGCCGACGACGGCGTGCACCAGAGCGAGCTGTGGTCGACCGACGGCACGGCCGCGGGCACGGTGCTGCTGAAGGACACCCACCCGACCAGCGACTACGTCCCTGCGGACTTGACCCGACTCGGCGACCTCGTGCTGTTCTCGGCGGACGACGCGGCCGCAGGGCGTGAGCTCTGGCGCACCGATGGCACCGCAGCGGGCACCTTCCTGCTTAAGGACATCGACGCTGGGGCGGCCGAAGGGCGGCCGCGGCACTTCGCTCGCCTGGGTGACCACGTCTACTTCCAGGCGCGGAGCTTCGCGACCGGGGTCGAGCTCTTCCGCAGTGACGGCACGGCCGCGGGGACGCAGCTGGTCCTCGAGATCCAGCCCGGCGTGGGCTCCTTGGGCGGGTATCCCGAAGACCTGACCGCCGCCGGTGACCGACTGTACTTCAGCGGCTGGACCAAGTCTCCCGGGGGGGCTTCGAGCTACCAGCTCTATGTCTCGGACGGGACCGCAGCTGGTACGACCGTGCTGACGGACTTCCCCCTGGACACGACTCACTTCCAGGACACCGCCTACGAGCTCGTGACCGCCGGAGCTGGCTGCTACTTCGTCCCGGGCCTGTCGGCCGGTGTGGAGAACCACGAGCTGCACTTCACGGACGGTACCGTCGCGGGCACGCAGCTGGTTTGTGAGCTGACGTTCGGCCCGGTGAGCAGCGCGTTCGAGGACCTGACCTTCGCAGGAGGGCAGCTCTTGTTCACCGGCATCGACCCGTCGGTCGGGCGCGAGCTGTTCACGATCAGCTCGCCCGGCGCCCAGTCGCTCGACCTCGGGCCGGCCTCGTCCACCCCGGTCCTCGACGTGACCGCGCCGGTGCTCGGCGGCAGCGTGACGGCGACGGTCCGGCAGGCCCCGGCGGGCAGCGTGGGGGTCCTGGTCCTAGGTGCTCCGACGGTGACCCCGACCAGCGCGCTCGTGCTGCCGGACACCGCCGCGTGGATCGATCCCATCGGGTTCAGCCTGCTGCAGGTCTTCGCGGGCTCGCCGTTCTCGGCCAGCTTCTCGATCCCGGCGGCGCCCCTGCTCGACGGGGTCTCGGTGAACCTGCAGGCCTGGTTCCTGCCCGCCGGGCAGCCCCTGCCGGCGGCGACGAGCAACGGCGTGCGGCTAGTGATCGGCAGCTAGGTCCTCCGCGGCAAGCGCGGGCGCGGGCGGGACGAGACCTCGTTCCGCCCGCGTTCGCTTGCGGCGCTCGCCCCCGTCGCGGAGGATGGGCGACGCGATGGGCAACGACCAAGGCAGCGGGGTTCGAAGGACTTGAGCGAGCAGCGACTCGAGGGGCAGCTGCTGCTCGGAGGTGAGCTCGTGCCCGGCACGCTCGTCCTGGAGGGGGGGCGGATCAAGGCGGTCGAGCGTGGGGTCGGGACGGGCGCAGGCTCGGCGGACCTGCCGATCCTCGCGCCGGGGCTGATCGACCTGCACGTGCACGGCTTCGCGGGCTGCGATCCGCTGCGCGGGATCGTGGACGGGGTGGGGGAGTTCCGTGCCGAGGGCGGCGCGGCGCAGGTCCGGGACGGGGGACTTGCGGGCATGGCCTCGGCCCTCGCGCGCGCGGGCACGACCGCCTTCCAGCCCACGCTGTTCCCGGCCGAGCCCGCGCGGCTCGGCGCCAAGGCGGCGGCC
>JARGPD010000022.1:35243-43722 GCA_029212845.1 Planctomycetota bacterium
GACGCCGGCGATGGCCACGCGCGCGTACTGTGCTTGCATCTCGAGGGGCCCTTCGTGAACCCGCTGGCTGCGGGGGCCCTGCCGCGGGCCGACCTGGCTGGGCCGTCGGTCGCGGCCCTCGCGGCGCTGCTCGGTCCGGCCACCGGTGATGGGCGTGGGATCCGCACGGTCACCGTCGCGCCCGAGCTGCCGGGCTCGGCTGAGCTGGTCGGCGAGCTGACCCGCGCCGGGGTGCGCGCCTCGTTCGGCCACAGTCGCGCGACGGCGGCCGAAGCGCGCGCGGTGCTGCGCGGGGGGGGCGGTGCCTCCGGCAGGCCCGAGCAGCCCTTCGGCGTCACGCACCTGTTCAACGCCATGACCGGCGTGCACCACCGCGACCCGGGCCTGGCCAGCTTGGCCTTGACCGACGAGGCGCTGGTGGTCGAGCTGATCGGCGACCTGGTCCACGTCGGACCCGAGGCGATCGACCTGGCCCTGCGCGCGCGTGGAGCGGCCGGGCTCGCGCTCGTGTCCGACGCGCTCGAAGGCGCGGGGACCGGCTGCGACGTGTTCCATAGCCATGGCCGGGCTCACCTCTGCCACTCGGGCGCGGCCTGGTATCCGGGGGACCGGGACGAGGCCGTGTCGGGTCCGCCCAGGGACGGCGTCCACGCGCCGCGCTCCGAGCGCCTGGCCGGCTCGGCCACGGGCCAGCTCGAGGCCGTGCAGCGCCTGGTCGCGCGCGGTGTGGTCTCGGCCGCGGACGCCCTGACCATGGCGACCTTCGCCCCCGCGCGTGCCCTGGGCATGGAGACCGAGCTCGGCGTCCTGGCACCAAGAGCGCGGGCCGACGTGATCGAGCTCGACCCGAAGAGCCTGGCCCTGCGCCGTGTGCTGCTCGCCGGCCGCCCCCTCCCAGCGGCGACCAGCGCCTGAAGCGGGCCAGCCGCGCGGCCCCCATCCCAGCCGCCTAGGACCGCCCCGCGCTGACGGCTGGGCTGCTGGTTCGCCTGGGTCCTCAGGTCCCGGGCTGGTGTCGTCGATAGGGAGAGCATGCTCCCACGCACCCTGCTCGCCGGCCCCCATGCGGCTGCCTTGACGCTCCTGGCCAGCCTGGCCTTGACGCTCGCCGGAGGGCTGACCGAAGGCCTGTCGGGCCGAGGAGGTGCCCAGGCCGCTGCGGGGACTCAGGCGGCCGAAAAGAGCCAGGTCGCCGCCGGAACCAAGCCCGCGGCCGAGGCCCAAGCACCTTCCGGAACCAAGCCCGCCGCCGAGCCGATCGCGGTCGACCTGCTGCAGCTGCGCAAGGACCCGCTGCGCTATCGCGGTGAGCGCGTCGCGCTGACCGTGCAGCTGGGCGACGAGCGCGAGACCTGGACGCCGGGCCTGACGCGCTTCGACCGGCGCCGCTTCCGCGGCTTCGCGGCCTGGTCCGAGACCTCGCGCCTGTGGCACATCGAGCCCTACTCCGATCCGCTGCCCGCCCTCTTCGCGCGCCGCGGAGGCTCGGCCGCCCGCGCCCTCGCCGGGGCCGGCAGCTACGGGCGCCTCGAGCTGGTCGCCATCGTGCGCACCGTCTTCGGAGGCGAGGTCTGGATCGAGGTCCTCGAGGCGCGCCGCCTGCCGCGCTCCGTCGGAGAGGGCAGCCTGATCCATGCCGGGCGCGCGGTCGAGCTCTACAAGGAAGGCCACCACGCCGCGGCCGCCGCCGAGTACGAGCGCGCCCTCGCTGCGCCCCTGCCCGACAGCCACCGCGCGGCCCTCGAGGAAGAGCGCGACAAGGCGCTCAAGCGCGCCGCGGACTGAGCCACCCCGGGGGCGCGCAAGCGCAGCGGGCGATGACCATTTGGTCATGGCGATGACCATCCGGTCATGCTCGCGCGCGGCGTGCGACGGGCGGATCGCAAGGGCCTACCGTCGGCCCATGAACACCACTCCGTCTAGCCGCGGCTCCGTCCTGCGCCTGCTCTTCGTCACCTTCCTCGTCCTGTCGATCGTCGACCGGGCGGTGCTGCTTGCCTGGAGCCCCGGCTCGCTGGCCGCCACCCCCTGGGAGCTGCCCCTGGTCTTCGCGGTCGGCGCGGGCCTGGATGCGATCGCGGTCACCTGGCTGCTGCTGCCGGCGACCCTCTACGCGCTCTTCGCCCCGCAGCGACTCCTGGCGAGCCGGGCCCAGCGCGTGCTGACGCGCGCGCTCTGCTTCGCGGCCCTCGGCGCGTTCCTCTTCGACCTGGTCGCGGGCTGGGTCTTCTGGGAGGAGTTCACCGCGCGCTTCAACTTCATCGCCGTGGACTACCTCGTCTACACGACCGAGGTGATCGACAACATCGTCGAGTCCTACCCGCTCGTGTGGGTCCTGTCCGGTCTCGTGGGGGCGACCTGCACGGTCTACCTCGGCGTGCGCCGCTGGCTCGAGCCTCGTCTCGAGCGGGCGCCCAAGGGCGGGCGCTGGGCGCTCGTGCCCTTCGTGCTGATCCCGGTGCTCGGGCTCTGCTTCGTCGATGGCTCGGTGGCCCGCGTGTCGTCGGACCGCTACCGCAACGAGGTCGCGATGGACGGGCTCTACAACCTGTTCGCGGCCTTCCGCAGCAACACCCTGGACTACGGCCAGAACTTCGCCGGCCTGCCGGAGGACGAGGCTTGGTCCCGGCTGCACGGGCTGCTCGCATCGGACGGGCTCGAGTTCGCCTCCGACGCGTCGGACGAGCTCCGTCGCCACCACCCGAGCCGCGGCGGCGAGCAGCGCTCCAACGTGATGATGATCGTCGTCGAGAGCCTCTCGGCGGACTACCTCGAGGCCTTCGTGCAGGATGGCAAGGACCTGACGCCGAACCTGGACGCGCTGGTCCAGGAGAGCCTCGTCTACACGAACCACTTCGCGACCGGCAGCCGCACCGTGCGCGGGCTCGAGGCGCTGACCCTGTCCGTGCCGCCGACGCCGGGGCGCTCGATCGTCAAGCGGCCGGACAACGAGGCCATGGACTCGATCGGCTGGCAGTTCCGGGACCGCGGCTACGACACGCGCTTCCTGTATGGCGGCTTCGGGTACTTCGACAACATGAACCACTACTTCTCGGGCAACGGCTTCGACATCGTCGACCGCGCCGACCTCGCTGGGGACGAGGTGCGCTTCGCCAACGCCTGGGGCGTCTGCGACGAGGACATCTACGCGCGCACCCTGAAAGAGGCCGACGCCTCCACCGCCTCGGGCAAGCCCTTCTTCCAGGTCGTGCTGACGACCTCGAACCACCGGCCCTACACCTACCCGGACGTGATCGCGATCCCTCCGGGCACGGGCCGCGAGGGCGCGGTCGCGTACACCGACTTCGCGATGGGCGCCTTCTTCGACCAGGCCAAGCAGCGCGACTGGTACGACGACACGATCTTCGTCGTCGTCGGCGACCACTGCGCCAGCAGCGCCGGTCGCCGGGACCTAAACCTCGAGCGCCACCGGGTGCCGCTGCTGCTGCACGCGCCGGGCCGCATCGAGCCCGGTCGGGACGACCGCCTGGCCAGCCAGATCGACGTGGCTCCGACGCTGCTCGGCCTGCTCGACTTCGACTACACGGCGTCCTACTTCGGGCACGACCTCGCCGGTCCGGGCGAGGACCGCGCCTTCATCGGCAACTACCAGACCCTCGGCATGGTGCGGGCCGGGCGTGCCGTCGCCCTCGGCACCAAGCAGGGTGTCCAGGGCTTCCGCTTCGGCGCGGACCTCGAGCTCGTCGATGCACCCGTGGACGCGGACCTCTTGGGGCTGACCATCGCCGCGTACCAGTCGGCAGCCCAGGCCTTGACCACGGGCAAGCTGAAGCTGAAGCGCGAGGCCCTCGTGGCCCGGCGCTGAGCTCGGGCGGGGCGAGGATCGGTGTGCTCGCAAGCTGGTGTGCGGGCGCAGCTTCGGAGGAAGTCGTAGGTTCCTCCGGAGCCTGGGGCCTCGAGGGACTTGTTCGTCGAACCAAGCCCCCGAATCTGACCACTGACGTTGCAACTTCCACGGCGCCCGACGATCCTCTCACCATGCTTGCCGAGCTCTCCATCCGCGACCTGGCCCTGATCGAGGCCGCCGAGCTCTCGTTCGGGACAGGCTTGAACGTCATCACGGGCGAGACCGGGGCGGGCAAGAGCCTGCTCGTGGGCGCCTTGGACCTGATCCTCGGCGGGCGGCCCAAGGCCGGTGCCGCCGGGCTCGTGCGCGCGGGGGCCAAGGAGGCGCGGCTCGAGGCGCGCTTCGAGCTCGACGCGAGCTCCGAGCGCGGGCGCGCCGTGGCGGCCTTCCTCGACGCCGAGCTCGAGGACTTCTCCGCGGACTTCGCCGAGACCGGCGAGCTGATCCTCGGCCGCAGCTTGACCTCGGCCGGCCGCACCCGTGCGCGCATCAACCAGCGCCCGGTGCCGCTCAAGGCCCTGCGGACCCTGGCCGGGATCCTGATCGAGCTGCACGGCCAGAACGACCACCAGCGCCTGTGCCTGCCCGGCGAGCAGCGGCGCCTGCTCGACGCCTTCGGCGGCCACGCCAAGGTGCTGGACGCCTACGCGGCTGCGCGCAGCGAGGCCCTCGCCGCGGCGGATGCCCTGTCCGCGTTCCACGAGCGCCGCACCGAGCGCCGCGATCGCATCGACCTGTTGCGCTATCAATTGGAAGAGCTCGACGGCGCCCGGCTCGAGCCCGGCGAGCGCGGCCACCTGGGCGCCGAGCGCGAGCTCCTGCGCCATGCCGGCGAGCTCTCGAGCGAGCTCGGCGGGGTCGCCGAGGCCCTCTCCGAGGGGGACTCGGCCCTCTTGGACATCCTGCGCACGATGGAGCGGCGGGTCGAGGCGTGGCGCGCCCGGGTGCCGGGGCTCGACGACGCGGCCGAGTCCCTGCGCGAGGCCGTGGTCCACACCGAAGAGGCCGCCTCGGCCCTGGTCTCGTACACCGACAACGTCGAGGTCGACCCAGCACGTCTCGAGGAGGTCGAAGAGCGCATGGCCGAGCTCGAGCGCCTGGCCGACAAGTACGCGCGCGACGACGCGGGGCTCTTGGAGCTGCTGGCCGAGCTGGCCGCCGAGCTCGAGGACCTCGAAGCCGAGGAGGGCGGCAGCGACGCCCTCGAGCGCCAGGCCACCGAGACCCTCGCGGCCCTCGAGAAGGCCGCCGACAAGCTGACCCGGGCACGCAAGAAGGCCGCCAAGCCCCTGGCCAAGGAGGTCGAAGCGGCCCTGGCGGGGCTCGGTCTCGAGAAGGCGCGCTTCGAGGCGCGCCTGGTGCCCTTGACCGGTGAGGAACCCGTGGAGGAGGTCGACGGCGTGACCTTCGAGCTGGGGGCTGTGGCGGGGGCCGGGGAGGCGGGCGACCTGGGCCAGCGGGTGGCCGAGCACCTGCGCGCCTTGCTGCGGCTCGCCCCCCACGGCGCCGAGCGCATCGAGTTCCTGCTGGCAGCCAACCCCGGCGAGCCCGCTGGCGCCCTGGCCAAGGTGGCCTCGGGCGGCGAGGTCGCGCGCATCATGCTGGCCCTGCGCGGGGTGCTGTCCGCCTGCGAGCAGGGCCGCACCCTGGTCTTCGACGAGATCGACTCGGGCGTCGGTGGGCGCCTCGGGCCTCACGTGGCGGCGCGGCTGCGCCAGCTCGGCGAGGGCCACCAGGTCCTGTGCGTGACCCACCTGCCCTCGATCGCGGCCGCGGCCCACCTGCACCTGAAGGTCGCCAAGGGCGTCGCGGGCGGCCGCACCACGACCATCTTCCAGGAACTCTCCGGGGACCCGCGCCTGCGCGAGCTGGCCGACATGATCGCCGGCGGGGCCGACGAGGACACCGCCCGAGCCGAGGCTGCCCGCCTCCTGCAGGCGCACTGATGGGGCTCTTCGACGGCCCGCTGTGGTGGCTGCCCCTGGGGCGCGCGCCGGAGATCGAGGCCGAGGCCTTGGCTGCCGAGCTCGAGCAGGCGTCGCCGCCGCTGCTGCTCGACATGCGCAGCAGGCAGGAGTTCGAAGGCGGCCATGTGCCCGGTGCGCGCCGCTACACCGTGACCGAGCTGAAGTCCGCCCTCGAGGCCGACACCCTCGGGGACGAGGGGCGGCGCTGCGTGGCCCTGTGCCTCTCGGCCCATCGCTCCCTGCCGGCGGTGCGTCTCCTGCGCCGCCACGGGCGCGCGGACGCGGTGCACCTCCGGGACGGGATGCGCGCGTGGTGGAAGGCCGGCTTGACCACGGACAAGGGCTAGGGCGAGGCTGCGCCCCGGCCATCCCGCCGGGATTCGTTCGAAGGATTCCCGCGGAGCGCGGTACCTAGGCTGCTCGCACGGACATCCCGGGAGCACCCCCTCGACCCCGAACCCCCGCTGCCCATGGACTCCTGGCTGATCCTCGTCGCCATCATCGCCGTGAACCTGGTCCTCTTGGTCTTCTGGATCAAGATGCTCGTGGATGCCGCCCGCAAGGAGTCGTGGGGGTGGTTCGTGGTGATGCTGATCTTCGGCATCGCGGCGGTGCCCTACTTCTTCATCGAGTACGGCCGCACGGTGCGCGGCGGCTCGCGGAGCCGCTGAGCGGCAGGCGGCGGGTGGGGGATCCGGGCCTGGCGAGCAAGGGGACGCGGGCGCCGGCGCGCGTCATTTGATCCAGGTAGGGCTCCATCCCCACGGTCAGCCTCGCTACTCTGCGTGGCTCGACCGACCCGGGTTAACGCCCCGGGAGCCCCCCCTCCGGACCCCCAAGACGCGCCGTGTTCACCCTTACGCCCAAGCCCGACTTCAGCCTCAAGAGCGACCTGCTCTCGGGCCTCACCGTGGCCCTGGCCCTCGTCCCCGAGGCGGTCGCCTTCGCCTTCGTGGCGGGCGTCGACCCCATCGTGGGCCTGCACGCGGCCTTCATCATCGGCATCATCACGGCGCTCTTCGGCGGGCGCCCGGGGATGATTTCGGGAGCGACCGGCGCGATCGCGGTCGTGCTCGTGGCGCTGGTCTCCGAGCATGGCATCGCCTACATGTACGCGGCGATCGTCCTGATGGGGATCATCCAGGTGCTGGCCGGGGTGCTGCGGCTGGGCAAGTTCATCCGCATGGTGCCGCACCCGGTCATGCTGGGCTTCGTCAACGGCCTCGCGATCGTGATCTTCCTGGCCCAGCTCGACCAGTTCAAGGTGCCCGGAGCCAGCGGCGAGCTCGAGTGGATGGCGGGCGTGAAGATGTACACGATGCTCGGCTTGGTCGCGGCGACCATGGCGATCATCCAGTTCCTGCCGCGCCTCACCAAGGCCGTCCCGTCCTCCCTAGCGGCGATCGTGGTCGTGACCCTGGTGACGCTCGGCCTGGGCTTGGAGACGCCGTCGATCGTCGACTACCTGCGCACGATGAGCGGCAACCCCCAGGCCTCGCTCAAGGGCGGCCTGCCCAGCTTCTCGATCCCCGAGGTGGCCTTCACCCTCGAGAGCCTGCGCATCATCCTGCCCTACGCCATCGTCCTCGCGGCGGTCGGCTTGATCGAGTCGCTGTTGACCTTGACCCTGGTGGACGAGCTGACCGGCACGCGCGGGCGCGGCAACAAGGAGTGCGTCGCCCAGGGCGTCGGCAACGTGACCTGCGGCTTCTTCGGCGGCATGGGCGGCTGCGCGATGATCGGTCAGAGCATGATCAACATCAGCTCGGGCGGCCGCGGGCGCACTTCAGGGGTGACGGCCTCCTTGGTGCTGCTGTCCTTCGTGCTGTTCGCCTCGCCCCTGATCGAGATGGTGCCGGTCGCGGCCCTGGTCGGCGTGATGTTCATGGTCGTGCTCGGCACCTTCGAGTGGTCGAGCTTCCGGGTCATGCGCCAGGTGCCGATCTCCGACGCCTTCGTGATCGTGCTCGTCTCGGGCGTCACGGTGGCCACCGACCTCGCCATGGCGGTCTTCGTCGGCGTGATCGTCTCGGCACTGGTCTTCGCCTGGAAGCACGCCAAGGTGATCCATGTGATCACCCACCTCGAGCCCTCGGGGACCAAGGTCTACAGCCTGCGCGGGCCGCTCTTCTTCGGCTCGGTGAAGAACTTCCGCGACCTCTTCGACGTCGAGAACGACCCCGATGACGTGGTGATCGAGTTCCGCCACGCGCGCGTCTCCGACCACTCGGCGATCGAGGCGATCGACAACCTGGCGGTGCGCTATCTCGGCGCCGGCAAGCAGCTGCACCTACGCCACCTGAGCCCGGACTGCACCAAGCTGCTCAACAAGGCCGGCAACCTCGTCGAGGTCAACCGCATCGAAGACCCGCACTACCACGTCGCCGACGACGCACTCGCCTAACCGCACCCCGCACCGAACGGCTCCGGCCCTCAACGCGCCAACGGTACCGCATCCAAACGGCGCGTCCCCGTCGGCCATCCAGCGCGCTCGAACGCGCCAACGGTACCGCATCAAAACGGCGCGTCCCCGTCGGCCATCCAACGCGCTCGAACGCGCCAACGGTACCGCATCCAAACGGCGCGCCTCCGTCGGCCATCCAGCGCGCTCGAACGCGCCAACGGTACCGCATCAAAACGGCGC
>JARGPD010000204.1 GCA_029212845.1 Planctomycetota bacterium
CGCGAGGGGCCGATCGCGAGGGGCCGGTCGGTGGCTGTCCGAGCGGTCCCTCGCGGTCCTAGCTACATCTCGTAGGCGTCGGGCGTCGGCTTCAAGGGCCGGTTCATCCAGAGCGGGCGGCGGGTGCCGTCCGGGCCGGGTGCCGGCTTGGTCTTTTGCTTCCAGGCCTCGTAGACCTCGATCGACTTCTGGGTGTCGACGAAGATGTCGCCGTACTGATCGTCGGCGCCGGCGGGGGTCACGTTGACCTTCTGGTGCCAGCAGTGCATGCCGCTGGCGGGGTCCGGCTGGACCGGGAAGGTCAGGTTCTGGTTCACGCCGACCTCCTTCCACCAGATGCGCTCGGTGTCGGGGTCGAAGCTGGAGTACGGGCCCGCACCGCCCTTCTGGCGCAGCATGAAGGTCGTGCCCTCGCGGACCAGGTCGACGTTGCTCGAGGCCTGGATCGCGCCCAGCGGCTGGTGCAGGCGCCAGCGGCCGACGTGGTGGCTGCAGGCGACGATGCCCGGGTGGATGCCCTCGGTGACCCAGGCGCGCACGACGAAGTGACCGATGGCCGTGCTGACCCGCGCCAGCTTGCCGTTCTCGAGCCTGAGCTTCTCCGCGTCCTCGGGGTGCACCCAGAGGGGGTTCGTGTGGCTGATCTCCTGCAGCCACTTGGCGTTGGCCGAGCGCGTGTGGATCAGGGTCGGCAGGCGGAAGGTCGGCAGCAGCACGCGGTCGCCCGCGGCCTCGTCCAGGTTCTCCCAGTGCACGTGGCTCTTCTGGTAGGCGGGCAGGCTGTCGCCCTTCGCCGACCAGGCGTCCAGGGTGGGGGAGAAGAGCTCGAGCTTCTTGCTCGGGGTCGGGAAGCCCGCGCGCAGGACGCCGTCGCCGGTGTCGACGCCGCCCTCCTCGACCGGCTTCTCGAAGCGCTCTTGGCCCGCGTAGGGCACGTCGAAAGCGCCGCGCTGGCGCATGAACTCGAGCGTGTCGAGGCCAGCCTCGGCGGCCGCCTCGGGCAGGCCTGGGACCGCGTGGTCGAAGACGTCCTTCCAGTACTCGTCCTGGCTGCGGCGCTCGCCGGGTCGGTCCTTGGACTCGAAGTACTTGCGCATGCCGCGCGAGCCGTCGGGGTCCATGCGCCAGGTCAGCTCGGCCCAGAATTCGGCCTCTTCCCAGACGTCGCCGGGGTTGCTGTCGCGCGTGTCGTCGCCCTCGGAGATCGTGCCCTCGAGCTGGGCGAAGCGCCGCAAGACGGGCTGGCGGAAGCCGATCCAGGTGCCCGCGTGGGTCTCCTGGCTCATGATGTCGTGGCGCTCGGGACCGTGGCCCATGGGCAGCACGTAGTCGGCCCACTGGGCGGTCTCGTTCCAGGTCGGCGTGAGCGCGATGTGGCAGCCGATCTGGGCCTCGTCCTCGAGCATCTCGATCCACGCGCAGCCGTCGGGGTTGGTCCAGACGGGGTTGTAGACGCGCGTGAAGTAGACGTCGATCTTCTTCTTCTGCTCGCGCACGAGGTGCGGAAGCAAGAAGCTCATCTCGTAGTGGGCCAGCGGCCACTCTTTCGGCCACAACAGCTCGTTCCAGCGGCTGTGGTGCGGCGGCATGTCGCTCGGCTTGGGCGCGAACTTGTCCCACGAGTTGGGGTTCACCCCGCCCTCGCGACCGAGGCTGCCGGTGAGCACGTGCAAGAGCACGAGCGAGCGCGCGATCTGCCAGCCGCCCAGGTTGCCGGCCGCGGCGTTGCGCCACAGGTGGCTGGCGAATTTGCCCTCGGCGGCGACGATCTCGTCCGCGATCTGCTTCACCGCGCCGCCGTCCATGCGGCACTCGGTGGCGACCAGCTCGGGGGTGAACTCGGCGTAGTGGTGGGAGAGCAGCAAGAGGAAGCGCTCGAAGTGGTCGGCCTCGTCGATGCCCGCGTCCGGGTGCTGGCGCTCGAGCTCGCCGAGGCTGGCCTCCCAGTTGCACCAGCGCCGCAGGTAGTCGCGGTCGAGCGCCTTCTCGCCGCGGGCGTCGCGCAAGAGCAGCTCGCGCGCGATCGCCAGCAGGAGGGCGGCCTCGCTCCCTGGCCAGGTGGGCAGCCAGATGTGGGCGCGCGAGGCGCTGTTCGAGAGCCGCGGGTCGACGACCGCGCAGCGCGCGCCGCCGTTCATCGCGTCGACGATGCGTTGGGCGTGGGGATTGAAGTAGTGGCCGGTCTCGAGGTGCGCCGAGAGCAGCAGGATGAACTTGGCGTTCGAGTAGTCCGGGGACGGCCGGTCGGCGCCGCACCAGGCCGCAAAGCCCAGGCGCGCGGCGCCCGAGCAGACGTTGGTGTGGCTGTTGTGGGCGTCGAGCCCCCAGGCCAGCAGGGTCCGCAGGGCGTAGTGGTCCTCGCCCGGGCGGCCGACGTGGTACATGACCTCGTCGTGGCGGTCCTGGTCGATCGCGGCCGTGATGCGACCGGCGATGTCGTCGAGTGCCTCGTCCCAGGACACGGGCTCGAACTGACCTGCGCCACGCGGGCCGACGCGCTTGAGCGGGCCGGTGATGCGCTGGGGGTCTTGCAGCTGGTTGATCGTCGCCGGACCCTTGGCGCAGGTGCGCCCGCGCGAGCCAGGGTGCACCGGGTTGCCCTCGAACTTCGTGATCTGGCCGTCGGCCTTGTCGACGAAGGCCAGCAGGCCGCAGCCGGACTCGCAGTTGAAGCAGATCGTCGGGATGCAGCGGTAGTGCTTGTGCACGCGCTCGGGCCACTTGGTGGCGTCGAGCTCGCTCCAGCTGTCCCACTTCTCGGGCGGCGGGCCGACCGCCAGCTCCCAGCCCGCGCTGCGGGAGAGGGTCGTGTCGGGGACGGTCTTCGGGCTGTGGTTCTCTTGGATGCTCATGGCGTCAGCTGATCGGGAGCTCCTGGCCGGCCTGGACGAAGTCGTGCTCGATGCGGTGCAGGCCGACGAGGGCCAGGACCGCGGCGAAGGCGTCGAGCCACCACAGGGCTTCCGTGGCCCAGGGCTCGGACGCGATGGCGGCCGACAGGCCGAGAGCCAGCATCGCGAGGACCCAGCCGGCCAGGTGCAGGCGCAGCACCTTGGCGCGCGGCCCCTGGGCGAACAGGGCCCAGGCCTGCTGGTACTCGGGATCGCGGCCGGCTTCCTTGCCGCGCGGGCCGAGCTTGTGGCCGAAGAAGAACCAGGCCAGGTGCAGGCCGAGCCCGGCGATCAGGATGCCGTGCAGGACGCTCGGGCCGGCGGCGCTGGAGAGGCCGCCGATGCCGTCCAGCAGCGGGCCCAGCAGCAGCATCGCGGCCGCGCCAGCGATCAGCGCCTGCACGATCAGGGTCGGCCACAGGCCGCGCTGCATCCACAAGACGCGCCCCTTGGCCTGGGCGAAGAGCGAGCCCGTGTAGCCCGCCGCCGCCGCCGCCATCACGGCCGAAGCCACGCCGAGGGCCTGGCCTGCGCCGCCGCTCGTCAGGCCGAAGAGTGCGTCGAAGAGCCCGAGCGCCAGCAGCCCGCCGAAGACCGACAGGATGATGCCGCCGCGCACGAGCCAGGAGTCCCAGTTGGGGTGGGTGAGCAGGAAGTAGAAGCGCTCGGGCCGCTTCAGGTCGCCGATCAACAGGGCCAGGGTGGCGACCAGGAAGACCAGCGCCAGGGCGGTCGGCAGGCCGAGGGCCGCCATCGGCGACTCGGCGCCCCAGGCCAGGGGCAGGGCCGTCAGGATCAGGCCGGCGGACAGGGACTTGGTCATCAAGTAGCTCGAGACCTTGCCGCCCCAGAGCACCTTGCGGTCCACGTCGTAGGTCGTGCGCGCCAGGTCCTCGAGGGCGCCCTGGGCGGCGCCGTCGCCGCTCGCAGCCGCCTGGGCCTGGCCCATCAGCTCGGCCAGGAAGTCCTCGGTCTCGGGGCTGACGCCGTCGCGGCGGTTGGCCCACAAGTAGCCGTCCTTGGGCGTCGTCGTGAGCGGCTCGAGGCCCGCCGGCGCCGCTTCCTTGTAATAGACGTTCGGCTTGGTCAGGGCGCTGGCCTTGCGCAGCTCGAGGTCGCCCTCGGCGACCAGCTGGGCCACGCGGCTCGCGGCGTCCTCGAAGTCGCCGGGGATGATCGCCTCGGTCGGGCAGACCACGGCGCAGGCCGGCGCGAGGCCCTCCTCCACGCGGTGCGCGCAGAAGTGGCACTTCTCGGCGGTGCCCTTGTCCTCGTTGATGTAGATCGAGTCGTAGGGGCACGCCTGGGTGCAGCTCTTGCAGCCGACGCACCACTTGGGGTCGATGTCGACGATGCCGTTCTCGCCCTTGGTCAGCGCGACCGTCGGGCAGATCTCGACACACGGCGGCTCGCTGCACTGGTTGCAGCGCAGCACGGCGAAGGAGCGCTTGACCTCGGGGAAGGTGCCGCGTTCGGTGTACTTGACCCAGGTGCGGAAGTCGCCCAAGGGCACGTTGTTCTCCGACTTGCAAGCGATCGTGCAGGCGTGGCAGCCGATGCACTTGCTGTGGTCGATGACGAAGCCGAGTTGCATGGGGTTCGGTCGTTTCGAGCGAGGGGGGCGGCTGCCTGGGGACCTGGTCGTCCGGCTCACGCAGGGGCGCCCACCGACCTCGGCTCGGGGACTGGGGGGGTCAAGGGGGGGAAGTCGCGAGGGTAGCCCGATCCGGGGCCATGTGGCTCGGGTTCGAGGGGCAATTCGTGGCCGAGTCGAGCTTGGTGGGTGGCCTCGGCACGACTCGCCCTGCTGGCTGCGGGCTCGGCTTAGGCCAAGGTGGCGCCGGCCAGGGGGCCCGGTCGCGGGCGGAAGGTGTCGCCGAAGGGCTCGCCCTCGAGCTCGCCGCCGGGCCGCGCGCCGCGGGCTAGCTGGAGCTCGCGGGCCGCGAGCCGGCCGACCTCGAAGCACGAGGTCATGCCGTGGCCGCCGAGGCCCGCCGCCCAGAACAGCCCGGCCACGTCCGGGTCGGGGCCGAGGGCGAAGGGGTGCCCGGCGGGCTCGGTGAAGGTGCGCCAGCCGGCCCACCAGGAGGCCACCCGCGCGTCGGCGAAGGCGGGCAGGAAGCGCGCCGCGCGCTCGGCGACCAGCTCGAGGGCCGCGGCATCCCTGGGGCAGGCGCCCCGGCTCGGCGGGCCGCTGGGCTCGAGCAGCGTCTCGTCGCAGCCGCAGATCAAGAGGCCGCCGCTCTCGGGCCGCGCGTAGAAGTCCGTGCCCAGGTTCCAGACCACCGGCCAGTCGTGGTCGATGTCGGGGCTGGGCGAGGTGACCGCGAGGTGGCGGCGCCGGGGCGCGAGGCCCAGGGTCGAGCCGAGCTCCCGGGCCATCGCGCCGGCCCAGGCGCCGGCGGCGACCAGCACCTGGTCGGCCTCGATGCGGCGACCGTCGGCGAGCTCGGCGCCACAAGCGGCGCCGCTCGAGTCGGCGAGCAGCCGGCGCACCTCGACGCCACAGAGCAGCTCCGCATCGCGCCCGCCGACCGCGCTCGCGCTGCGGGCGCCGGCGGCGAAGCCGGCGACGATGGCGGCCACGTCGAGCTGGCCCTCGCCGGGCAGCAAGAGCCCGAAGGGGTCGCCGGGGTCGCCATCGGGTGGTGCCGCGAAGGCCGGCTGGAGGCGCGCGAACTCGCGGCGCGTGAGGACCTCGATGCGGCACTCGTCATAGGGAGCGGGCGCGACCACGCCGGGCCAGGCGAAGAGCTCGTCGCGGCAGGCCGCGTCGGCCGAGAGCAGGAGCCCGGTCGAGCGAACCAGCGGTGCGTCGGCGAAGCCCGCGGGCGGGCGATGCAGGCGCTCGGCCGATGCGCGACCGATGCGCGTGAGGGCCTCGTCGGCGATCAGGGTGCGCAGGATCGCGGCGTTCTGGCCGCTGGAGTGGACGCCGAACTGGGCCTCGCTCTCGACCAGCACGACCCGTCGCCCGGCGCGGGCGAGGTGCCAGGCGCTGGCCAGGCCGGCGACGCCGCCGCCGACGACCAGGGCCTCGGTGCTGAGCTGGGTTGCCATGGCTCGGCCCCCGGGATCAGAGGTTCTCGGGCAGGCTGCGCTGGCTGTCGACCCAGGCCTTGACGCGCTGGCGCAGGATCGGGAGGGTCACCGCTCCGTTCTCGAGCACGACGGCGTGGAAGCTGGCCAGGTCGAAGGTCGAGCCCAGGGCCGCACGCGCCTCGGCGCGCAGGCGCAGGATCTCGAGCTGGCCGAGCTTGTAGCCGAGGGCTTGGCCGGGCCAGGAGATGTAGCGG
>JARGPD010000023.1 GCA_029212845.1 Planctomycetota bacterium
CAGCACGAGCGGCGTGACCAGCCCCGCGACGACCGACCAGAGGCCGCGGACGAGCGCCGGCGAGGGTAGCCGGACCAGCATCAGGTACAGGCCGATCGCGAAGCCCGCAGCCAAGACGCAGGCCTGGAGCGCGACCAGGCCGAGCACGTACGACCACTCGCTGCCGGCCTCGAAGACCGCCGTGACCCCGACGGCGAGGATCACCAGGAAGCACGCCGGCAGGTAGCGGGTGCGCGCCAGGTCCAGGGCGCGCTGGCCCGGCGGCATGGGCGCGCTCAGGGTGCCGGGGGTCGACTCGGTCTGGCTCATCTTGGGTACCTGGTGGGGCCCTGCACTGCGCAGGACCAACCCAGCTTAGGCCATCCAGCCCTTGCGGGGCCCATGCACATTGGCCAGGGAATCACTCCAGACCCCCCTGCGGGAATCCCGATCCATTGCTCTAATCAGTAGGTCCACCTCCCCCCCCTGCCTCCCCCCATGAGCGTCGTCATCCGCACCTTCCTCCGCACCGGCCTGCTCCTCGCCGCCGCCTTGCTCTTCGCACGGCCCGCCGAGGCCCAGGTCCACTACTTCACCAGCGGTTGGCCCTGGAGCGCCCAGGCCACCAGCGGGCCCGACGCTGCGGTGCCCGGCTGGTTCTACAACCTCGGCATCACCGGCCTGCGCATCGAGCTCGTGCCCGGCGCGCCCAAGCACATGGTCGTGCGCTACGTGATCCCGGGCTCGCCCGCGGACGGTCAGATCGCGGTCGGCGAGCACCTCGTCGGCGCGGGCGGCGCCTACTTCGTGCAGCCCCACCAGAACGGCTACGGCCCGGCGGTCTTCGGGGCCCAGGGCCCGGTCGGCGAGTTCGCCGTCGCGCTCGAGGCCGCCCAGGACTCGACCGGCACCGGCTTCCTGGACGTGCGCGTCTCGGACGGGACGACCGAGCGCGTCGTGAGCCTCGACATCGGCAAGAAGTACGGGTCCTTCTCGGCGACCTTCCCGGCCGCCTGCCCCAAGTCGGACCTGATCTTGGGCGAGCTCCTGGACTACCTGGTCCTGCACCAGGACTCGAACGGCTCCTGGGGCAACCCGGTCAACGACCTCTACGCCGCCCTGGCCCTGATCGCTTCAGGGCGCCCCGAGCACCTGAAGGCCGCGCGCAAGTGCGCCGTCAACCTGGCCGCGACGACCGCCCCGACCAGCACCGACTGGCTGGTCAACTGGCGCTACATGACCGCCGGCATCGTGCTGTCGGAGTACTACCTCGTGACCGGGGACGCCTGGGTGCTGCCCGAGCTGACCGAGGTGCGCGACTTCCTGCACGCCTCCCAGTACACCGACCACTCCCAGGTCGACCCCCAGGCCGCGGTCACCCACCCGGGCTCCTTCCCCCAGAGCCCCCTCGACGCCTACGGCGGCTGGGGCCACAACCCCGGCTTCGAGGGCTACGGCCCGATCGCGATGCTGACGGCCGAGGGCGCCCTGACCTACACCCTGATGCAGCGCTGCGGCGTGGGCGTGAAGCCCAAGCGGCTCGAGATCGCCTACGACTTCCTGGCGCGCGGCACGAGCCAGAGCGGCTACCTCTGGTATGCCGACGAGGCCGCCCACCCGACCGACTGGGCCGACCAGGGCCGCGGCGGCGCGGCCGCGGTGGCGAACATCCTGAGCCCCTTCCCGGACACCAAGTACCGCCGCCGAGCCCTCGGCGCGATCGAGCAGATCGGCACCCACGCCACGAGCTTCCCCGACACCCACGGCTCGCCGATCCTCGGCATGGGCTATGCCGCGGCCGCGACCAGCTTCGTGCCCGTCAGCTTCCGCAAGTTCATGGACGCCAACCGCTGGTGGTTCGCCCTGGCCCAGTGCCCCGACGGCAGCTTCTACTACCAGCCCAACCGCGACAACGCTGGCTACGGCAGCGACTCGCGCACCAGCGCCAGCGCGGTCACCGCGTTCATCCTGAGCATCCCCAAGAAGAACCTGGTGATCACGGGCCGGCCGTAATTCGAGCCTGAGCTCCGGCGGCAAGGAGCCGCTGGAGCCATCGGCCCCCGCCACCCGAGCCCGGGTCGCGGGGGCCGACTCGTAGGTGCAAGCGCTTGGCTGCGCGGGGTTTGCGTCGAGTCCCGAGGTCGACCTGGCGAGCCACGAGGGCCACCGCCCCCCCCTGTACGGATTGCTATAAATAGCACAAAGGTCTGGCTGAATGCCTCCCCTGCGGCTTCCATGGGGACGGCTAGAGATCGCCCCTTCGACGCGAAGCTACCCCACTCGACCTCCCCCCGACGACCCGCTACCAGCCCTGGACCACCCCATGAGACCTCCGCTCTTCGCCACCGCCCTCGTGCTCTGCCTCTCCGCTGCCGCCACGGCCCAGTCGGGCCAGCTCGAGGAGACCAACCTCGGCGTGCTCAAGCCCAACACCTTCACGGGCCACGTGCTGACCCCGCCGGCCCCCGCTGCCGCCAAGGCCCTAGCGCCCGCCCGCATCCTGTACGCGCCGGCCGACAACGACGACCCGGCCTACCGCGCCCAGATCGCCGCGGCCGCCGGCGGGGCGACCGTCGACTACTTCGACGCGCGCAACTTCACCCCCGACAGCGTGCTGCTCGCGACCTACGACGCGGTCCACACCTTCGCGGACTTCGGCTACGCGGACAAGGTCGGCATGGGCGACAACCTCGCGACCTTCGTCGACCAGGGCGGCCACGTGATCCTCGGGGTGTTCACCACCGGCTGGGGCGGCAAGCACTGGCTCGAGGGGGCCATCATGGGACCTGGCTACTCGCCCGTGGCCTCGCCCACCGGGCTCAACCACTACACCGGCTCGCCCTACCTCGGCAACGGCTCGAGCTGCGTGGCCACCGGCGTCACGACCCTCGACATCACCTACCGCGACACGCTCGTGCCCCAGGGCAGCGGCGTCGTCGACGGGCACTTCGCCGACGGCGAGATCGCCATCGCCTACCGCCCGCTCCAGGGCAACGCCGGCAGCGTCGTGTTCGTGAACGGCTGCGGCGCGTTCCAGTTCTCCGGCACGGGGGACTGGGCCACCGCGGTCGGCAACGCTGCGGTGTGCCTACCCGGCGTCACCTTCGGCACCTGCACCACGCGCCTGGGCGTCATGGGTTTGAACCCCGGTGGCTTTGACTGCACCACCGGCCCGAGCTCGGGACTGACCTGGTCCGCCCAGGTCGACACCACGCCTCTGGTCGGGACCACGACGATCCTGACGATGGTCGTCTCGGGCTTCGGCGGCGCGACCGACAACGTGCCGCTGCTCGGCTACGAGCTGCTCTGCCTGCCGCCGTTCCTGATCGACACCGCCAACGGCGCCCACGCGATCGCCGTCCCGGCCGGGCTCAGCGGCCTCACCGTCGCGACCCAGGCCGCGCGGCTCGAGGTCGACGCCCTCGGCAACCCGATCGTGGTGCTGCTCAACGGCCAGGACCTGACCATCGGCTAGGCACTCCGCCCGGGGCTACTCGGCGTCGGCGACGTGGAGTGGCCCGGGGTGGACTTCGGCGAGGACCTCGGCGTCCGAGCGCAGCAGCTCGGCGCGTGGGACCCGCCGGGCGACCAGACCGAAGGCGCGCTGGGTGTCCGCCACCTGGCGCGCCTCGAGGCGCTCGAGCTCGGCGGGGGTCATGGCGCGGTCCTGGACGAATCCGAGACCCGCGAGGGCAAGGGCACCGAGCACCAGGGCGGCCCCGAAGGCGCGCTCCCGGCGGCGGGGAAGTTTGGCTTGCAGCTTCATGAGCTCAAGGTAGCCCTGGCCCTTGAACGTTCGGTGAAGGTCGAGCGCAGGTTAGGATGAGCTCGGCGGAATGGGGCTAGACACCCCCAGAAGCGGTCCAGATCCAAGCTTCGCGCCAGAATGACACAATTGGGATACAGTCGACTCCTGCTCCGCATCGACACCCTGAGTGGTCCCGCTCCCCCCTTCAACGACTCCCATGGCTTCCCCCTGCCTGCGCCTCCTCGGAGGCGCCCTGGCCCTGCTCGCAAGCTGGGCGCCGAACTCCCTCGCCCAGGATGACGAGGGACTGCCGCCTGGCTTCGTCGCCGAGACCGTACTCGGCGGCTGGAACCAGCCGATCGACCTGGCCTTCTTGCCCGACGGTCGGCTGCTGGTCGCGGAGAAGGCGGGCCTGGTCTGGATGGTCGACGCCGGGGTCAAGAGCACCGCGCCGGTGCTCGACCTTTCGGAAGAGGTCGGCGACGCCGGCAGCCGCGGGCTCAAGAGCCTGGTCGTCGACCCGGACTTCGCGAACAACGGGCTGGTCTACCTCTTCTATGACGTCGACCGCCACCACCTGTTCTTCTTCGGGACGGTGCAGTACGACCCGCTGGTCTCGGACAACACGGGAGCGAGCGTGGCGCGCATCTCGCGCTTCGCCCTGAACCCGAGTGACAACTTCACGTCGATGGTGCCGGGCAGCCGCACCGTGCTGGTCGGCGAGACGGCCTCGACCGGGATCCCGCTGATCGGCGGGCACCAGAGCGGCATGCTGTGCTTCGGCGACGACGGCTCGCTGCTCGCGAGCTGTGGCGACGGCGCCCCCGCGGAGTTCGACATCGGCGGCGGAGCCGCGAACGCGGCCGCCATCGCCGAGGGCATCCTGACCCCCGACCAGGACGTGGGTGCCTTCCGCGCCCAGCAGGTCAACTCGCTCAACGGCAAGGTGCTGCGGCTCAACCCGGCCAACGGCGACGGCCTCGCGAACAACCCCCACTTCGACCCCCTCGCGCCGCGCGCCGCGCGCTCGCGCATGTGGGCGCGCGGCCTGCGCAACCCCTTCCGCATCGAGGTCGTCCCCGGCAGCGCCACCGCCAGCCAGCAGCCCGGCGCGATCCTGATCGGCGACGTCGGCCACACCAAGTGGGAGGAGATCAACCGCGCGACCGAGGGCGGCATGAACTTCGGCTGGCCGCTGTACGAAGGCATGGGGCCCCTGCCGGACTTCAAGTCGCTCACGACGCCCAACCCGGCCGCGCCCAACCCGCTCTTCGGTGTCGGCACCTGCACCCAGGCCTTCTTCACCTTCCAAGAGCTGCTCGCACCGTCGAGCCAGGTGCCGGTGATCTGGCGCAATCCCTGCGACCTCTCCCAGCAGGTTCCGGCCTCGGCCTATCCCTCGGTCCACACGCGCCCCGACATCGACTGGAACCACGTCGGGCCGGCCCGCGCCAAGGCCTTCGACGCCTTCGGCAACCCGACCTCGTTCGTCGTCGACGACCCCCTGAGCCCGATCAAGGGCGAGAGCTTCAAGGGCTCCTGCGCCATGGGTGGCGTCTGGTACTCGACGGGCAATTACCCGGACACCTTCAACCGCTCGTACCTGTTCTCCGACTACGCCGACAGCTGGATCAAGAACCTCGGCTTCGACCCGGCCGGCCAGCCGCGCAAGATCGGCAAGGTCGCCGAGGCGATCGGCAAGGTGGTCGCGATGGAGACCGACCCGATCAGCGGCGACGTCTACTACCTGCAGCTCTCGGTCCTGCCGATGCTGCCCGGGGTGCTCGTGCACCTCGCCTACTATCCCGGCAACGTGCCGCCCATGGCAGCGGTCGAGCGCGCGCCCATCTTCGGCCCCAGCCCGCTGACCGTGCAGTTCGACGGCAGCGAGTCCAGCGACCCCGAGGGCCTGCCGCTCTCCTTCGCCTGGGACTTCGGCGACGGCACGCCGCTCAGTCGGCTCGAGTCGCCGATCCACATCTTCCCGTCGGCCGATCGCACGCTCCAAGGCACGATCGCCGCCCACGTGCTCGAGCTGGTGCCGCCCCAGGTGATCGACCTCACCCCGGGCCTGTCGCCCTCCGTGATCGCGGACGGCTACTTCATCAACCCCTCGGCCCCGCTCACCTCCGAGCAGTACGTGACGATCTACCAGGGCACCGACACGGACCCCGAGGAGTGGGTCGGCTACCGCTTCAGCCAGCCCCAGACCCTGCACCAGGTCATCTTCCAGGAGGGCAGCGAGATCGGCGCCGACGGCGGCTGGTTCGACACCCTGACCGTGGACGTGCTGGTCGGCGGGGTCTGGACCGAGGTCACCGGCCTCGTGGTCCAGCCGCCCTACCCTGGGCAGAACGGCGTCTTCTACGAGACCTTCGAGCTGACCTTCCAGCGCATGCTCTGCGACGGCGTGCGCATCCGCGGGCTCGCCGGCGGCACCCAGGGCTACGTCTCGGTGGGCGAGCTGCGCGCGATCGCCCAGCCAGCGCTGACCGGTGCGCCCACGCGCCACGACGTGGTGCTGACCGTCGAGGACAGCGTCAGCCTCACGAGCCAGGCCAGCACCTCGGTCTGGACCGACAACACGCCGCCCAACGTCCACATCACCGGTCCGCTCAACGGCGGCACCTACGACCCGACCAAGCACGAGCTGGTCCCGCTCACGGCCACGACCAACGACGCCGAGAGCCCGACCTCGAGCCTGACCTGCAGCTGGCAGGTCAGCCTGCACCACAACGACCACGCGCACCCCGAGCCCGAGATCGTCGACTGCCTGTCGTCGATCACGCTCGCGCCCCACGGCATCTCGAGCGAGCACCACTACTGGGAGTTCACGCTCACGGCCACCGACCCCGAGGGCCTGGCCTCCAGCGTGACCAGCGCGCTCTACACCGCGCCGCCGTCCCTCTTGACCTCGGACTATTCGGTGTCGCTCCTGCACGGCGGGTCCACCGACCTGAGCCTCGATGCGGGCACCAGCCGCGCCGGCGACCTCTACGTGATGCTGATCAGCGGGTCGGGCATCTTCCCCGGCGTCGACCTCGGCAGCGTCTCGATCCCGCTCAACCTCGACCTCTGGTTCCTCGTGACCGCGGGCTCGCCCAGCCTGACCATCTTCCAAGGCTTCACCGGCCTGCTCGACGTCAACGGCACGGCGGTCGTCCCGCTCACGATCCCCGCGGGCGTCTTCCTGGGCCTCGAGGGCGCGAACCTGAACTTCGCCTACGTGACCAGCGCGGGCACCGGCACCGTCGACTTCGCCAGCAACCCCGTGCCGCTGCAGCTCGTCTACTGAGCCGCGAGCCGGCGCAGCAGCTTGTCCATGCGCCGGCGCTTGGCGGGGTAGGCGTCCAGGTCGTCGCGGGCCTCGATCAGCGCCGTGAGCAGGGGCGCCTCGTCCGGGGTCAGGCACGGCGCGGCGCGCTCGGCGTAGGTCGGGAACTGGTTGGTGGCGGCGGCCTCGATGTGCGCCAGCATCAAGGGCGTCACCGCGTCGTGGTAGCGCGCGTCCGAGGCCAGGGCCACCAGGATGTACATGGCCTTGTCGCGGGCGATGATGGTCGAGCGCTCGGCCGCATCCAGGATCAGCGGTAGGCACGCCATCAGCTGCTCGCGGGCGTGGTCGACCAGCGACCGCAGCGCATAGACGCAGCCCCACAGGATGCGGTTGTCGCGCGTGTCGAGGGCGTCGATCAGCTCGTCGAAGTGCGGCAGCAGCAGCTCGGGCGCGCGGATGCCGATCTCGTAGAGCACCTTGAGTGCGTCGTGGCGCTGCTTCTTCGGGCCGGCATCGAGCAGCGCGAAGAGCTCGGTCACCGCGGCCTCGTCCCAGCCGTCGACCAGCTCGATGGCGAGCTCGATGTTGGGGTGCTGGTCCTTGCGGCGCTGGGAGCTAGCGAGTCGACGGGCGAGGTTCATGGGGGCAGGCGGCGGGGCCGGGTGCAGGCTAAGCGCCCGGCCCGAGGAGCGCCACCTCGGCCTGGCCGGCTCGGTCAGGGCAGCTTGACGATCACAGCGACCCGAACGAGGATGTCCTGGGCGCCACCGTCGTTGACGAGAAGGCTCAGCTCGCTCTTGCACCGGAGCGTCCAGATCTGGCGCTCCTCGTCCCAGACCCACTCGTAGCGGGGGTCGGAAGGGCTGACCGAGACCTGGCGGCCGCCATAGCTCTTGACCAGCTCGCCTTCCACGGAGCTTAGGATCGTCGAGGAGTCCCCGGCCTTGAGCACGTCCATGAGGGCTGCGTTCAACGCGAGCACGCCCGCGTCGGTCTTGCTGCGCAGGCCCTGCTCGGTCCCGACGCGGACCGTGGTCACCTCGAAGCTGGTCGAGGTCGGGGCCGCGGGTGCGCTGGTGGGCATGTGGTCGTCGCTCGACCAGGCGCTGCCGATCGCGATCGAGAGGGCGCTGGCGGCGAGGGCGGCGAGGGCGGCGAGGTTGCGAGCCATAGGAGTCTCTCCAGGGTGTCTTGGGGGTGTCGTCGGGGCCGCCGGCGACCTTCGCGAGCGGCTGGACCGGGTGCGTCGATCCTAGCAACCGGACGACGGCGAAGCCCAGCACCCAGCTGCCGGGCCCGCCCTCGCGATCTGCCCGCCCGTGCTAGCTTGGACGGGCCGCTCGCCCCCAGGCCACCACCAGCAGGACTCCCGCCATGCGCTGCACGCCCGCCCTCCTCCTCATCTGCGCCACCCAGCTCGCCGCTCCGGCGGCGCTGGCTGCCGACCTGATCGGTCCCTCGGTGTTCGCCTCGATCGAGGACAACGTCCCCTTCAGCGGGGCGGGCGATGCCTTCAAGGCGCCGGCCTTCAACAGCATCGTCATCCGGTCGAGCTCGGTCGAGTCGCGCGTGATCCGCGAGCTCGACGTGACCAGCCTGGCCGGCGCGACGATCCAGACCGCGCGCCTCACGGGGGTCGTGTCGGTCAACAACGCGCTCGACACGGGCCTGCGCACCTTCGACTTCGTGGTGTACGACGCCGACGGCGTGGCGAGCCTGACCGACTACCAGCTGCCGGGCACCCTGGTCGGCACGGGCGCGTACCACCCGCCCGCCGAGCTGTCCTTCGACTTCGACTTCGACGTCGCGAGCGAGCTGCAGACCCTGCTCGACGGCGGCGCGACCCACATCGGCCTGCGCGTCGCGCCGACCTCTTCGCCCAGCGCCGCCAACTCCGCCGGCAGCGTGCTGCTGACGGTCACCGCGACGGGCGCCCCGCCGACCGGCGACTGGACCCAGCAGACCGGCCGCTACCAGCTGGCCTCGCCCAGCATCGGTGACGTGGACGGCGACGGCTGGGACGAGGTCGTGCTGGTGACCGCCAGCGCGCTCGGGACCGGCAGCCCCCAGCTGCACGTGTGGCGCCATGACGGCACGAGCCTGGCCGGCTTCCCGATCGACCTGACCTCCGGGAGCCTGGTGCCGGCCGCGCTCGCGGACCTCGACGGCGACGGCAAGCTCGAGCTCCTCATCGCGGGTTCCACCCTCGACGTCTTCGACCACACCGGTACCGCCGTGCCCGGCTGGGGCCACTCCCTCGGGGTGCGCGACCTCTCGGTCGGCGACATCGACGGCGACGGGCGGCCCGAGGTCGTCGTCGCGCGCACGAGCTCCTCGGCGATCTCGTACGAGCACGACGGCACCTACAAGGTCGACTACTCGATCCCGAGCTTCCCCTTCTTCCAGTGGGAGAGCGCGCCGGCCCTCGCCGACCTCGACGGCGACGGGGACCTCGAGGTCATCGGGCGCGGGACGGACTCGGTCGCGATCTGGCACGGCGACGGGTCCTTGACCGCGGGCTCGCCGGTGGCCGTGCCGGGCGGAACCACGGCGCGCCCGGTGGTGGCCGACCTCGACGGCGACGGCAGCCTCGAGCTGGTGATCACCGCCGACACCTACGTGCCGTTCCAGCCCGGGCTCGACCTCATGTACGTGCTCTCGTCCACCGGGACCGTGCTGCCTGGCTGGCCCCAGAGCGTCGCCATGTCGATCCACGACCAGCCGTCGGTGGCGGACCTCGACGGCGACGGGGACCTCGAGGTCGTGCTGACCGGCGGGAGCTCGGGCGGAGCGCCGCAGGTCTTCGCCCTGCACCACACGGGCGTGGCCGTGGCCGGCTTCCCGGTCGTGCCCCAGAGCGGCGTCCCGGCCATCGGCCGCTCGGCGGTGACCTTCGGCGACGTCGACGGCGACGAGCTGCCCGAGCTCTTGCTGCAGGTCGGCAACGCGATCTTCGCGATCGACGGCGACGGCAGCGACCTGCCCGGCTTCCCCTTCGTGCTGCCGGCCGCCGTGTCGAGCGCGACCTCGTCCCCCGCCCCAGTCCTCGCCGACCTCGACAAGGACGGCCTGGCCGAGCTCGTGGCGACGGCCTCGAGCGACCTCACCAAGGTCCAGCAGCTCGACGTCCCCTTCAGCGCGGATGTCGCGCCCTGGTCCCAGGACGACGGCGACGCCCGCGGCACGTCCTGGTACCGGCCCGCGGCCCTGACCGCGGCGTCCCACTCGGTGCCCGCTGGGGGCGCGGCCACGATCGCCTTCGCGCTGGAGCTCGGTCCCCAGCAGGCCGGCGCCCTGTACTTCCTGCTGGCCGGCGCGAGCGGAACGGCGCCCGGACTGGCCCTGCCCGGCGGACCCGGCTCCCTGCCGCTCAACATCGACGCGGTCTCGGTCTTCGCCCTCGGTGCGGCGGGCGGTCCGCTGCTGCCGGGCTTCGTCGGGGTGCTCGACCAAGCCGGCCGCGCGAGCGCGTCGCTCGTCGCGCCGTCGGGCCTGTTCGCCGGCCTGGCCGGTGCGCGCATTGACTTCGCCGCGGTGCTCGGCGCCAGCTTCGGCGCGGCCACCAACCCCGTCGGGGTCTGGGTCACGCCCTAGCGCGCTCAGCTGTAGCGCACAGCGACCCCGCTGCAGCAAGCGCGCTGCAGCGGGGTCGCTGGCTTGCGGGGCTCTCGCCCAGCCATCGCTCAGTCGCGGTTGAGGCTCATCAAGAGCTGCAGCACGTACCAGAACATCAGCGCGACGCTGGCGAAGAGCTCGAGCGCGGCCGACACGTGGTGCGTCGTCGGGTAGTGGCGCATGATGTTCGAGGTCTGGTACAGGATGTACCCGCCGGCCAGCACGATCATCGCGCCCGAGAAGATGATGCCCAAGTTGAAGCCGAGGAAGATGCTCGCGACGATCAGGCCGATCGCGCAGAAGCTGCCCCACTTGAGGTACGGGCCCATGCCCGACAGGTCGCGCCGCGAGGTGATCGCGATCGCGGTCAAGCCCGAGAAGCCGATCGCCGTCACCAGGGCGGCGTTGCCGATGATGTCGGCGCCCGAGTAGAGGTGCGCCATCACGAGCAGCGGCGCCATGATGATCGCCTCGCCCACGATGTAGATGCCGAGGCCCGTGTACTGCTTGCCGACCGAGCCGGCCTTGCGCGCCATCGACGAGCCCAGGGTGCCGACGATCATGAAGCCGCCCAGCGCCGCCAGCCAGCCGAAGCGACTAGCGAGCAGCAGGTCGGTGATCTGGTAGGCCACGCCGGTCTTGAAGAGCGCGACCTCGAGGCCGATGAAGACCAGGATCGCACCGAAGAGGTGCTGGTAGGTGCGCGTGATGAAAGCGGCGCGGTCGTCGACCGAGGCGCGCGCGACGGACTGGACCTGGTAGCTGTCTTGCATGGTTTCTCGTCATCGAGGGGGAGCCGCACCATGCGCCTCGCCCCAAGCGGCAAGGACACTAGTCTGTTCACTCCAGCCCGTCAATTGGGGGCAAGCCTCCCCGGAAGCGAGTTCCTGCCCCCGCTCCTGCCTGCCTCGCATAACCTGTCCCCTGTGCACTGCCCCCGACTCCTCGCCGCCCTCGCTGCGGGCCTGCTGCTCGCCTGCTCGGGCTCCACCAGCACCCCCCCCGGAGCCCCGCTCCTGATCGCCGAAGGTGGCATCCCCGAGCGCTGGACCTCGACCGAGCAGCGCACCGTGGAGGTGCTCCCGGCACCCGCGGGCTGGGTGCGGGTGCGCCAGGTGATCCCCAGTGAAGCCTGGGGGGCCGACCCCCTGACCGGGGTCTACAGCACGCCGATCGAGCTCCCTGGCGCGGGCTCGCCACCGGATCGGGATGGCCCCCACGAGCTCCGGGCGGGATCCGTGGCGCTCGAACAGCTAGCCTACTCCGCCTCGCTGCTCGAGCTCGACGGCCTGGCCGATGGCAGCTTCATCGTGCTGGGCGACAGCTTGCTGTTGATGGACCGCGGCGGCGCCTTCGTCTCCCAGCAGCTCGAGTACTTCGCCTGGATCGAACGCACCGGTCGCGAGGACGGCAAGGTCAACCTACCGGGCGCGACGGGCGACGGCATCCTGCTCTTGCCCGGTGAAGTGCTCGAGCTGGACCTGCCGGCCGTGGGCGAGGGCGGCCCTGCGACCCTTCAGTTCTACTCGCTGGCCTTTGGTGCCGAGCGCGAAGGCGCGACCACGACCCTCGAGATCGAGCTCGGTGGCGAGCGCCTCTTCGAGGACGCGCTGCCCAACCAGCTGGTCCCGCGAGCTCGCGCTCACCGCATCCCGATCGCCAGCGCCAGGGGCGGACCCACGCGCTTCGGGTCCACCAGCGGCAAGGGCGTCGTGCTGGTCCTCAACCCGACGATCGTGCCCGACCTGCCGCCGCCGGCCTCCGCCCAGCCGGACGTCGTCCTGTTCCTGGCAGACACCTTCCGGGCCGACTGCATGGAAGCCTGGGGTGGCCTGCCCGGGATCACGCCGCACATGAACGCCTTCGCGCGCGAGTCGTGGACGTTCCTGGAGGCTCGCGCGCCGAGCTCCTGGACCCTACCCTCCCAGGCCTCGATGCTGACCGGGGTCTATCCCTTGCAGCACGGCGTGACCAACAGCGACCTGGCCCTGGCCGAGGGCCTGCCGACCCTCGCACGCAGCTTCCGGAGCGCGGGCTACCGGACGGTCGCCGTCACCGACAGCGTCCTGGTCTCCGAGCGCTTCGGCATGGACTCGGGCTTCGAGACCTTCCTCGAGCTGCCCTCGGACAAGGACTTCGGGCGCGACACGCTCGAGCGGGTGCGAGGGGTTCTCGAGCTCGACGACGGGCGGCCGCTCTTGCTGTTCGTGCAGAGCTACCGCGCGCACACCCCCTACGTGGCCAGTCCCCAGACGCTCGCCGACCTGCCCGAGCTGTTCGGCGAGGACCCCGACCCCGCCGAGTGGGAGTTCGAGCGCGTCAAGCTGCAGGTCGCCCGGGCGATCGTCGACGAGACCGCTGGGCGGCCGGCCATGTTGGCCGCGGCCAACGAGCGCCTCCTGCGCCTGTACCAGGGCGGTGCCGCCGACCTCGACCGCGGCTTCGGCCAGCTGCTCGAGCTGCTCGACGAAGAGGGCATGGCCGACGCGCTCGTCGTCTTGACCAGCGACCACGGCGAGTCCTTCGGCGAGCACGGGGACTACTCCCACGGCACGAACGTCTTCGAGGAGCTGGTGCGCGTGCCCCTGGTGATCGGCGGAGCCGGCCTGGGCAGCGGCACGTCCTCCACCCCCGCGAGCCTGATCGACCTGGCGCCGACCCTCGCGCGACTCGCCGGCATCGAGCCCGACGTCGACTGGGCCGGGCGCGCCCTGTTCGACCCGGAGACGAAGGAGCCCTGCATCCTCGCCTTCCGCGGCGGTCCCCTGGGCGACCCCGAGGAGCCCTCGACCTTCGCCGTGATCGAGGGCTCGCGCAAGCTGATCGGGGTGCTCGACGACCAGGGGCGCGCGCGCTCCTTCGACCAGGCCTTCGACCTGGCCATGGATCCCGGTGAGCGCGACGACTGGGCCGCGGGGCCGTCGTCCTGGCCGGAGGAGCTCTTCGAGCGCTGGCGTGCCGAGCTGACCTCGGCCACCACGAACGGCACGCCTCCCAAGGCCCTGACCCTGACCCTCGAGGCCCAACAGGAGCTCAAGGCCATGGGCTACCTGGGCGACTGACCAGGCCCCGGAGCCGGCTCCCCAGTTTGCCTGTCCCAAGCCTTGGCCCAGGCCCTAGGCTGGCACCCATGGCGACGGCAAGCACCCCTGGACTCGATGGCAAGCGGGCGGAAGCACAGCCCGAGGTTCGCCGGATCGCCGAAGACTTCGACCGGGCCAGTCGCGCCGTGCGCATCCCGCGCTTCGACCGCCTGCGCTACTGGCTGCGCTTCATCGCGCTCGCGCACCGCGGCACACAGACCTTCTCTGCGACCCACGACGCCGTGTACGAGGACGGCCGGCTGCTCCGCGGCTACACACGCGCGCTCGAGCGCATCAACCGGCGGCTCGAGGCCCTGCCGCCCCAGGCCGAGCCCGTGCAGATCCCGGTCTTCCTCGCCAGCGAGCTCGGCCCCGCCGACCTCGCGCTGCTGACGCGGATGCGCATCCCCTTCGTGCTGCGCGGCGCGGCGCGGCATCTGCCCGCGATGGGCTGGACCCTCGAGCAGCTCGAGGCGGGCTGGGGCGAGTGCGTCGGACCGATCAACCAGGCCAGGGACGAGCCCTCCCCCGACCTCGATCGTCCGACCAAGGCGCACCACTACTACGACTTTCGGATGGGCACCCTAGCCGAAGTCGCCGAGTCGATCCGCACCGGCGGCAAGGCTCGCTTCGTGGTGGCCGAGGACATCATGCACGTGGACGGCGGGCGCCTGCGCGAGGACCTCGACCTGGAACACTGGGAGGCGATCAGCGGCTGGGACAAGAACCAGCACCACTGGCTGCGCTCGCGGCTCTACCTGGGCAAGCTCTTCAGCGCCCAGCTCTTGGTGCAGCCCGAGCACGCCTACTCCCTGTGGCACACCGAGGCCGGCGACAACTACTTCGTGCTCACGCGCGGCCGCAAGCGCTGGACCCTGGCGCACCCCACCTACTCCGCGGCCATGCGCCCGCGGGTCAAGAAGACGACCAACTACACCGGCAGCAACATCGACCTGCGCGAGTCGGACGAGGTGCTCGAGCGGCGCGGCTTCCGCGGCTACCTCTCGATCCCCAAGGTGCAGGCCGAGATCGAGGCCGGCGACATGCTGCGCATCCCCAGCTTCTGGTGGCACACGGTCGAGACCCTGCCCGGCAGCTACACCCTGGCGTCGAGCCTGCGCGTCGAGTCCGGGTTCAGCCTGGTCGCGCCCGGCCTGCTCGCGATGCGACTGCTCGACAAGCAGACCCACGCGATGATGAGGTCCTACGAGCAGGAAGGCCGCATCTCGGACGCGCTGATCGGCCAGCCGCGCAAGAGCCGCTCGGTCGCGGCCGACTAGAGCGCCGCCTCCACATGCGCAACCTCGTCTTGCTGCTGCTCGTGCTCGTCCTCGCGAGCTGCCAGTCGCTGCAGCGGCTCGGCCGCGTGTCGCCCCTGGCCGGCGAGGTCGCCGAGGACCGCATCAACCTCTGGCCGCTGTACTACCAGAACGGCTCCGAGGTCGCGGTGCTGTGGCCGATCTTCGACGTCGATGAGCAGGGCTTCGCCCTGCGACCGCTGGTCACCCACGACGGCAGCGACTGGGAGGTCCTGCCGCCGATCGTCTGGTGGGACGCGGACAGCGACGACTGGATCTTCGTCCCGGCCTACTCGCTCGAGGGCTCCTGGGGCCTGTTCCCGGTGTTCGGCTTCGGCGACCTCAGCTACGTCGGGCCGGCCTGGTGGAGCGAGGATGGTGGCGGCCTGTTCCCGCTCGCTGCGATCGGCGACGGCGTCAGCTGGGTCGGCCCGGTGTGGTGGCGCAAGGACGCGGCTGGCGACGTCGCGACGCATGGGTTGTTCCCGCTCTACACCCACGGCGAGCGGCTCAACAACGTCGGCCCGGTGGTCTGGGAGCGCAACGAGGCCGGCGAGCTGGCCTACCTCATGGCCCTGCCGCTGCTGGGCTTCGCCCATCGCGACGACGGCAGCGGGATGGTGCTGGGCCTCTTCGGTGGCAGGGGCTGGGACGCCGCCGGCGAGACGACCTGGCTCAACGTGCTGGGCCCGGTCTACCACCGGTCGCGGTCGGGCGACGACCAGAGCACGCACCTGCTCTGGCCCTTCGCGCACTGGTCGGACGGCACAGGTGGTAGCGACTGGTACCTGTGGCCGCTGCTCGGCAGCGAGACCTCGGCGACGGACGTGGTCCCGGTGGAAGGGGGCGCTGACGGTGCGGCCGACTCGCGACCCGTCGCTCGCACGCGCACCTGGGCCCTGGCCGGGCTGATCGAGGGCTCGGGCTCGGGTGGCCTGGACTCGCTGCGCGTCGCGCCGCTCTTCAGCCATCGCTCGGCCGCGGCCGGCGGCGCCGACCTGCTCGACTGGCTGACCCTCTTCGGCCACCAGTCCTATGGCGACGGCGCGCGCAGCCTGCACCTCGGCACGCCGCTCGGCTTCCACCACGACCAGAGCGGCGACACGGTCCGCTGGGGTGCGCTGCTCGACATCCTCGACTACGAGGCCGACGGCACCGACTCGAGCTTCGAGCTGCTGTGGTACCTCTACCGCCAGCGCACGACCGGCAACCAGACCCGCCGCGACCTCTTCCCCTTCATCAGCTGGGACACCGGCGAGGACTCCACCGAGTTCTCCTTCCTCTGGCGCCTCCTGCACTACGAGTCCGACGGCGACCGCCGCGGCGGCCACCTGCTCTTCCTCCCCTGGGGCGACACCGACTGAGGGGGTCGGTTTAGCTGCCGCTCCCCGCCCAACTCGCCCGCACCCACTCGGCCAGCTCGTCGCGTCCGGCAATGCCTCACCTGCGCGCCTCTCGCCCGGACAGCTCTCGAGGCTCGCGGTCGTGAGGCGCACCACCACCCGGGCACGCTTCAGCCCAGTCGGAGAAGGGGCGCGGGACTTTCGACCACCTTCAGCGGGCGATTCCGCGAGCAACTGCGTTCCTCCATTTGGCCGCGACTGGCCGCGACCGAAACCCAAACGGAGAGTCTCCATGCACGCCAACTCGCAAGGCACCCCCTACCGCCCCCTCGCCCTAGCAGCCCTACTCTTGATCGCCGCCTGTGGCGGTGGCGGCGGAGGCACGACCACCACTCCCCCTTCCGGCGGCCCATGGCCAGGCACCTACACGGGCGACTTGGACCCCCCATCGATCGAGGTCGAGGTCGACCACGAAGTGGCGCCCGGCTCGTTCCTGACTCCTGCGACTAGGACCGTCGACGGATACGAGACCTTCCTCGCTGACTCCCAGTCGCCCTACTCCTTCGAAGGCAGCAGCGACAATCCGATCGTCACGGTGCTCGGTGTCCCGCCCACCATACTGCCGGGTGACGTGATCGTTTGGGTCGGTCCAACGGACGGCTTGGCCCTCCTCCGAGAGGTCGTAGCGGTCAACGGGACCACCCTGACGACGGCGCCTGCGCCGATCGGGCAGGCCTTTCCGAACGGAGACCTGCACATCGATCTGGCCGTCAGCAACGTGGCGGCCCCTGCCATGGCGATGCCCCCCGGGTTCGGCCGACAGCCGCTGCCGTTGGAGCTCGACCTCCTCGACGTGAGCCATGAGGTTGCTCACCAGTTCCTCCCTGGCGTGACAGCGGTCTCGAGGTTCGAAGTCCAGTCGACGTTCCAAGCCTCGCTCGACATGAAGCTTCTGCAAGGCGAGCTCACGGGATTCCAGGTCGGTGTCGAGACCAACTTTGCGATCGAGAGCTACCTCAACGTCGGGACGGGCGTGGAGCTCACCGCAGCGGTCTCCAAGGAGTTCGGACCCATCTTCGAGACCTACATCGTCGCCACGATCCCAACGACGCCGCCCATCCCGGTCCCCATGAAGATCTCGCTCAAGCCCGTGATCGGCGCAGAGGTCGCCCTCGGTGCCGGCGCTGACTTCAAGTTCGGCAGCCGCGCAGAGACTTCCATCGGCGGCGGGGTCCTGTTCGATGGTGAAGACCTTGGCCCCTACGGCTTCGTCGACCCATCGTTCGAGGTCATCGGCCCTCAGCTGACATCGGATTCGGGGGTGAGTGGGACGCTGAAGGCCAACCTGGTCCTCGCCGTCGACCTGTACGAAGCCACTGTCCACCTCCCCTTCGTAGGGGAGGTCGGCATCGACGGACCCGGAGTCGGGCTCTCCATGGGTCCCTTTGCGACCCTCTCCTCGACATCGGTCCACGATCCGCTGGCAACTCCGCCAGTGGTCTGCGAGAAGTCCTTCGATGTCGGGCTCAAGGCATCCCTCTTCGTGGACTACGGAGCCCTGGCCAAGGCCCCCTTCTCCTTGACCCTGTCTCCGCCGTCCATCGACCTCTACGACGCGAGTCTCACGCTCTGGCAGGCAACGGGCTGCGAGGAAGAGCATGGCCTCGGGAGCCTCGCTGGTACGGTCACGGACCTCGCTGGGATTCCACTTGGCGGCGTCCTGGTTGCCGCGAACCTGCCCAACGGCTCACCTGCTGGGACCACGATCAGTGCTGGCGATGGCGGCTTCGAGCTGCTCGAGCTCACCGAGGGACCCCACCTCATCGACTTCATCTCTCCCGGCTACGAGACGGCCACCGCGGCCTCGATGGTCGCCGCGGATTCCACGGTCTTCCTCAGTCAGGTGCTCGTCCTCGAAGAGCTGCAACCCGGCGACACCGGGACCATCGCTGCTTCCCTAGTCGACGCACAGAATCCGAGCAGCCACGTCTCCCAGGCTTCGATCGTAGTCCGTGAGGGTCTCAACAATCCGATCGGGCCATTCGTGACCCAAGTCTTGGCACCCCTTGGATCAACCCTCTTCGACCTGCCCGCGGGCTACTACACGCTGACCGCTTCAGCCCCGGGCTATCAGAGCGCCACGACTTCGGTGAGCCTACCGAAGGACCAGACCTCGTCGATCACGATGGCGATGTCGGGAGAGTCGACTCCGGGGAGTGGGGAAGCACACGTCGTCTTGACCTGGGGTCTCGATCCGGACGACCTCGACTCCCACCTTCTCGCTGCTGATGGACACTGCTACTTCGGCAACCAGATCATCCCCGGCGCATCGCTGGATGTTGACGATGTCTCAAGCTATGGACCGGAGACGATCACGATCGATTCCGTAGATCCAGGTGGAGCGTACACCTACTACGTCCATCACTTCTCAGGGAGCGGGAGCCTGGCCACATCTGGCGCCGTGGTGAAGCTCTACTTCAACGGCACCTCGCTCACCTACCCCGTCCCGCCCCAGGCGGGCGACTACTGGCATGTCTTCGACCTGATCGATGGAGTCGTCCATCCGTGTGGGGGGACTTGCATCGGTGGCAGCGCGCCGCCCTTGGCAGGTGGAGTCCCGCTCGTCTCCGGCAGGGGCATCGACCTCGAGCCGATCCAGGAGAAGGGGACCCCAAGTTGGACCCCAGGACTCTGAGCGAGCTTCGCGATCGCCTCTCGCAGCCAGTGCGGGGTGGTCGCAAGCCCATGCTGGGCCGGCGTCGGTCGACCCATGGCGAGCGTGGACGGCCAGCCATGGAGGGGTCCTGGGGCAGCTCGAGGTATTGGATTCGTGCAGCGACCAGCGCATCCTCGCGCGGAGCAGACCCGGATGGTGCAATGCGCGCAGCCCCACACCCCGATGAACATGATCCCGCGCATCCCGAGCCTCTTCCTCGCCCTCCTCGCCACCGGCTGCATCCAAGCGCCCAAGGCCCCGGCCCCGTACGACCTGCTGGCGGTTGGCAACGAGACCGGCAGCGTCGTCGCGATCCCCGTCACCGCCGAGACCGGGCGCCTGGTGTACCTGACCGACCGGCTGAGCGACGCCGAGCGCGCCGAGCTGGAGGAGCTCGCGCCGAACGTGGACTTCGTCAGCGGGCTCTCGGCGAACGAGGCCCTCGCGCGCGCCGCCGAGTTCCACGGCGCCGACGCCCACCTGCTCTCGTCCGAGCTGGTCGCGGCGGCCACGAACCTGCGCTGGGCCCAGTCCCAGACCGCGGGGGTCGGACGCTACCTCGCGATCGAAGAGCTGGTCGGGAACCCCGACCTGGTGCTGACCAACATGAAGGGCATCCACGGGCCGGTCATCGCCGAGCACGTGATGGCCATGCTGCTGTCCTTGAGCCGCGACCTGCCTGGCTACCAGCGCGCCCAGGGCCTCGGCGAGTGGGATCGCGCGGCGGGTGACGGCCAGTGGGCCCTCGCCGGCTCGACCCTGTTCGTCGTCGGCATGGGCGGCATCGGGACCGAGGTCGCGCGCCGCGCCCATGGGTTCGACATGCGCGTGCTGGCGACCGTGCGCACATCCCGCAAGGCGCCCAGCTACGTCGACGAGCTCGGCGTCGGCAAGGACCTCGAGCGCTTCCTGCCCCAGGCCGACGTGGTCGTCATCTGCCTGCCGCTGACCTCGGACACACTCGGCCTGTTCAACGCCGAGACGATCGCCCTGATGAAGCCGGGCGCGATCCTGATCAACATCGCACGCGGCCCGATCGTCGACACCGAAGCGCTGGTCGCCGCGCTCGAGTCCGGCAAGCTCGGCGGCGCGGGCCTCGACGTGACCGACCCCGAGCCTCTCACCCCGGGCCACGCCCTGTGGAGTCGCGACGACGTGATCATCACGCCCCACGTCGCCAGCAGCGCCGCCCTGACCGGCGAGCGCCGAGACGCCCTCTTCCACGAGAACCTGCGCCGCTTCGGCGCCGGTCTGCCGCTGCTCAACGTCGTCGACAAGCAGCTCGGCTACTAGCCGTGGGCATGCGGTCCCGGCTGCTGGCCCTGGCGCTCCTCTGCCCCACCGCCGCGGCCCAGTTCGTGCCGGCCGTCGAAGAGGTCAGCTGGCGCTTCGCGGAGCCTGTCGTCGGCGAGCTCGTGGCCACCGAGGAGGCCGCCTTCACGCCCCAGGCCGAGGTCCTCGTCCAGGCTCTGCGGAGCCTCGGTGTCCCCGGCGCGGCCGTGCAAGTCGGAGGCACCGGGCCTGCCGACGACAGCGTCCGCCCGATCGATGGAGCGAACGACGCCGACGCGCCAGGCCCCGCCTCGACGCCAGCCGTGGCTGCCACCCTGCGCCTCACCCGCGACGACAGCCTCGGCCCCGAGGCCTACACCGTGCAGCACACGGGCGAGGCCCTCGTCATCGCCGCCAGCACCCCCGCCGGGGCAGCTCGCGCCGCCGCCACCCTGGCCCAGGCCGTCCAGGTCGAGGACGGCCGCGCCAGCTGGCCGCGCCTCACGATCAGCGACGCGCCCCAGCTCCCCTACCGCTGCTTCATGGTCGACATGGGCCGCAACCCGCACTCGCCCGAGACCCTGCGCGCGGTCGTCGACATGGTCTGGTTCTACAAGGGCAACCTCTTGCAGCTACACCTGACCGACGACCAGCTCTTCTCCTGGCCCTCGCGGGCCTTCCCGAAGCTCTACAGCGAGCGCGCGGGCTGGACCTGGCAGGACTTCGTCGAGCTCGAGGCCTACGCCGCCGCGCGCGGCGTCGCGATCCTCCCCGAGCTCGACGTGCCCGGCCACTCGACGATCCTGCGCCGCGAGTACCCCGAAGTCTTCGGCACGTCCCCGACCGACCTCGCCTCGACGCCCGAGGCACAAGCCGGCGTCGAGACCCTGATCGCCGAGCTGCTCGAGGTCTTCACCTCGACGCCCTACGTGCACATCGGCGGCGACGAGGCCTACGGCGTGCCCCAGAACATCCAGCGCGACTTCATCAACCGGCTCGACGCCTTCGTGCGCGCCAAGGGCAAGCGCACCGTCGTGTGGGAGGGCCCGCGCCTCGGCGTCGGCGACAACAAGGTCGACGAGCGCGTGCTGCAGATCAACTGGCGCGGGAGCGACTTCCCCGCCCAGGACATGCTCGACGCCGGCTACGAGGTCATCAACGCGTCCTGGGACCCGATGTACATCGTCGACCACTACCCACGCACGATGTTCACGGCGGTCGAGGTCGAGCGCTGCTACGACTGGAACCCGCGCCGCTTCGCACACATCAACCACGGCATGCCGACCTTCGGCGAGGGCCACATCACGAAGTCGGACGAGGGCATCCTCGGCTTCTGCATGCCCTGGTGGGAGGGCCGCGAGGAGAACCTGCTGGTGCTCTGCCTGCCGCGCTTCGCCGCCGCCTCGAGCGCGGCGTGGAACCGCGAGGGCGAGTCGGACTTCGCCGACTTCCAAGCGCGCCAGCGCCTCGCCATTCCCCGATTCGAGGCCATTGCCGGGGTTGATCTGCCGGAAATGCCCTTTGCCGACCCCGCCACCCAGGGTCCGAACTTCGCCTACCGCGGCCCGGTCTCGGTCTCCGACGGCGCAAGCCAGCCGCACTTCGGCCCCGCGCGCCTGACCAACGGCCTGACCGACCGCCTCGACCACTTCCTCGGCTTCCCGACCCAGCCCGAGCCGCTCGAGATCGTCGTCGAGCTCCTGCACCCCGCCCCCGCACCGCCGACCGTCGGCCGCGTCGTCGTCCACGAGGCGGCCGTCAACGGCAGCTATGAGCTGTACGAGCTGCTCATCTCCGCGGACGGCATCCACTACGACTCGATCGGCACGACGACCGAGGGCACCCGCGGCGAGAACGCCTTCGTCGAGTTCGCCTTCGAGCAGCGCCCGGTCAGCCACGTCAAGCTGCTCACCCAAGGCTGCCACAACCTGACCTTCCCCAGCTTCAGCCGGCTGACCGAGATCCAGGCCTTCGCGGAGTAGTCCCGCCGTCGGCGTGAGGCAACCTGCGGCGGGGACTCGCCTGCGGGCAGAGGCAGGTGACCCTAGGGCAGCTTCACGAGCTCGATGTCGAGCTCGGCGCGCTCGCCAGCGACGAGGGTGAGCTCGACCGGCGGGTGGTCCTCGAAGCCTTCGATGTGGGGCACCTCGACCTGGTAGCGGCCCGGCGCGGTCTTGAACCAGAGGCCGCCGTGGCGGTGGCTGCGCGAGCCGAGGTCGCCCTCGTCGTCGAGGCGCTTGCCTACGCCGTAGTCGTTCTCCGGCCAGGGCAGGGTGGTCTCGCCCTGGACCAGCCGCAGCACGGCTTCGCCGGCGCGCCGAACCTCGAGCGTGACGCGCGCGCCGGCGAAGGCCTGGAAGGTCGTGGAGACGTGCACGTAGTCCTCCGCGCTGTGGCTGAGCACGATCGTGCCCGGAGGCACCGAGAAGCAGATGTCCGACTGACCCGGCTCCCGGCGCGCGCCCTGGGACATGCCGCCGGACCAACCCTCGGGCGGCTCGTAGTGCCAGAAGAGCCCGTCGACGTCGGCGAGCTCGCCGGTGTCCACATCGCGCACGGTGACGCACACCGGCACCGGCTCGGGGATCTGGAAGCGGTAGTCGGTCGCGCCGCCAGGCCCGAGGTCGAGCTTGACCTGGTACTCGACGCCGTTGCAGCGCAGCTCGTACCGACCGGTCTGCAGCATGCCGAAGTCGAAGCTCCACGCGTCGCTGGTGCCCTCGACGCGCTCGAGTTGATCCCCGCCGGCGCGCTCGTAGCCATCGCCACCATCGAGGGACACGCCCTCGAGCTCGGCGATCAGCAGGGGCTCGGTGACGCCGTAGCTCGCGGGAAGGATCAAGAGCCCCGAGAAGGGGGCGCGGGTGAGCACCGGCGCCTCCTCGAGGACCAAGGTCACCGACGCGCTCCCACCGGCCTCGACCACCACGGTCTCGCTCGCGAGGGCGAGCTGGTCGCTCCACCACTCACCGATCTCGACCGAGACCTCGTAGGTCCCCGGCGGCAGGCCCTGGTAGGAGAACGGCCCCGCGCCCTTGGCCTGCTGCATAGCGACCGGGAGCCCACGCCCCGTGTCGGTCACGTGCAGCTCCGCGTCCCGCCGCGTGAGCGCGCGGTCGAAGTGGACGACCAGGTCACCGCCGCGCTCGAGCCGCACCCTGCGCTCGCCGCCGCTCGCGAGGTCCAGCTCGACCTTCTTCCATGCGTAACCCCGCGCGCCGACCAGCACACCGACGCGGCCGCTCTCGGCCAGGTCCGTGCTCGGCTGCAGCTCGACCGGCGAGTCCTCGGCGACCACCAGGTCCGTCATGTCCCTCCCGTCCCCGGGGTGCTCGACGATCCCGTCGCCCCAGGCCTTCTCCGCCACGACCGAGACGCCGGTCAGCCCCTCGCCCGTGGCCGCGTCGACCACCTCGAGCTGCAGCGAAGCGACGCGCCGGACCTCGATGACGACCGCCAGCTCCCCGAGCTCGAACTCTTGATCCCGGTCCGTGCGCACGACCGCCCGCCCGAGGTCGTCGTACTCCCCGACCGCGACGCGGTCGATGGGCTGCCTGGCCGTGCCCGCGCCGTCCTCGTAGGTGTAGCTCCCATCCGCATCGAGCCGGGCATTCAGCTGCCACTTGCCCCCCGACACCTCGAGCTCATGGTGCGAGCCCGAGTTTCCGTGCCACAGGATCAGGGTCAAGGTGCCCGTCGCATCGAGGGTCGAGCTCCCGTCGAGCTCCTCGATCACGACCGTGCCCGCGACCACGGCTTCGAGCGGTCCGCTCGAAGAGGCCTCCGCGCTCCCCTCCACCGAGGAGCGCAGCGCGTCCTCGTCAGGGAGGGACGCCGCGCCTTCGTCGAGGGTCGCGTCCGTGCGCTCGCCGAGCGTGGCGAGCTGCACAGGCGCCTCGCCCAAGCTCGGCCCAGCATCGGGCCCACCCTCGCCTTCGGGCAGGAAGTGCCAGAGCGCGCCGGCCACGAGACCGGCCAAGAGGAGCAGCACGACGAGCGCGCGGGGACTGGGTTGGGTCATGGGCGAGTGCGAGTGCGAGGACTGGGGAGGGCGCACCCTATGCTACCCACCGAGCCGCATCCAGCAACCGAGCGAAGTGCCGCCCGACGGTCGCACTTCGCTCCTAGCCGGGACGGCCGTAGTGCACGACGTGGCGCTGGCGGTCGGCCGGGGCGGGGAGGTGGTAGCTGACGCCGCCGAGGCGCTTGAGGCCACCCTTGATCTGCGAGGGCGACTCCATGTCGTCGCTCAGCCAGCAGAGCAGGCGGCCGCCGCGCATCAGGAGCGGCTTGGCCAGGGGCGCGATCGCGATCGGCGGACCGACCGCGCGGGTGGTGATCAGGTCGAACTTGGACTTGTAGCCGCGCGACGGCGCCTCGGCCGCGTCCATCTGCACGTACTCGAAGGTGCCCGGGCGGAAGTCGCAGGCGCTGACCGCGCGCTCGATCGCCTTGAGCTTCTTGAGCGTGCGGTCCATCAGCGTGATCTTCGCGTAGGGATAGAAGCACGCGACGGCGACGCCGGGGAAGCCGTTGCCCGTGCCGAGGTCGAGCACCTTGGTCGGCGCGGCCTCGAAGCCGCCGCAGCCGATCGCGGCCGAGTCGAGTGCGTGGAACAGCACCGCGTCCTCGCGGTCGCGCACGGCGGTCAGGTTCACTTGTTCGTTCTCGGCCAGCATGGCGTCGAGGTAGGCCAGCAGGCGCGTGGCGCCCTCGAGGTCGATCTCGCTGTGGATGCCAGCGGCGAGCTCGAGGAAGCGGGTGGGATCGGTCACTGCGGTAGGTCCGGGTTCGGGCGGCTCGTCGCGGGAGCCTGGTTGTCGGCGGGTTGGGCGGCGGCCTCTCTGGTCTCTGCTTCCGCCTCGGCCCTTGCCTTGGCCTCGGCGGCCGCGGCCTCGGCGGCGAGCTCGTGCGCGCTCAGGTAGACGCGCAGGTCGAACTCGAGCTGATGGTACGCGGGCTCCATGTGACAACACAGCCGATAGAAGGCGCTGTCGTGCTCGCGGTGCTTCTGGTGCGCGAGCTCGTGCACGCAGATCATGCGCAGGAAGGCTAGCGGCGCCTCGCGGAAGAGGCTGGCGACCTTGAGCTCGCGGCTCGTGCGCAGCCCGTCGCCGTGCACGCGCTGCTTGGTCGTGTGCAGGCCGAGCGCGTTCTGGGCCGAGCGCATGCGCTTGTCGTAGGCGACCTTGGCGATCTGCGGCGTGTTCTTCATGTAGCGCGCCTTGAGCTCTTGCACGAAGGCGAACAGCTCCTTGTTCGAGCTCACGCGGTGGCCCACCGGGTAGCGCTTGGCGATCGCGTCGAGGGCGCGACCGCTCTCGATCAACGCCGCGGCCGGGGCCACGAGCTCGTCCGGATAGCCCTGCAGCAGGGGCAGCGTGGTCATCGCGGTCCTCCGCCGGGGTCGCGGTAGCCAGGCGCCGGGCCCCGCGACCCCGCGGGACGGCCCAAGAGCGTCGCCCGGAAGCGGCGCTTCTTGATGCGCCCCTGGTCCAGGGCCTTGGCGGCGGCGACGGCGCGCTGGCGCGCGACGGCGACGAAGGTGACCTTGTCGCGCAGGTCGATGCGACCGACTTCGTCCCCCTCGAGGCCGGCCTCGCCGGTCAGGGCGCCGAGCAGGTCCCCGGCGCGCAGCTTGTCGCGACGGCCGCCCGCGATCTGGATCGTGGCCATCCTCGGCTCGCGCGCCAGCGAGCGCAGCACGGCGCCCTGGGGCCGCGGGTCGTCCAGGGCGAGCGCCTCGATGGGCTGGCCCGTGAGCTCCTCCACGTCCGTCAAGCGCCGGTCGGTCCCACCATGCGCACCGCGCGCGATCGAGACCGCCACGCCGTCGCGCCCCGCCCGGCCCGTGCGCCCGATGCGGTGCACGTAGGCCGACGGGTCCTGGGGCAGCTCCAGGTTGACGACCAGGTCCAGGCCCTCGATGTCGAGGCCGCGCCCGGCCACGTCGGTCGCCACGAGCAGGCGCAGGCTGCCGTTGCGGAAGCGCACCAGCACCCGGTCGCGCTCGAACTGGTCGAGGTCCCCGTCCAGCCGGTCGACGCTGAGCCCGGCCTCGGAGAGCAGCGCGACGACCTCGGCCACGCTCGCCTTGAAGTTGCAGAAGACCAGCGCGGACTCGTGCGGGAACTTGGCCAGCACGGCGCACAAGGCATGCAGCTCGGCGCCGCGCTCGGGGACCACGTACAGCTGCCGGATCCCGACCGGCAGGTCGGGGGCCCCATGGGGTGTCGGGGCCTCGCCGCTGGCGCTGGGCTCGTCGCCCTCGACCCGCACGGCGTTGTGCTGGTGCTGGCGGGCCAGGACCTCGATGCGCTCGGGCATGGTCGCCGAGAAGAGCGCGGTCTGGCGCGTGCGCGGGAGGTGCTTCAGCACGCTCGAGACCTCCTCCTCGAAGCCCATGTCGAGCATGCGGTCGGCCTCGTCCAGCACGACCGTCCGCAGGCCGCGCGGATCGAGGGCGCCGTGGTCGAGGTGGTCGAGCAGCCGGCCCGGGGTGCCGACGGCGAGGTGCACGCCGCGCTCGAGCAGCTCGCGCTGGCGGCGCTTCGGCTGGCCGCCGATCAGCTCGGCCACCACCAGTCCCGGATGGCGCCGGCCGAGCTTGCGCAGCTCGCGCATCACCTGGCCGGCCAGCTCGCGGGTGGGGCACAGGACCAGCCCCTGGAGCGAGCGCTTGTTCAGGTCGACCTGGGCCAGCATCGGCAGGCCGAAGGCGGCCGTCTTGCCGCTGCCGGTCTTCGAGCGCCCGATCAGATCGCGCCCCGCGAGCAGCGGCGGGATCGCAGCGGTCTGGATCGCGGTGGGAGCCTCGTAGCCGAGCTCTTGGGTGACCGCGACCAGCTCGGCGGGCAGCCCGAGCGCTTCGAAGGGATTCGACATGGGCCGGACCATAGCGCACGCGGGGGCCAGCGGTGCCGCCCGGGGCGTTTCCCGTGGGTCCGGGGCCCCTCGGCGGGGCATTCCCCTCTGCGGGGAACCCGGGCGCGCGCCCGCTCCCAGCGCAACCGCGCCTTTGCGGGGCGCTAGCACCTCCATGCAGACCTTCATCCCGCTCCTGTTCTCCGGCTTGTGCCTGGCTGCCGCGATCGCCTCGCCCCTGCTCCAGGAGTCCACCGAGGCGGCTCCCAAGGTCGCCGTCGAGAGCCCCGCCGAGGCCGTCGCCCCGGGCCTCGTCGCCTGGCACCCCGACCGCGCCGCAGCCCTCGCCGCAGCCCGGACCAGCGGTCGCCCCGTGCTCCTGTTCCAGATGCTCGGCCGCCTCGACGAGCGCTTCTGCTGAACCAACGCCCGCATCGCGAGGGAGGTGCTCTTCTCGCAACCAGAACTGGCGGCCACCATGGGCGAGCTCTTCGAGTGCGCGTGGGAAGAGCTGCGCCCCGCGCCCCGGGTGACGATCGACTTCCAGAACGGCCACGTGCTCGAGCGCACGCTCAACGGCAACGTCGCGACGCTGTTCTGCACGCCCGGCGGCAGGGTCTACGACGTGCTGCCCGGCATCATGGATCCAGAGGTCTACGCAGCCCAGCTGCAGGAGTCCGCCGAGCGCTTCCGCGAGCTTCCCGTGGGCGGCGTCGGACGCTTCAAGGTGCAGCTCGACTCCGTGCGCCGCGCGAGTGAGCTGCGCGACGTGGCCGCGGCCGCAGCCAGCCCCGTGGCCTACATCCAGGACTTCAACATCGAGATCGCCAAGGGCGCTTCGGAGTTCGGGATCAAGGAGCAGATCGATGTGGTCGAGCCGGCGGAACCGGACTGGTTCCTGGGCCAGGGCACCGCGGGCAAGGGCGTCGTCGAGCTTCCGATCAAGGCGCAGCTCGGAGTCGGAACGCCCGGCGCCGGCGATGTGCTGCACGGCCTCGAGCAGTCGATCGAGGAGCCACTCCTCCAGGACTTCGACGTCGACGTGGGCAAGTTCGAGGTGGAGAGCCCGGTCAAGGTCGCCCTCGCGGTCCCACCGCCGGGCATGCCGCCGATCCCGGGCCTGACCGACTTCGACCGCGCCAACCTCGCCCTCGACACGGCCTCGCTCTTCGACCACGTCCTGCCCGACGCCCTCGACCTCTTGGCCGCGCGGCCCCTGTGCCGACCCGAGGAGCTGACGCCGCTGCTGTTCCGCGAGGTGCTGCACGTGGACCTCGAGGACCCGTTCCTGGGCCTCGCTCCCGAAGTGCTCGGCGGAAGACTAGGGCGCTACGGGCCGAGTGGCCCCGACGGTCCCGTCCCCGTGCGCTGAACGTCGAGCGCTAGCTCGCCCGCGCGGCCCAGGCTCTCAGCGGGTGACACGCAGCAACCGGTGGTTGGCCCGGAAGCCGGCGCGCGCGATGGCGCGCCGGGCGCCGCGGGTGGTGAGCTCGGGCGAGCAGTGCGCGGCGAGACCCTCCGCGTGGCAGCGGTGCACGAGCTCGGTGAGCAGGCGCGTCGCGATGCCGCGACCGCGACGCTCGGCGTGCACGATCACGCCGAGGTGCGCGATGCCGGGCTGCTCCTGGTCGCGGCGGAGCTCGCCGACTGCGGTCAGCTCTCCATCCTCTTCGAGCAGCAACAGCTCGCCGAGCTCCAGGCGCTGGCTCGCGTAGGGCTCTAGGAACGCGCGCGGCATGCCGGTGGCCGCCTCCTGGAAGTCGACGATGCGCGCGTGGTCCTGGCCTTCGGCCAGCGCGAGCTCGTCGAGGCCCGGGCCCTCGGGCTTGGCCTGCGCGGCGAAGAGCAGGCTGTCCGCCACGACCTTGTCCGAGTGATCGAGGGCCGCGCTCAGGAAGCCCGGGTCCGTGGTGTGCACGATCATCGCCTCGACCTCGAGCTCATCGAGGATCAGCTCGAGCAGGCGTCCCGCGTGGTCGCTCGCAGTCGGCTCGACGTGGAAGCGCAGGAGCCGCCGCTCGTCGTCGACACGGCACATGCCGACCACCTCGCCGTCGAGGACCAGCGAGTGACAGGTCGCCATGTCGGCGAAGGCCAGCCACATGTCGTCGAGGGGGCCGGTGAGCTGGGAGAGGTACGAGGCGCGCAGCTCGGCCGTGGGTGCCTGCGTGCCGAGCGATGCGATGGGGTTCTTCAAGCGCTTGATCCTACTGCCGTGTCGACCAGAGCGAAACATGCCGCGAGCGCCGCCTTCGTCCTTCGAGCAGCCCGGCGCGGGGGAGGGCGACGAGCTCAGTAGCCCAGCGCGTCGAGGTCGGAGCTGGCGGACACGCCGCCGAGCTCGGCCTGCCACGTCGCAGCGACGTCGTGCAGGTGCACCTGCCAGGCCCTGCGCTCGTGGCCGCGCTCGGCGAAGACGTCGCGCAGCTCGCGCGGATCGGCGGAAACTTCGAACAGCCGGAAGCGATCGTCGTCGGGCGTGTAGATCAGCTTCAGCTCGAGGTCGCGCAGGCTGTACTGGTCCCGCTCGGCCTCGGGCCGGTGGGTCTCGGCGAAGTGAACACGCCCGCGCGATGTGGCCAGGGCTACGGCCAGGCTCGAGCGCTCGGGGCCGCTGGGCCCCTCCGGGTTCCCGGTCCCTTCCAACCCGACCAGCGAGCGGCCGACCGCGCCCGGCAGGGGCTCCAGCCCCAGCACCGCGAGGGCCGTCGGAGCCAGGTCCACGTGCCGCACGAGCCGCTCGCGCTCGGCGGCGAGCCGCTCGCGGGCCGCGTCGAAGCCCTCGCCAGCGGGCAATTTTAGGATCGTCGGCACGTGCAGGAGCTCGTCGAACAGGTTGTCGCTGTGGCCGTTGTGCTGGTGCTCGCCGAAGGCCTCGCCGTGGTCCGAGGTGAACAGGATCAGGGACGAGCGATAGAGCCCGCGCGCACGCAGCTCCTCGAGCACGCGCCCGACGGCCTCGTCCGCGAGGCGCACCTCCTCGTGGTAGCGACGCGCCGCCTCGGCCTGGCTCGGCCGATCGGTCACCCAGGTCTCGAGCGCGACCGTCCCGGGCTGCTCCAGCTCGAAGCGCGCGCGCAGCCGCCGCGTTGGGTCGAGCCGAGCGCCCTCGTGGTAGACGACGGGGATGCGCCGCCCGGGATCCGCCGAGCGCAGGCCGGCGACAGGAGGCGTGCCGTCCAGGTGATGGAGGTAGAGCGAGCGCAGCACGAAGTCGGCCTCGCCGTCGGCGAACACGAGCTCGTGCTCGCCCGCCTCGAGCTCGAGGGTCCGGCGCAGGTGCGGCGCCCGCCGCGGGTCCGCCCCCGCGATCGAGACCCCGTCGAGGCTCACGTCCAGGCTCCGCTGCTCGTCCTGGAAGCTGCGGTAGGGCTCGTGGGGATCGGCGAGGTGCACGAACAGCATCAGGGGCTCGCGCCCCTCGCCAGCGCGGTCGGCGAGCCCGGATCCTTCCGAGGCCGCGACCCCAGCTCGCCCGGACACGTACCCGCGCTCCTCCAGCAGCTCCCCCACCGCCGCGGCCGTCGCCAGCCCGTCCGTGTAGTCGCGCTCGACATGCCGGAAGTCGTCGAAGCCCTGGTCGAGCCCCTCGCCGATGCGCCGCTCCCAGAGGGTTGCCATCGACGCCACGCCCAGGGTCGCAAGCCCCTGGCCCGCGACCCACTCGGCCAGCAGCTCGACCTCGTCCGGCACGACCTGCCCGTTGACCACGAGGCCCGTCTCGTGGGGGTACCTCGAGCTGAACAAGCTCGCGTGGGCCGGCAGGGTCATCGGCGCGTGGCTGAAGCTCTGCCCGAAGGCGATCCCCTCCGCGGCCAAGCCCGCCAGCGCCGGCGTCGCGCCATCCGGGTCCAGGTCCACGGCGTCGAACCTCAGGGTGTCGACCACGATCACGACCAGGTTCTGGGGCCTAGGGTCCGGGAGCCCCTCCGCTCCGACTCCACACGAGTTCATCCAGGGGAGGCAGGAGGCTGCAAGGAGGAGGCGGACCAGCATGGTGCCGAGTCTACCCACCGGGCCCAACTTCAGCGCCTTTGGCGCCCACGGCGAGGGCCGAATCCGTCACGCTCTTGGGCCGCGCCATGAGCACCACGACCCACCCCGACCCGCCGCTGCCCGAGGCGACCATCGCGCGCGCCGCGACCCACGTCGCGAACATCCTCGCCCTGGCGATCGAGCACGACCCCGCGCGCCGCGCTGTTGTCGTCTGGGACGCCGGCTGCGCCCTGTCGACCTGCCTCGCCGAGGCCTACCGCCGGGCCCTGCCGGACGCCCTGGTGATCGACTTCGACGCCATGGCCCCCGACGACGTGCTGGCCACGCTCGAAGCACTGGGCGCGGACGACCTGTGCGTGCTGGTCCAGTCGACCAGCTTCCGCCTGAACTCGTTCCGCATCCGCATCGGCCTGTTCAAGCGCGGGCTCAAGGTCGTCGAGCACCCGCACCTCGGCCGCATGGTCGGCCCCGAGCGCGAGCTCTACGTCGACGCCCTCGCCTACGACCCGGCCTACTACCGCGGCACCGGCTGGGCCCTCAAGCAGCGCATCGACAAGGCCGCCAGCTGCGTGGTCGAGAGCGGCGGCGCCGAGCTCTTCTTCCCCGTCGGCCTCGAGCCGGCCAAGGTCAACATCGGCGACTACAAGACACTCAACAACGTCGGCGGCCAGTTCCCGATCGGCGAGGTCTTCACCGAGTCGCTCGACCTCGAGGCGGTCCACGGCCGCGTGCGCATCCCGCACTTCGGCGACACCTCGTTCCACGTCAACCAGCCCGACCGGCCGATCACCCTGGTGGTCGAGGCCGGCCGCGTGGTCGGCGCCGAGGGCAGCACGCCCGCCTTCGACGAGGTCCTGGCCCAGATCCGCGCCGCCGAGGGCGAGGTCTGGGTGCGCGAGCTCGGCTTCGGCATGAACCGCGCCTTCAGTCCTGGGCGCATGGTGCGCGACATCGGCACCTTCGAGCGCATGTGCGGCGTGCACCTCTCGCTCGGCGCCAAGCACCCGAGCTTCAACAAGCCCCAGATTCGCAAGAAGAAGGCGCGCTTCCACGTCGACGTCTTCGCCGACACGCGGCGCGTGACCCTCGACGACGAGGTCGTCTACGCGGACGGCGCCTGGCAGGTCTGAGCCCCGCCCGGGAACTTGCGCGGGGAGCCGGAAATCCTCGACCGAAGGGGTCCAAGAGGCGTAGCATCTGCGCCTCCGAAGACCCCCACGGCGACCGGCCCCCGAGGCCCCCATGACCGCTCGTTGCCCCTGCCAGCTTCCCAACCCCTCCGAGCTCGTTCGGTGCGCAGCTGCCTGCTCCCCGGGGACTCGCGTCGCCGCGCCGGCCCCTGGCCGCCTGGCCTAGAGCCGTGCAACAGCCCCGCGCCAGCGAGCGCCTGTTCGACTTCGAGATCCAGCGCCAGCCCGACGACACCTCCTGCGGGCCGACCTGCCTGCACGCGGTCTACCGCCACTACGGGGACGACATCGACTTCCCCACCCTGCTGTCCGAGGTGCCGACCCTCGACGCCGGCGGCACCCTGGGCGTGCTGCTCGCCTCCCATGCCCTCACCCGCGGCTACGAGGCGACGGTGCTGACCTGGAACCTGGAGGTCTTCGACCCGACCTGGTTCAACCGCGACGCTGGGCCGATGGCGCCGCGCCTGCGGGCGCGCGCCGAGGCCCGCCCCGACCCGAAGCTGAGCTTCACCGCGCGCACCTACGCCGACTTCCTCGACGCCGGTGGGACGGTCGAGCTGTGCGACCTCTCCCCCGGGCTCCTGATGGGCTTCCTCGAGGAGGGCATCCCCGTGATCGCCGGCCTATCGGCGACCTTCCTCTATCGGGAGGCCCGCGAGCGCGGCGACGTCGACGAGCCCGACGACATCTTCGGCGACCCGGCCGGACACTTCACGATCCTGACCGGCTACGTGCCGGCCACGCGCGAGGTCTTCGTCACCGACCCCTTGCACCCCAACGCCCTCTCGACCGAGCACACCTACCCGGTCTCGATCGAGCGCGCGATCGGCGCCATCTACCTGGGCGTCCTGACCTACGACGCCAACCTGATCGTGCTGCGCCCGCGGCACTAGCCGCCCCCTCCCATGAGAACCATCGTTGTCGTGAGCCGTGAGGGCGACTGGCCCCTCGAGATCCCCGGGGTCGAGGTGGTCCTGGCCAAGGACTACCTGACCGACCCGCGCTGGATCGCCGAGCGCGGCCTGCGCGCCTTCAACCTGTGCCGCTCGTACCGCTACCAGTCGGCGGGCTACTACGTCTCGCTGCTCGCCGCCGCCCGACGCCAGCGGCCCTTCCCCGACCTGATGACCGTGCTCGACATGAAGAGCCGCGCCATGGTCCGGACGGTCGACGAAGAGCTCGACGACCTGATCCAGAAGAGCCTCGGCGAGCTGCGCTCGGAGCAGTTCGACCTGAGCGTCTACTTCGGCAGCAACACGGCCCGGCGCCATGCGCGCCTGGCCCGCGCCCTCTTCGCGCGCTTTCCCGCGCCCATGTTCCGGGCCAAGTTCCAGCGCGGCACCCGCTGGCGCCTGACGAGCCTCGCCCCGATCGCCTTCCACGACGTCCCCGACGCCCACCGCCCGAGCCTGATCGAGGCCGCTACCGAGTACTTCGGCCGCCAGCGCTACCGCTCGCGCGCGCGCAAGGAGACGCGCTTCGACCTGGCGATCCTGCACGACCCGAAGGAGGTCCTGGCCCCCTCGGACCCCAAGGCCCTCGAGCGCTTCCGCGCCGCCGGCGAAGCGGTCGGCTTCGGCGTCGAGCTGATCGAGCGCGCCGACGGCGGCCGCCTGGCCGAGTTCGACGCGCTCTTCCTGCGCGAGACGACGGCGGTCAACCACCACACCTTCCGGCTCGCCCACCGGGCCGAGTCCGAGGGCCTCGTCGTGATCGATGACCCCGGCTCGATCCTGCGCTGCACCAACAAGGTCTTCCAGACCGAGGCCTTCGCCCAGCGCGGCCTCGCCACGCCGCGCACCATGATCTGCGACCACGTCGACACCAAGCTCGTCGCCGCCGAGATCGGCTACCCGTGCGTGCTCAAGGTCCCCGACAGCGCCTTCTCCCAGGGCGTCGTCAAGTGCCGCGACGCCCAGGAGCTCGAGCAGCAGGGCGGTCGCATCCTCGAGGCCAGCGAGCTCCTGCTGGTGCAGGAGTTCACCCCCTCGGACTTCGACTGGCGCATCGGCGTCTTCAACGGAAAGCCCCTGTACGCCTGCCGCTACCTGATGGCGCGCAACCACTGGCAGATCGTCAAGCGCAGCGCCAGCGGTCGCATCAGCTACGGGCGCACCGAGTCGGTGCCCCTCGACGAGGTCCCCAAGAAGGTGGTGCGCCTGGCCGTGCGCGCGGCCGCGACGATCGGCGACGGCCTGTACGGCGTGGACCTCAAGCAGGTCGGCTCGCGCGCCCTGGTGATCGAGGTCAACGACAACCCCAACATCGACTCCGGCTGCGAGGATGCCATCTTGAAGAGCGAGCTCTACCTGACGATCATGCGCGGCTTCCTGGAGCGCGTCGAGCGCAAGAAGGCCGCAGGAGGGCCGCGATGAGCGGGCTCCGGCTCTTCGAGGGCTTCGGCATCGAGATCGAGTCGATGGTCGTGCACCAGGACTCCCTGGACGTGCGGCCGGTCGTCGACGCCCTCTTGCGCGATGCGACCGGTGCCGACGAGTGGGTCGAGGACCACGACGACGGCGCGATCGGCTGGTCCAACGAGCTGGTCAACCACGTGGTCGAGCTCAAGACCAACGGGCCGGCGCCCGGACTGGGCGGGCTCGCCGGCGAGTTCCAAGCCAGCGCGCGCCGCGCGAACGCGCTGCTCGCCCCGCGCTCAGCGCAGCTGATGCCCACCGGCATGCACCCCTGGATGGACCCGCGCAAGGAGGCCCAGCTCTGGCCCCACGACACGGGTCCGGTCTACCGCGCCTACGACCAGCTGTTCGACTGCCACCGCCATGGCTGGGCCAACCTCCAGAGCGTGCACCTGAACCTGTCCTTCCAGGGCGACGAGGAGCTCGCGGCCCTGCTCGCCGCCGTGCGCATCGTGCTGCCCCTGGTCCCGGCCCTCGCGGCCAGCTCGCCCTTCGTCGAGGGACGCGCCACGGGCCTCTTGGACAACCGCCTCGAGGTCTACCGCACCAACGCCGAGCGCACGCCCGGGATGACTGGCGACGTGATCCCCGAGCCGATCTTCGGCGCGGACGAGTACCGCGCGCGCATCCTCGGGGCCATCGACCAGGAGCTCGCCGCCCTCGGCGCGGACGAGGTCCTCCGCGGCCAGGAGTGGACCAACGCCCGCGGCGCGATCGTGCGCTTCGACCGCATGGCGATCGAGGTGCGCCTGATCGACGCCCAGGAGTGCGCCGCCGCCGACCTGGCCGTGGCTGCCGCGGTCTCCGACCTGGTACGGCGCCTGATCGAAGGCGGTCCCAGCGGCACCTGGGCCAGCACCCAAGCGCAGCGCGAGGTCGCGACCGCGCCCCTCGCCGAGCTGCTCGTGCGGGCGATCGCCAACGGACCGGCCACGCCCCTCGAGGGTCTCGGCTATGCCGAGCTGTTCGGGCTCGGTAGCGCCCGGCTCGCGACCGTCGGCGAGCTGCTCGAGCGCGTGCTCCGGCCCGGGCTCGATGAGGGCCTCGGCGACGCGCCAGAGCTGGTCGCTCCGCTCGAGCTGATCCTGCGCGACGGCACCCTGTCCCAGCGTATCCTCGCCGCGACCGGTCCCAAGCCGACGCGCGCCGAGCTGCGCCGGGTGTACGCCGAGCTGTGCGCCTGCCAGGCCGAGGGGCAGAGCTTCCGCCCATGAACCTGGTGCTGTCCGCCGAGCATGGCGGCAACCGCGTCCCGGTCCGCTACCGCCCCGACTTCGTCGGCGCCGAGGACGTCCTCGCCAGCCATGCCGGCTGGGACATCGGCTCCGACGTCCTGGCCCGCAAGCTCGCGCGGGCGACCGGCGCGCCGCTGATCCTAGCGCGCACCACGCGCCTGCTCGTCGAGCTCAACCGCTCGCTCGGCCACCGCGCCTTGTTCTCGCGCTTCGTCAGCCACCACGGGGACGCGGAGCGCACGCGCATCCTCGCACAGCACTACCACCCCCACCGCGACGCCGTCGAAGCCGCCGTCGAGGCCGCCCCGCGCGGCCCCGTCCTGCACCTCTCGGTGCACAGCTTCACGCCCACCTGGGAGGGGCTCGAGCGCGGCATCGACGTCGCGCTGCTGTACGACCCCAAGCGCGAGCGTGAGCGCGCCTTCGCGAGCGCCTTCCTGGGCGAGCTCGGCCGGCGTGAGGGGAGCCTGCGCCTGGCGCGCAACCGCCCCTACCGCGGCACCGCCGACGGCCTGACCACGCACCTGCGCCGCCGGCTGCCCGAGGCCCGCTACCTAGGGATCGAGCTCGAGGTCTCCCAGGCCTTCGCAAAGGGTCCCCCGGCACCCTGGCGCCAGCTCCAGCAGCAGCTCGCGGAGACCTTCGTCGCCGTGCTCGACCGCTAGGGGTGCGGGTGCGAGCCGTGGCGGCGGCTTCGGGTCAGCATCCCAGCGCGCCGCTCACAGCCCCTTCGGCTGCCAGCCCTCGCGGTACTCGCCCGCGACCAGGGCGTCGGCCTGCTCGTCGCCGAAGCTCTGCTCGGCGCTGTCCCAGGCCAGCTCGCGGCCCTGGAAGCAGCCGGCGACGACCCCCACGAGCACGGCCTCGGTCAGGGGTCCCGAGTAGCTGAAGGGCGTCGTGGTCTGGCCCTCGCCGCGGCAGGCGTCGGTCCACTCATGGTAGTGGTTCCGATCAGGGAGCTCGACCAGCTCGACCGGCTTGGGCTCGCCGTCTTGGTAGCAGACCGGCGCGCTCCAGTGCGGGATCACCATCACGCCCTCCTCGCCGACGAGGAACGAGCCCGCGCCCGGGAGCGAGGTGCCGCCAGGCAGCTGGGCGCGGCTGGCGTCCGGGCGGCTGGCGGCGCTGCCGTCGGTCCAGCGCATCGGCAGGTCGCCGGCGGTCTGGTCCGTACCGGGGAACACGAAACGGATGTCGCTGTCGGTGGCGAAGGTCTCGGCGTGGTGCTGGGGCCCGCGCGAGACGACCGACTTCGGCGCGCCGATGCCGAGCGCCCCGAAGACCGGGTCGAAGATGTGGCAGCCCATGTCGCCGAGGGTGCCGCAGCCGAAGTCCTTCCAGCCGCGCCAGCTCGCGGGGTGGTAGCCGGGCGCAAAGGGCCGCGCGGGTGCGCCGCCGAGCCACAGGTCCCAGTCGAGGTGCGCAGGCGCCTCGCTCGCCGCCTCCGGTCGGCCTGTCGCGGGCCCGCCCCACGACTTCGACACCCACAGGTGCGCCTCCTTGACCTTGCCGATCACGCCCGAGCGCAGGGTCGCCACCGCGGTCCGGTAGGCGCCGTGGCTGTGGATCTGCGTGCCCATCTGGGTCACCACGCCTTGGCTCGCTGCGACGCGCGCCATCGCGCGGCACTCGCGCAGGTCGTGGGCGATCGGCTTCTGGCAGTAGACGTGCTTGCCGAGGCTCATCGCCGCGAGGGCGATCGGCGCGTGCATGTGGTCGGGGGTCGAGACCGAGACCGCGTCGATGTCCGCGTGCAGCTCGTCGAAGAGCCGCCGCCAGTCGCTGAAGGTGCGCGCCCCAGCGTGCTTGGCCGCCGCGCTGCCGAGCCGGTTCGCGTCCACGTCGCACAGGGCCACGATGCGCACGTTGCGGCCGCTCGCGATGCTGCCGAGGTCGCTGGCGCCCATGCCGCCGACGCCGATGCAAGCGACGTTGAGCAGCTCGGCCGGGCTGCCTTGGCCGAGGATCAGCGGACCCGCGAAGGCCGACGGCGCCAGGGCCGCTCCGGTGACCACACCGGTCGCCTTGAGGAAGCGTCGTCGGGACAGGCGGGAGGAGGCGCTCGGCGGAGGCTGGTCGGACATGCTCGTTTCCATGGAGGGAGGGGCTTCGGATCGACGCCCGCGGGCGCAGCGCGAGCCTACCACCCGCTTCGCTCCCCCCGCCATGACCACGCCGCGCCGAGGCGGGCTCGAGCACCTGAAAAGGACCTGAATGGCGGCTGTGAGTCCGCGTAGGATGTCCCCATGCCTTGTCTCTTCGGTTGTGCCCTGTTCGGCTTCCCGCGCATCGCGTTGCTCGGGCTGCTGATCACCGGCACCTACATCCACGACGCCCTCGCCGTCCACGGCATGGGCAGCTTGGCCCTGGTTGCTGGGGTCTTGTTCCTGCCCTGGACGACCCTCGCCCTGGCCTGGACGACCCACCGCACGGACGGCGACCTGGCCACCTGGTCCTGGATCCTGATCATCATCGCCGTCGTGGTCGACCTCGGCGCGACGAAGGGTGGAGCCAGCGCGAGCGCCTCCAAGGACTGAGTCCGGGCGAGCCCCCGGGGCGGCCCTACTCCGTGGGCCCGAGGAAGTCCTCGATCAGGGTGCCGACGGCCGCGTCGCAGACGGCGGAGGCCTCGGCTCCCGCCATGTTGGTCATGGCCACCGCCGCGAAGCCGCGCTCGGGTGCCAGCCAGATCACGGTGTAGAACATGGTGTTGGAGCCGGCGTGGGTCAGGGCCGTCCCGCCGGCCCAGGCGCGCTGGGCGGTGAACCAGCCCATGGCGTAGCTGCCGCCCTCGGGCGGGGTGTGCAGGCGCGCGAGGCTGGCGGGCTCGAGCAGGCCTGCCTGCGCGCCGAGGTGGAGCCGGACGTAGCGCGCGAGGTCGGCAGCGCTGAGGTGCACGGCTCCGGCCGGGGCGATCGCGCGCGGGTTGTCGCCGGCGGGCTCGGGCTCGACCGGAGCGAGGGTCCCGCGTCGCACGCTGTGCCCATAGGGTTGGTCGACCTGGCCCCCCGTCGCCGGGGCGCGGAAGCCAGCAGTCGTCAGGCCGAGGGGCACGAACAGGCGCGCGGCTAGGAGCTCTTCGAAGGGCACGCCAGCGAGCTGCTCGAGCATCGCGCCCGCGATCGCGAAGCCGGTGTTCGAGTACTCGAAGGTGGTGCCGGGAGGGTGGGCGAGGGGCTGGGCGACGGTGGCCTCGACCAGGCGGCGGCGCATCGCGGTCGGCGTGTCGGCCTCGGCCCACAGCTCGTCCCACAGGGCCGGGGGGACCGCGGTGGCCATGCCGCCGGTGTTGGTCAAGAGCTGGTCGAGGCGCACGCCGCGCGCGGCCTCGTCGAAGTCGAAGCCCGGGAAGACATCCTCGATGGTCGTGCCCCAGTCGAGCAGACCCTCGTCGACCAGGATCGCGGCCACGGTCGCGGTCATCGACTTGGTGCACGAGCCGATGTGGAAGGCGTCGGCGGCGGTGACGGGCTCGGTCGAGTCGATCCGGCGCAGGCCCGCGGCGCCCGTGCCGACGAGCTCGCCATCGACGACCACGGCCAGGGAGAGGGCCGGCAGGTCGGTGCCCTCGAGCAGCGCGGCGGCGGTCGCGGTGAGGTCGGTCAGGACGGTGGGATCCGCGGTCCTCGGCCCTTGGCAGGCAGCGAGGGCCAGGGGGACGAGCAGCGCTAGCTGGGCGGTCGACTTGGTGAGGCTTCGCATGTTGGCTGGAAGTTGGCACATCGGCGCGCCCTGCCCAAGGCTGGTCCTGGCGAATCGACGAGGGGTTATGCTGCTGCGCGTCGCAGGCCCGGGAGCTCGTAGCTGCCACCCGCGGCGCCACCATGCTGCTCCTCGCCCAGGTCCACGCACTACCCGGCTTCTTCGAGCCGTTCAGCGCCATCACGCACCTCGTGGGCGCCGTGGTGTGCGGCTACCTCAGCGTCCGCCTAGCCCTTTGCGCCCGCGGCCACCCGGGTCGCGTCCTGGCCCTTTCCATCTTTGGCGCTACCAGCGTCCTGCTGCTCTCGATGAGCGGCGTCTACCACATGCTCCCGGCGGGCTCGACCGCACGTGCGGTGATGGGCCGCCTCGACCAGTCCGCGATCTTCGCCCTGATCGCGGGCACCCACACGCCGGTCCAGTGCCTCTTCTTCCGCGGCTTCGCGCGCTGGAGCGTGCTCGTCTTCCTGTGGGCCGTGGCCGCGACCGGCATCACGCTCTTCAGCGTCTTCTACCACGAGCTACCGCCGGGGCTCGGCATCGCGGTGTACCTCGCCATGGGCTGGATCGTGGGCTCGACCGGGCTGGTGATCTGGCGCCGCGAAGGCACCGGCCGCATCCGCGACCTGCTCCTCGGCGGCCTCTGCTACACCGTCGGCGCGGTGCTGCTCGGCCTCGGCTGGCCGACCCTGATCCCGGGTGTCGTCGGGCCCCACGAGCTCTGGCACGTGGCCGTCTTGGGTGCCCTCGCCCTGCACTGGCGCTTCTTCTTCGGCGTGGCCCGCGAGCCCATGCACGGACCGCTCGGCCCGGCCTGAGGCTTGGCGCGAGTCAGCCCGAGTCACTTCCGCGCGCGCACCGAGCTACGCCGGTACAGCAGCAGCGTCAGGTCGTCGGGCTTGCTCGGGTGCCCGTCCTCGGGCGTGTTCATGCGCGCGCTGGCCAGGTCCATCAGGCGCCGGGCCGCGAGCTCGAGCGGCCCCTTGCGGACCAGCTCGATGATCTCCTCGAGCCGCAGGTTGTCCGACAAGCCGTCACTGCACAAGAGCAGCGTGTCGCGCGCGGCGACGGGTGTCGTGGGGCCGAGCTCGATGCGCAGACCCTCGAACCCGAGGTAGTTCGAGACGACGTGTAGCTCCTCGTGGTGCAGGGCGTCCTCGGCCTCGAGCAGGCCCGCCTCGACCGCGTAGCCCGTCGGCGAGTGCGGGATCGTCAGGGCCTTCACGCGGCCCCGCTGCCCGACGTGCAGGGCCATCGAGTCGCCGACGTGCACGGTGCGGGCGAGCCCGTCGCGCAGGACCACAGCGGCCAGGGTCACCCCGGCACCGACGCCCAAGCCGAGCACGGCGCGGTTGGCGTCCTCGATGCCGTCGACCAGGTCGCTGCGCAGGCGCGCTTCGTCGTCCTCGGCCGCGTTCATGCGCGCCGCGATCGCCTCGAGCGCCACGCGCGTCGCGCTCACCCCCGAGCTCTGGCCGCCCATGCCGTCCGCCACGGCCAGCACGGCGCCGGCACCCCGGCGCAGCATGGCGGCTCCGTCCTCGTTGGCAGCCTTGCCCGGCCCCGGGCGCGAGCACAAGACCGCGCGACCGTCGGCCAGCTCGAGCGAGACCACCGCAGGGTCGTCGTGCTCGAGCCAGAGGCCGGCCGGGCTGGTCGGGTCGTCGGGAGTCGTGGGAGCGGTCGGCATGGTGTGGGCCCTCAGGCGAGCAGGCGCTTGCCCAGCTTGCGGTAAGCGGCGAGCATCGCGACGGCGTTGGGGAAGCGCTTGCGCTCGTCGACCAGGGTGGCGCGTCGGACCAGCCGCACCAGGCCGGGGCTGTACTTGGCCTCGGCGCGGGCGGCGTTCGGGTAGGGCCAGCGGAAGGGCCAGTCGGGCACGCTGCCCGCCATCAGCTGCCAGAGGATCAAGCCCGCGGAGAAGACGTCGGAGTGCAGCGCCGGCCGGCCGAGCGCCTGCTCGGGCGCGACGTAGCCGACCGTGCCCGAGCCCGACGCCGCGAGGGTGCGATGCACGATGCGCGCCAGGCCGAAGTCGGCCAGCCGCAGGCGCCGGTCGGGGAACAGGATCAGGTTCTCGGGCTTGACGTCGAGGTGCGCGATCTTGCGCCGGTGGGCGCAGGCCAGGCCCTCGAGCAGCTGCTCGGCAAAGCCGAGCGCGGTCGTGCGCGCCATGCGCCGCTGCAGCCGGTCGCCCAGGCTCTCGATTCCCAGCGGCGTCACGATCGCGAAGTGCTCGCCGATCAGACCAGCGGTCTTGATCGGCAGGATGTTCTGGTGGTCGAGCCCCGCGACGAGCCGCACCTCGCGACGAAACTGCGTCAGGAACCCGGGGTTGACGTGCTCGGGCAGGGGCAGCTTGATCGCCACGCGGATGCCCTCGACCGTGTCGTAGGCCCGGTAGACCTCCGCGAACCCGCCCTTCGAGAGCAGACCCTCGATGCGGTACTGACCGAGCCGGGTGCGGCGCTTGAGAGGCATGGCGCCCATGGTAGTCCGTCGCCGAGGAACCCGGAACTGGCTTCCGCAAGGGGGAGGTGCGATGGCCGCGGTCCTGCTAATGTCGAGGGCCACCACCCCCCCACCCTGGCGAGCTACCCCCATGTTC
>JARGPD010000205.1:0-209 GCA_029212845.1 Planctomycetota bacterium
CCCTCGGCCCCGTGGCCCTCGTCGGCTTCTCCCTGGCCGCCCTCGGCGCCCTGGCCCCGGCCCAGTTCGGCCTCGACGAGCCGCTCCGACCAAGCGCGGCACCGCCCGCGGGGCCGAGAACCTCGACGCCGGCAGGCTCGGATGCGCCGGTGGCCCCCGCCCCGGCAGGCGCTCCGGTGGCAACGCCGGTGGCCCCCGGTCCGGCCCGC
>JARGPD010000205.1:291-5958 GCA_029212845.1 Planctomycetota bacterium
CATCGCCCGCACCCCAGGCGCCCAAGGACGTGCTGCCCCCGGGACCTGCCAGCTTGGCCCCGACCGCCAAGGATCCGCTCGTCGCCCCCGCCGTGGGGGACCGCCGGCCGGCCGATCCACTCTGGCCCGCGGACCCGGCACCCCGGGCCCACGGCGCCAGCGCCCCGGCGGTCCCCGGTGAGCTGCCCAAGGACCCGCTGCTCGAGCACGCCACCGTGGACGCGATCATCGGGATCGCGAGCGCCGCACCCGCCGCCCAGGCACCCAACCAAGGCGACCCCTCCAGCCACCAGGCCCCGCGGCTCGCGGTGCTCACCGAGGTGGACGAGTCGGTGGTCCTGGCCCAAGAGACCCTCGACCGAGGCCTAGCCTGGCTGATCTCCGCCCAGGCGATCGACGGCGGCTGGCACGACGTGCAGGCCGAGCTCGCCGGTGTGCCCACGATCGTGCCCTACTTCGACGACGTCGGCGCGACCGCCCTCGCGGTCCAAGCCCTCGCGCGCCACTGCAAGCTCTGGCCCGCCGAGCCGGCCGAGGTGAAGGGCCGCGACCGGGCCTTGGTTCGCGGCCTCGATCACCTCGTGCAGCTGCAGGACGAGCGCGGTGCGATCGGTCCCCTGGACTCCTTCGTCTACCTCGTCGGGCACGCCCTCGGGACCGAAGCCCTGGCGCTTGGCATCGCGCACCTCGCGGTGGGCGAGCCCGTCGGCCGGCCCGTGACCGGGCGCTACCGCGAGGCGCTCCGGCAAGCGGTCGGCTTCATCGAGGCGGCTCGCAACCCCTACGGCGCCTGGCGCTACGACTACCCGCCGGTGGGGGACAACGACTCGGTGCAGACCGGCCGCATGCTGCTGGCGCTCGTCGAGGCCTTCGCGGTCGAGGTCCATGCGGCACCCGAGACCTTCGCCTCGGGCTACATGTGGTTCGAGGAGATGCTCGACCGCAGCAGTGGCCGCATCAACTACATGGATGGGCATCAGTACGCCCTGCGCATCCTCGGTCGCCAGTCCGAGTTCCCCGCCGACAAGGCCGAGCTCGCCACCGCCATGGACATGATCCTGCAGGTCAGCCGCGAGTCGGTGGACATCGACCGCATGACCGGGGGCGCGAAGCTGCTGCTCGCCAAGCGACCCACCTGGAGCCGCGCGACCGGCACGACGGACTTCACCTACTGGATGTACGGCACGCGGGCGATGGGGGTCGTCGGCGGCCTGCTCGCCGAGCGCTGGAACGAGGGGGTGCTCGAGGCGCTCTTGCCGCACCAGCTGCGCACCGGTGACGACGCGGGTGCCTGGCCGGGTGCGGATGCGTGGTCGGCGCCCGGCCTCAAGACCTACCCGACGGCGGTCAACTGCATGACCCTGATGGACGTGGTCGCCGCCGACTGAGAGGGCGCGGGGCGGGCCCCACAGAGCTCGCCCCCGCTCGCGCCGACCCCGGCCCGACGGGGTTCAGGGCGATTCTCTCGGATTCGTTAATCCGGAGGCCGCGGAACCGTCGATCCATCGCGTGGAGGCCGGCACGGTGTCGGCTAGGCGGTTCTGCGGCGCTTCGGACCTAGGGTCTTGCATTTTGGCAAGAGCGGTTCGGACAGCAACTCCAGCGAGTTCTTGCCCAAGCGTCGTCGCTGCACGTAGCGTATGGGGCCAGGTCGACCACCGTCGACCCTTGAACACGGGGTCGCCCCTGCCCCGACCAGACCAGAGGAGTACACCTATGAACCTGCCCAAAATCACCCTGGCGCTTGCCTTCGTCACCGCCGGCATGACCCTGCCCGGCGTTGCCCAAGAGCGTCCGACGACCCAGCGCCCGCAAGAGCGTCCGAACACCGAGCGCCCGCAAGAGCGCCCGAACACCCAGCGTCCCGACGCCCAGCGTCCGCCCCAGGAGCGCCCGCAAGAGCGCCCCGACGCCAAGCGCCCGCCCCAGGAGCGTCCGACCGAGCGTCCCGACGCCGAGCGCCCCCAGGAGCGCCCCCAGGAGCGCCCGGAGACTCGCCCCGACGGCGACAAGCCGAAGGTGAACAAGGAAGAGGCCATCCGCATGGCCAAGGCCGAGGAAGCCAAGCACCGCGAGCGCCTCGCCAAGATCGAGCGCCTGCGCGCCCTCGCCGAGAAGTCCGGCGATCGCACCAAGCTGGCCAAGATCGACAAGCTCGAGCAGGCCGAGAACGATCGCTACGATCGCATGCTCGCCAAGGCCAAGACCCAGATCGGCGACCGCGGCTTCGAAGAGCTCAAGAAGGAGCTCGAGAAGGGCAAGACCCGCGGCGGCGGCGAGCGTCCGCCCGCCTCCCGTCCCACCGAGAAGCCGACCGAGAAGCCGGCCGAGCGCCCGCAAGGCTGAACCCCTTCCCCAACGAAGGAGACCCCAACATGAAAACCCCCCTCATTCTGATGGCTGCTGCCAGCCTGAGCCTCGCGCTCGGCGCCTGCAGCGCCGAGCCCGCCCCGACCACCACCGGTGGTTCCGGCGAGGCGACCGTCGAGATCCCGACCCAAGAGGCAGCCGACGAGGCCGCCGCCAAAGAGATCACCGAGGAGAACGCCGACGCGGCGCTCGACGATCTCGAGAAGGAGATCCTCGGCGACAGCTGAGCCGCTAACCTCTCCAAGCGAGGCGGGGGCTCGACCAATCGGTCGGGCCCCCGTCTTCGCGTTCCACACCCCTGGCCCCCAGCCACCCCCCCCCCTGCCATGCAACTCGCCCACACCATGATCCGCGTCCACGACCTGGACGAGAGCCTCGCCTTCTACACCGGCTTCCTGGGCCTCGAGGAGGTGCGGCGCGGCACGATCGGCGACGAGGCGACCCTGGTCTTCCTGGCGGACGAGGCCCGCAGCTACCACATCGAGCTGACCTACAACCACGACGGGCGCAAGTACGACGTCGGGACCGCCTTCGGGCACCTGGCGTTCACGGTCCCGGACCTCGCGGCCGTGATCGCGGACGTGGAGCAGCGCGGCTGGTGGTACCGCGAGAACCCGGGCCGGTACATCTTCGTGAAGGACCCCAACGGGTACGACATCGAGATCCTGCAGGCGGCCTGAGCCGGCTTCCCCGCGATCCGGGCGCCTGGGGTAGGCTGGGGGAGCACGTTCCCTCACCCCGCTCCCTACTCCCATGCGCCTCACTCCGACCCTCGCGGCCCTGGCCGGCCTCACCCTGGCGGCCTCCGGCTCCGACCTCAAGCTCGACGGATCCTCGTCCCTGACCAAGCCGCTCGGGACCTCCTTGCACGTCGAGGTGACGGGCAACAAGAACCTGCCCGTGCTGCTGGCCTACGACGTGTCGCCTGGTCCGGTCATGCTCTTCGGTGAGAACGTGCCGCTGGGCTTCACGCCGTCCTTGAGTCTGTTCCCGATCGGCACGACCACCGGGATGGGCATCCTGGGCGTCGACCTGCCCCTGCCGAGCCTGCCCGGGCTGGCTGGTCTGACCCTGTACCTCGACGCCGCGCTGATCGACCCGGTCGATCCCAACGGCTTCGACTTCACCCCCGGCGCCGACCTGACCTTCGGGCCCTCGGTGGACAAGGTGATCACCGAGCTGGCCTGCAACTCGATCGCCACGCGGCCCTTCGTCGAGTACGTGCGCGCGTGGAACCTGGGCTCGCCGGTGCAGCTTGCGGTCGACCCCCTGGCGCACCCCTCGGTCGCAGGTCTGAAGGCGGACCTGTACGTCGTCGACTCGCGCACGACGGCCGAGTGGGACCAGGACACGAGCCTCGTCGACGTCAGCTCGGGCGGGCCGGAGACGGTGACCTTCAGCGCGTCGGGCATCGCGGCGAACACCTTCACGGTCGACACCGGCACCCTGGCCGCGGGCTTCGGCACCGACATCGGTCGGGGCTACGACCTGATCGTCGACCTGGACCAGGACGGCCAGCTATCCAGCGGGGACCTGATCGACGGCTACGGCGAGGCCTCCGGCATGTACGTCGTGCGCGACCTGACCCAGCCGGGTCCCTACGCCGTGACCGAGTTCCTGCACAACGGCGGCTCCTGGCTGGGCCAGGACATCTACCACCCGACGAACGTCGCGAGCCTCGGCAAGCTGCCGCTGGTCGTGATCAGCCACGGCAACGGCCACAACTACCAGTGGTACGACCACCTCGGCTACCACCTGGCCTCGTGGGGGTTCGTGGTGATGAGCCACCAGAACAACACGGGCCCTGGCATCGAGACGGCGTCGACGACCACGCTCACGAACACCGATCACATCATCCGCCACGCGAACACGATCGGTGGCGGCGTGCTGTTCGGGCACATCGACAAGAAGCTGATCACCTGGATCGGTCACAGCCGCGGCGGCGAGGGCGTGGCGCGCGCCTACGACCGGATGTTCGACGGGACCTACTCGCCGATCGCCTTCAAGCTGAGCGACATCCGCCTGATCTCGAGCATCGCGCCGACGGACTTCCTGGGCACCTCGTCGGCGACGCCGCACGACGCGAACTACCACCTGTGGGTCGGCGCCTCGGACGCCGACGTCACCGGCTGCGCGAGCAACAACATCGCCCAGTCGTTCCACCTGCACGATCGCGCCGAGAACCAGCGCCAGAGCATCTCCCTGCACGGCGTCGGCCACGGTGACTTCCACGACGGCGGCGGCAGCTCGGTGGCCACCGGCCCCTGCCAGGTCGGCCGTCCGCAGACGCACCTGATCATGAAGGGCTACGCCCTGCCTCTGATCCAGTACCACGTCCTCGGCAACGTCCCGTCCAAGGACTTCCTGACGCGCCAGTACGAGTCGTTCCACGCGATCGGCGCGCCCGTGTCGGACCCCTGTGTCGTGGCCGACCTGATGTTCCGCGAGTCGAACGAGAGCGGCAAGTACGTGATCGACGACTTCCAGAGCAACACCCTGTCGAACCTGGCCAGCTCGGGCGCGGCGGTCAGCTTCAGCGTGGCGAACCTCACCGAAGGTCGCCTCGACGACGGCAACACCAACTTCACCCACAACCTGTCCGACCCGTTCAATGGCTTCACCCACGGCAACTCGAGCGACAGCACCCGCGGCGTCGTGTTCGAAGCCCAGGGCGTGGTGGATCACCACCTGACCTATGACATCCCAGGCGCGGACGCCGACTGGACCAGCTTCCGGGACCTCTCGTTCCGCGCCTGCCAGGCGACGCGCCACCCGCTGACCAACGCCGCCCTTGGCGACTCGGTCTTCGAGGTCGAGCTCGTCGACGGCAGCGGCAACGCCAGCGTCCTGCGCATCGACGCCTTCGGCGGCGGCATCGAGGAGCCCTACCAGCGCACGAGCTGCGGCACCGGCGCCGGCTGGGGCAACGAGTTCGAGACCATCCGCCTGCCCCTCTCCGGCTTCACCGTGGACGACGCCGCCTTCGACCTCGGCGACATCGACAAGCTCATCTTCCGCTTCGGCCCGAGCCATGGGTCGCCCGGCGGTCGGTATGGGCTCGATGACATCGAGTTGACGGCGGAGTAGTTCGGCGCTCTGTTGCCGCGGGGCAAGCGCCTGCGGCTGGCGGTTGGTGGCGCTCTGTTGCCGCTGGGCAGGCGCCTGCGGCGGGCGGTTGGGGGCGCTCTTTTGCCGCGGGGCAAGCGCCTGCGGCGGGCGGTTGGGATCGCTCTGTTGCCGCTGGGCAAGCGCCTGCGGCTGGCGGTTGGGGGCGTTCTGTTGTCGCTGGGCAATCGC
>JARGPD010000206.1:0-4019 GCA_029212845.1 Planctomycetota bacterium
CTGGCGCGAGAAGCACGAGGGCAAGGGCAAGAACCTGTTCAGCAAGACGGTCTAGCAGGCCATCGATCTAGGGAGAGAAGCGCGGCGCGAGCCCCCCGCCTCTCGCCCGGCCGACCACAGCGCCGAGGTAGCTCTTGAGATGACGACCCCAACGCCTCCCCCGCCCTCCTCGGCTGCCCTCGACGAGGTGCTCGCCGAGGACCGCACCGACAAGCCCTGGCGCATCGTGATCGTAGGCGCTGGCATCGCGGGCCTTGCCGCCGCGCGTGCCGCCAGCGACACCGCGCGCGCCGAGGGGCGCTTGGTCGAGATCCTCGTGATCGAGCGGGAGGCCGTGGTCGGCGGCAAGGCCCAGACCCTCGTCAGCGACGGCTGGCGGCTCGAAGCCGGCCCGACCGGCTACCTCGACAGCGAGCCGGCCATGGACCCGCTGGTCAAGGCGGCTGGACTCACCAAGCTGGCCGCCGACGACGCGGCCGCGCGGCGCTTCTTGGTCCGCGAAGGTCAGCTCAAGGAGATCCAGGCGCACCCGGTCAAGTTCTTCACGAGCGGGGTCCTCAGCCCCATCGCCCTCGCGCGCCTTGCGACCGAGCCATTCTGGCCGCGGATCAAGACCGAGGCTGGCGTCCCCGGCTACGGCAGCGGGATCGAGACCGCGGACGGCGTCGACACGAGCGCGATGCGGGACGAGAGCGTCTGGGACTTCGCCCGCCGTCGACTCGGACGCCAGGCCGCGGACCGCCTGATCGCGCCGATGGTGCTCGGCGTCTTCGCCGGCGACGCCAAGCGCACCTCGCTGCCCGCGGCCTTCCCGCGCATGGCCGAGCTCGAGGCCGAATACGGCTCGCTCGTGAAGGCCATGTTCGCACTCAAGAAGCGGAAGGGCGCCGCTTCCGGTGGACCCGCAGGCCCCTCGGGCAAGCTGACCTCCTTCGCGCGCGGCCTCGACCAGCTGCCGCGCGGCCTCGCCGAGCGTGGCGAGGCCAGGGGCGACTTCACCGTGCGCTGCGGGATCGAGGTGCGCGAGGTGGGCCATGACGGCGACTGCTGGCGCTTGCTCGTGGCCCCGCGCGGTCTTGCCACCGAAGAGCTCCACGCCGACTCCGTGGTCCTGGCGGGCGAGTCCTTCTCCGCCGCAGAGCTTGTCAGCGACGTCGCCCCCGAGCTGGCCTCGGAGCTGGCCTCCATCGCCACGCCGCCCGTTGCCGTCGTCGGGCTGGGCTATGGGCCAGCCGCCCTCGCCGCCGTCCCCAAGGGCTTCGGCGCCTTGATCGAGCGCGGCCAGAACATCCGCATCCTCGGCGTGCTCTGGGACACCCACCTGTTCCCCGGGCGCAGTCCCGACGGCACGCTCTTGATGCGCTGCATGGTCGGCGGCGCCACCGACACCGAGTCCGGCAGCCTGACCGACGACGAGCTGATCGAGATCACCAAGCTCGACCTCGCGCGCCTCTTCTCCCTGTCCGGCCCCGACGCCGAGCCCGTCTTCACCGAGGTCGTGCGCTGGCCCCGCGCGATCCCCCAGTACGAGCTCGGCCACCTCGCCCGCGTCGCCCGCATCCGCCATGGCCTCGCGCAGCTGTCCGCCGAGCGCCCCGGCCTCTTCCTCGCCGGCAACTACCTCGACGGCGTCGCCTTCGCCAAGGCCGCCAAGTCCGGCCTCGCCGCCGGCCAGGCCGCGGTCAGGGTGTAGCGGACCCGTCGCTGCGGTCGCGCTGGAGTCCCGCCTGCGCTTGGACCTGAGCCAGGCTCGCTATGCAGCTCGCGTTGCGAGCGCGGTGCGCCACAGGGTGGCGTCCGCGGGTAGGTTCAGGCCGGTGATCTGCACCAGGGCTTGCCAGGCGGCGGTGCCGGCCTCGTCCTCGCGCTCGTCCATGGTGTCGAACAGGGCGCCGACGGCTTCGACGTGGTCGAGCCGTGCGAGGGCCCGGCAAGCGGCCGTGACGACCGCGGTCTCGGGGTCGACGAGCAGCGGCAGGATGCGCTCGGCGATCGCGGCGCGACCCGTGCGCTGTTGGGCCAGCAGGCTGAGGGCTCCGACGCGGGCGGCGGGGTTCTCGGCCTTGAGCTGGGTGTAGAGCGCACCGGCGCGCTCGGCGTGCCAGGACCGCTCGTCCGCGAGCCAGATGCGCCAAGGGTGGCTCTGGGCTCCGAGGCCGAGTCCCGTGGCGCGCCGCAGGGCCCAGAGTGCGCCCTCGCGAAGGCGTGGGTCTTCCTCGTCCAAGAGGTCGATCAGTGGTGCATAGCCGTGCTCGTCACCCAAGGAGCCGAGCGCCTGGGCCGCCGCGCGGCAGACCTGGGGCTGACTCGGGTCGAGCAGGTCGACGAGGTACAGGGCCAGGGACTCGTTGCGGTCCGCGTCGAGGCCGCGCCCGATGGCCTGGACTGCGGCCGCTGCGTTCGGCCGCAGCAGCTCGGACCAGCGCATCACGTCCTCGAGGAAGACCAGCGCGCGCGAGTCCCCCGCAGCGCCGACGGCGTCGATGCAGGTGGCCGCGATCTCGTCGCCGCCACCGAGCCAAGCACCGCGTAGGCGCTCGAAGCACTCGGGGTCCGACCGCAGGCTGCGCGTGAGCGCCCGTTCGAAGGGGCCGCCGCGACCGGGCTCCTCAGGAGCCAGGCTGATCATCAGGGCCACGTCCTGGGGCCGACCGAGGGCACCGGTCACGAGCAGCGCTGTGCGGGCCCCGTCCGGGTCGAGAGGCGCCTCGGGATCCTGAAGCCAGGCGTTCTTGCGCACCTGGGCCAGGTAGCGATCGCGCGCGGCGACCGCCGTACTTCGGCGTGCGCTGGCGAAGACCTCGAGGATCACGGCTTCCTGGACCTGGCTCATGCGTTGGTCCGCGCTGCCGGTGGCCGAGGGTACGGCCTCGGTCTCCAGCACCACCAGGGCCAGGTCGAGCAGCTCGGGCTCGGCAGCGGCGCGTCCCGCCAAGTCAGCGATCAGCTCGGCCGGCAGCTCGTCGAGGTCCAAGGCCTCGGCTCGTACCTGGCGCAGCCCCTCGATAAGGGCTTGCTCGCCGGCGGTCCAGGTCGGCAGCTCCTCCTCGACCAGGGGGCCCTGGCCTTGACCAAGGGCGCCTGTTGGCGCGCCTCCCCAGAGCACTGCGACCAACACCAAGGTCCGAGTTGTACCCACGCTTAGTTCGCTCCGCCTTGGACCGTCACCGAGCGCCAGCCGACGACCTCGTACTGCAGCTCCTCGTCGTCGTCCGACTCGCCCAGGTTCTCGTCGTAGTGGATGCGGGCGTTGCTGTCGATGTGCAGACCACGGGCGATGATCGACCCGAACAGCTCGAAGTTGCTCTCGATGTCGATGTAGGCGTGCGGGGCGAACACGGTGCCGTAGAGCTCGGAGTTCGAGTTCATCTCGAGGTCGACGTCTGGATCTAGCTCGACCTCTTCACCGGGCTGGATCACGTTGTTGGCCTTGAGGTTGACCGCGATGTCGGCCGGGTCCCAGGTCGTGCTCGCCAGCAGGGTGTTGCTGTCGAGGATGAAGTCCTCCTCCACGTAGAAAGTGACTGGCCCATTGGTGGCATCAACGATCAGCTCGGAGTTGGAGTTCAGCTCCATGTCGTTCACGACGATCGTCGCCGGCCCGGTCACCACCAGCTTGCTGTTCGAGTTCAGGCGCAGCTTGTTGACGTGGTAGGTTCCGGAGGCGAGCGTCCCACTGTTGCCCGAGACGAAGATGTTCCCGGACTTCGATCCCGCTGGGAAGCTGAGCTCTGGCAGGACGTAGGGCTCCTCCGCTGGCACCGTCGAGCCGCTGACCTCCGAGTTGCCTTCCATCACGACGCTCGCCGAGCTTCCCGGAGTCGCGTCGCCGTGGATCGTCGAATTGCCGTCCACGTAGATGGTCGCGTTGCACCCGACATGACCGAGCTCGTTGGCCCACCGGTCGTGTGCCGTTTTTTTGAACGTATTGGGTGCGGTGGAGCCCACGGTGGGGTTTTTTCTTTACACCAACGAGTTGCGGTGCCTTCTGACGCCGGCGGCAGCCGACAACCCCCACA
>JARGPD010000206.1:4029-5921 GCA_029212845.1 Planctomycetota bacterium
CTTCTGGGATCCGTAGGACCCCAGGGTCGAGTTGTAGCTATCCACGAAGGAGTTGCTGTCCATGCTCAGGCGCTCGTCAGCGAACACGCCGAAGATCGGCACGTTGTAGACGTTCTCCTCGACGACCAGCTCGCTCTGGACCTGGCGGCCCTGGGCAAAGCCGTTCGAGACCAAGCGCTTGACGCCGTCGCCGAGGTCCTGCTCCTCGACCCAGAAGCTGCCGCCTCCGAACTCGACCTTGTCATGCAGCGAGCCGAGGGCCGTGTCGCCGCCCTCGCGCATCAGCGCAAAGGAGACGTTCAGGCCAGCCTCGGCGACCAGTCGAGCCGCTTCCAGCTCCTTGGCGCTGCGCTGCTCACGTGCCGTGGCGTCAACGCGCGTCAGCAGCGTCACCGCCACCGTTGCGAGCGCCATCACGACGATCATGACCGACACGAGCGCGGTGCCGCGCACCGCGTCCTTTCCCCTTAGTTGTAGCTTCATTTTCCCTCAGTTTCTTATCCGTACGGATACTTCCCCTGTGCGCTCTACGCGCGAGCCATCGCTCCGAGCGACTTCCAGAGCGAGCCGGATGATCAGTCGATCCCCTTCTCGCCCCACATGAAAGCCGCCCTCATCCACGAGGCCGTTCCCGTTCTCGTCGGTGAGATCCAAGGTCTCACCGCTGAATGTGTTGCGCACGCCGCGACAGAGCAGCACGCGCATCTCGTCCGCCTCACCCAGGGCCTGGGTCAGGTACAAGGCGCCCTCGTCGACGAGCCCATCGCCGTCGTTGTCGATGCCGTCGAGCTGCTCGCTCGTCTCCAGCTCGACCTCGAGGCGCTTGACCGGGCCGGTCGTCGCCACGCCGTTCTGCAGCGACTCCAGCGCCTGGAAGGTGACCTGCGACGCGCCAGCATCCAAGCTCGCGATGTTCTCCCAGATCGTAGCGTCGACGACCGAACGCAGCTCGTTAGCCGCCCGCTCGAGGGCACGGGTCAGGCGCGAGTCCGCCTCGTCCTGCATCCCGGTCTGGTCGGCGGCGGCCTGCCCCGTGGTCTGCACCATCAGGATGAAGCCCATCATCATCGACAGGATCACCGCGCTGACCGCGAGCTCCACCATGGTGAAGCCAGCGCATGCGCGACGGGACCTTGCTGGACGGAGGAGCCTCATTGCTCGATCAGCACCGTTCGGAACTCCACCTTGGCCTGGCCGGCTCGGCCTTGCCAAGCGACGCGCACCAGGACCGGTAGCAGCTTGTAGTCCGCCGAGTGGTCCGCGCCATCGACGACGCCGTCGAGGTTCAGGTCCCGGGGCATGCCGAAGCTCGAGTCGTTGAAGTCCTCGCGCAGCTGAAGCTGTCCGCCAAAGGTGAAGCTTGCCGGGAAGGTGATATCACCCGCGAAGCCGTCCGCCTCGTCGTCGCGCAGTCGCAGCCCCACGACAGGGAAGACCCCCAAGAGGTGGTCCCCAGCGCCGAGGTCGTCGGCGACGGTCGCGTTGTAGCGCGCGAAGACCTCATCGAAGGCCGTCGCTTCGATGTCGGCCAGGATCGCCTGGGCGCTGCGCCGGGCCAGGCCGCTCTCGCGATTGGTCTGGTTGAGCACCATGGCGTCGAGGATCGCCTTGCTGAATCCCAACAAGCCGACGGAGACGACCGCTAGGGCGACGACGACCTCGATGAGGGAGAACCCCTCACCAGCGCCGGAGCGGCGGGTGGCTTGATTGATTTTCATGGACGGTGGACAGCCTTCCCCCTGAAGACCGACTTGCCCCCTTCGTCGACCAGGGGTGGGGTCCGGACTGAGCTACGAATGCCTAAACTCGATCAGATCCTTTGGGAGCACGCCGAAATGGGGCCCCTGGGGCGCCGTACTGGTGTATTGATTCACCAATACACCCATGCTCAT